>CAKOHV010000018.1 GCA_934086145.1 uncultured Bacilli bacterium
CTAATGTTGAATATTTAACTAGATTAATAGATAAGCATGGTTATGATATTTTAAGAAAAAATAGAAACAGAAAATTTGCATCTTATGAAAAGGAGCAAATTATTAATCGTGTATTATTAAATAACGAATCCCTTCTATCTGTTGCAATTGATGAAGGATTATCTAGTCCAGGAATGTTAGCAAATTGGATTAAAAAATATAAAGAAAACGGTTATAATATAGTTGAACGAAAGCGAGGACGGTCAACTATGACAAAGGTAACAAAGATAAAAGAAAACGAAACTGATAAAGAAAAAATAAAAAGATTAGAAGAAGAAAATTTATATTTAAAAGCGGAACTTGAATACTCAAAAAAATTGAGAGCCGTTGTTCAAGCAAGGAAGAATCGACAACAAAAGAAAAAGTAAGTGTTGTTAATGAACTTCGGCTAAAATATCCATTAATGATTCTTCTAAAAGTGTTTGGTTTAGCCAAATCAGTATATTACTATACTTTATCTAAAAAAGATAAAGACTTTAAAAATAAAGAAATAATAGATAAAATAAAAGAAATCTTTATTAATAATAAAGAAAGATATGGTTATCGCAGAATTACGTTAGAATTAAGAAATCAAGGTTATAATGTAAATCACAAGAAAGTTTATAGAATAATGGTAAAATTAGGATTAAAGCCATTAAAAAGAAATAAAAGAAAGTATTCATCTTATAAAGGAACTATAGGTAAAATTGCTAATAATTTAATCGAAAGAAATTTTCGTGCGGATAATCCAAACGAAAAATGGTATACAGATGTTACAGAATTTAATCTTCGTGGAGAGAAATGTTATTTATCTCCAATTCTAGATGGATATAATGGAGAAGTAATATCTTATAATACTTCTAAATCGCCTAATTTAGAACAAATAAATGATATGTTAAATAAAGCTTTCAATAAAAATAATAAACTTGACGGATTAATATTTCATTCAGATCAAGGATGGCAATATCAACACGAATCCTATCAACAAAGATTAAAAAATAAAGGGATAAAACAAAGCATGTCTAGAAAAGGTAATAGCATGGATAATGGTATGATGGAAAACTTTTTTGGACTACTTAAAACTGAAATGTTCTACGGCCAAGAAGATAAATATAAAACACTAGATGAATTAATTACAGCTATAGATGACTATATTAATTATTATAATTATGATAGAATTAAAGTGAAATTAAAAGGACTGTCTCCTGTAAATTACAGGCTACAATCCTCTAATTAGAAACTATTTATAAACTGTCCAACTTTTGGGGTTCATATCAATGTCTTACATTTTTTTTATTTTCCAGTCATTATAAAGATTCCCATTAACGTTACTATTCCTCCGATAATAAAACAAATTCCTAACGTAGGTAAAGCCCAATTTAATAACAAACCATTTTCAATAATAATATTAGGTTTTTTAACTAAAATTTTAATTTTCTTTTCTTTGCCACTCAATTCTTTATCATCCATTACATCTTGACTTTGATAAGTATAAATTTTACCTTGCCACTCATATTCATAAATTGCCAATCTAACGATTGAACCATCTTCTCGCTTAGCTTTTTTAAAATTTACGACTTTTCCATCAACTTTAACTTTTTTCCCATATCCTAATTTTTCACCCCATATTAATTTAGGTCCAAAAATAAACCCAATTCCTAAAAAAAACAATACCAAAGCCAAAGTTAAATCCATAATAAAATCTTTTGTAAAGGTTATCCGGTCAATTCCAGGCGTTAACACCAAAATAGTTCCTGCTATTAAAAGAAAACCGACCAAACTTAAGAACCACCCCAAAATATTTTTGGCATAGACTAAAAGTAAGCCAAAAATCAAAAAATATTGGCCAAAAATAATAATACAATATATTGGTTTAATCTGGTAAACAACAAAACAGGCCACCAAACTGCTAATCATCCACGTAATTCCTAATAAAATTAACAAAATTTGTTTAATTGAGTACTTTTTCTTCTCCTTTTTGACAATAAAATCCTTTCTTCGTATTTTCATCATACCATCCTTATCTTCAATATATAGCTTAAAATAAATAAAAAAATAAATCAATATTATCATTTGAAGTTTTTTAGTATAAATTTATTTAAAATAACAATACTAAAAATGAGAAAGGTTGGATGAAATGAAACAAGTTCCTAATATGCTTTCGACTAAGGATCTCTCATACTTAGAAGATATGTTTAACTGGCATTTTGTTATATGCAAGAAAGCCCATGCTTACATGAGTGTTATCGAAGATGCTACCATTAGTTCATTTATGAAAGATGTTTACAAAAAGCATAAAAAAATCTGTGAAAAAATCTTAAAAATTTTAGATTAGGAGGCATAAAATGGCTAATAAAGTATGTTGTGAAGAAACCAGTGTAACCCAAACTATTGACATGAATGACCGTGATTATCTTGATGATATCTTATGTACAGAAAAAGAAATAACTAAAAATATGTGCTTAGCTTTAACAGAAGCAAGCAATACTAAATTACATGAAGATTTATATGATATCTTTACTACTGTCAAAGAATTACAAGAAGAAGCCTTTGAAATAGCTTGGAATAATGGCTGGTATAAACTAGAAGAGGCTGATAAAAGCAAAATAAACCAAGCCCATAAAGCACTGCAAAAAAAAATTGATGAATTATCTAACTAAAAGAGCTTAAGACTATAATTAAGCTTTTTTAATTGTTAAGTGAATGTCTACCACATTTTTAAAATAACTCCTTAAATTCTTTCTTCATGATAAACTAAAATAGAGGAAAAATATATGAAACAACCCAAAAAAGAAATTTTATTTTATGTCATTCCCTTTCTTATTCTTGTTTTTATTTTAGCCCTAATTTATTTTTTTCATCTCCGCATATACAAAATAGTCGGGAATAGTATGAATCCCACCTTGGTCGAAAATGCTTATGTTTTATCATATCAAACATCTTATCAACGCCAGGATATAATAGCCTTTAAACACAAGCAAGCCATTATGATAAAACGAATCATAGCCATTCCCCAAGATAAAGTCGATATAAAGGAAGATGGAACGGTCTATGTCAATGACATAAAATTAACAGAACCTTACCTTAATAATAAAAGCCTTGGCGAAGTTGACATTCCTTTTCCTTACATCGTTCCCGAAAATTCATACTTTGTCCTTGGCGATAATCGTTCATCTTCCTTAGATAGCCGTCATACGCCGATTGGAACTATCAAAGAACAAGATATAATCGGGAAGGTTGGTCTTTCTTTAATTCCTTTTAAATCATTAAATTAATTAAGGTATAAATAAATTAGGATATTTATGATATAATAATAAAGATAGTAGGTGTATTTTATGTATGATAAGAAAAAAATAGTTATTGAATATATAAAAAAAAGATTAGCAGATCTTAAAGAACTTAATAAAAAATATTCAGCAGAAAAAATTGAAAAATTAGCTGATAATTTAATTAGTACTGATAAGCCTTTAGAAGAGTTGTATGCGCTAATTGATAATAAATTTTCTTACCAAGCCCGTAAAATTTCGCACAATAATCATTTAGCATCCTTACGAGAATACTATTTAGCTCAAATAGACGCCTTAAAAAAAGGGAATAACTGTTATCTTTTATCATATGATCAAGGCGCTAAAATCCTAGAACAAGCTTACTTAGAAGATCAAACAGTTCTAAACCCTAACTTAACTATTGTTACTATCAATAATAAAAAAGTAGGTTATAAAAAGGGCAACTCCTTACAAAGTGATTATGAATTAATAATGAGTGACATAGCTTATCTTTTAGGAATTAAATATGCTAAAACATATCGCATTTTCTCTAAAGATATGGAACCTATCGGTATTTTAAACGAAGCTTTAGCTTCTAAGAAAGAAACTTTCTTAAACTTTGAAGAAACTTTACAATTTATTAAAGAAGAATCAAATAAATTTACTTTAAAAAATGAACTAATAACTTATCATGATAAATTAATCAAAAAAGGCTTACAACGAGCTAAAACTAAAAAAGATTATCAAGATAATATCGAGTATGTTCTTAAACTATTTGCTGCCTTACCTGACATTACTAAAACTAACGTTGCTGAGCTACAAAAACAATATTTAAACTTAAAAATCTTTGAAATATTTACCAATAGCCTTAATAATAAGCTAACTCATTATGGTATTATTATCAAAAAGAATGATAAAACATATACTTATACTTTAGCTCCAACTTTTAATAAAAGTATTACTAAATTACCTGATTTAAAGGATGATGAAACACTATGTAACTTCTTTATTGTTTCCAAAAAAGAATTACTCCATACTTTAATAACTAAATATTATCAAGAAGTAAAAGAATTATGTACTTTAATTAGCGAAAATAGACCAACTCTATTAGCTTTAATTGAACAATTGACAAAAGAACATCTTGAATTTGAAGAATATAAAAAATATGTTAGTATTCTTACTCGTAACTATAAAATGTTAGAAGAGGAACTTTCATTTAAAAAGAGTGTTTCACCAGATAGTGAAGAAGACAATCGTCAATATATTATAAATAATAATAACTATAATTATCGTATTTCCCCATACTTAGATAGCTATGACTACAAGGCTTTTGATAATACGGATGATAAGGGGAGTATTGCTTTAACGGTTGCTGTTGTAGTAGTTATGATAATCACCTTACTTATTATAGCAGTTGCTATCTATGCGATAAGTAATGTTGAAATATAAATTGACATTACGAAAAAAAAAGCTTAGAATAAAGAAAGAAATCGATTAAGGAAGACTAGTAATTTAAAAATCTAGCTTAGAGAAGTTACGTTTGGTGCAAGTAACTCTAGTATTTTAAACGAATCTCCTTCCTAGAGCAGCTAATCCCTGCCGGGTAAAACCGTTATCTCAATAAAGTAAAATAAAGGATGGTACCGTGCCCAAAGCACTCCTTATGTATCATCCTTTTTATGTGGAGGAAAGATGAAAAACTATTTAAGTTCTGAAGAAATAAAGACTATAAAAGAAATATCTAATGAGTATGATAAAGCTTATAAACTAGTATCTATCTTATTTGCTGAAACATATGATAAAGCTGGTGAACCATATCTAAACCATTTACTTCGTGTAAGTCAAAAGCTAAAGAATCCAGCGACGCAAGTGGCGGGTTTACTTCATGATATTCTCGAAGATATTAAAGGATTTACCTTAAATGATTTAGAAGTCCTAGGATTCTCGCAAACGATTATTGATATTGTCTTCATCGTTACCAGGCCAGATGATAGTAATTTAACTTACGATGAATACATCACCAAAATTTTATCATCATCGAATCTTGAAGCGATAAAACTGAAATATTCGGACATGACAGATAATCTTGAACCTAATAGATTGGCGAAACTAACATTAGCTGAACAAGAACGTCTTCAAAAAAAATACACTCCAGAATTAATTAGAATAAAAAATTATCTCCAAGAAAGGAATTGTTTATATGAGTAATGAAAAGATAACTAAAAGAGACGAAGATTTTGCTAAATGGTATACTGACGTTGTAAGAGTTGCCGATTTAGTTGATTATTCATCGGTTAAAGGTAGTATGATTATTAGACCATATGGTTATGCTATATGGGAAAATATGGTTAATGTCTTAGATAAAAAATTTAAAAAACTTGGTCATCAAAATGTTCAAATGCCAATGTTTATTCCTGAATCCCTTCTTCAAGTTGAAAAAGACCATGTTGAAGGCTTTGCCCCAGAGGTAGCTTGGGTTACTCAAGGTGGTAATGAAAAATTAGAAGAAAAAATGTGTGTTAGACCGACAAGTGAAACTTTGTTCTGCGAACATTTTAAAAAGATTATTAAATCTTATCGTGATTTGCCACTCCTTTATAATCAATGGTGTACTATTGTCAGGTGGGAAAAGACAACCCGTCCATTCTTAAGAAGTCGTGAAATACTATGGCAAGAAGGACATACCATGCATGCAACAGCTGAAGAAGCACGCGCTGAAACAATGCGTATGTTAAAAGTATATGAAGATTTTCAACGTAATTATTTAGCTTTACCAGTCATTGTTGGTAAAAAAACCGATAAGGAAAAATTTGCCGGGGCCGAGGAAACTTATACGATTGAAGCAATGATGTATGATGGAGTAGCTTTACAAAATGGAACCAGTCATTATTTTGGTCAAAACTTTGCTAAAGCTTTTAATATAAAATACCTAAGTCAAGACAATCAACTAATAACTCCATATCAAACATCTTGGGGTAGTACAACTAGAATGATTGGTGGCTTAATTATGACTCATAGTGACGATAGTGGCCTTGTGTTACCACCTAAAATTGCTCCTATTAAGATTGCTATAATTCCTATAAAAGACACTCCAATAGTTCAAGAAGCAATCAATAATTTGACAGAAGCTTTAACAAATGAAGAAATAACTTACACTGTCGATAATTCAGATAAATCACCTGGTTTCAAATTTGCTAATGCGGAAGTTAAAGGCTACCCAATAAGAGTTGAAATAGGACCAAGAGATTTGGAACAAAACCATGTAACTCTAGTTAGAAGAGATACCCTAGAAAAAATTAATGTTGATAAAAATGATGTTTTACCAACTATCAAAGAGTTATTAGTAGATATTCAAAATAATCTATATAATCGTGCCTTAAAACGTCGTGATAGCATGATTTATAATTTGAATACTTATGAAGAATTAAAAGAAATGTCCGAAAAACATGGCGGTTTTGGCTTTGTAAACTGGTGTGGTAATGTAGCTTGTGAAAATAAAATCAAAGATGATTTAGGCTTAAAATCACGTTGCATCCCTTTAGAAAATCATGAACCAGATGGCAATTGCATTTGCTGTGGTAAAAAGGCTATTACCAAAATATATTTTGGCAAACAATATTAGAAAGAGGTCATAATATGATAGATATTAAATTAATAAGAGAAAATAGAGACTTAGTTAAAGAAAACATTAAGAAAAAATTTCAAGATGAAAAATTACCATTAGTTGACGAAGTATATGAAATGGACAAAAAAGTTCGTGAAGTACAAACTAAAGCTGATGGCCTAAAAGCTCAAAAAAATAAGATGAGTGGCGAAATTGGTAAACTAATGAAAGATAAAAAAATTGACGAAGCTAATAAAATCAAAGATGAAATAGCCTTAATGGCTCAAGATATTGCTTCATTAGAAGAAGAACAAGAAAAACTAACTAGTGAAATAAAAGAACGTATGATGGTTATTCCAAATATTATGGATCCATCAGTTCCAATTGGTAAAGATGATTCTGAAAATGTGGAAGTACAAAAATTTGGTGAACCATTTGTTCCAAGTTATGAAATTCCTCATCATGCTGATATTATTGCTAGTGTTAACGGAATGGATAAGGAAGCTGCCGGCCGTACTAGTGGGGAAGGCTTCTACTATTTATTAGGTGATATTGCGCGCTTACATGAAGCAATGCTTGCTTGTGCTCGTGATTTCATGATTGATGCTGGTTTTACCTATGCTATTCCTCCATTTATGATTCATAGTGATGTTGTAACTGGTGTTATGTCATTCCCTGAAATGGAAGCAATGATGTATAAAATAGAGGGGGAGGACTTATATTTAATTGGTACTTCTGAACATAGTATGATTGGTAAATTTAAAGACCAAATCATCAAAAAAGAGTCATTACCAATTAATATGACTTCATATTCTCCATGTTTCCGTAAAGAAGGCGGTTCTCACGGCCTAGAAGAACGTGGCTTATACCGTGTTCATCAATTTGAAAAACAAGAAATGATTGTTATTTGTGAACCAGAAGACTCAATGGAATGGTATGAAAAAATGTGGCAACTAACGGTTAAATTATTCCGTAGTTGGGATATTCCCGTTCGTCAATTGGAATGCTGTAGTGGGGACTTAGCTGATTTGAAAGTTAAATCATGTGATATCGAAGCTTGGAGTCCTCGTCAAAAAAGTTATTTTGAAGTTGGTAGTTGCTCAACTTTAGGTGATGCTCAAGCTCGTCGTTTAGGCATTCGTACTAAGGGTGAAAAAGGAACATATTACTTACATACTTTAAATAATACTGTTGTTGCTACTCCAAGAGGCTTAATTGCTTTAATTGAAAATAACTATCAAGAAGATGGTTCAATCAAAATACCAAAAGTTTTACAACCATATATGGGTGGTAAAGAAGTTATTAGACCTAAAAATAAATAATTGAATGATAAATGGTACTGAATAATTTCCCAGTACCATTTTAATTTTATGTATAACATTATCTTTATCTATTAGCTTAGGGACTTTATTTGATAACTTAAATACTTTATGATATAGTACCTATTGTTAAAAGTTAGAAGAGGATTTATATGACACTATCAGGTTTAATACCAGTAAACTTAAAAAAATTTAATAATGATGTAATTGCGCAAGCTGTTACTTATCTAAATGATAACAATAAAAATTTTCAAGTTACTTTAATGAGTGGCCCAATTGAAGGCAATCCCCAAATTGGTTTTGAAACAGCATTAGATTTTAAAATTCAATTTCTTCAAGATAAAGAATATACAGCTTATGCTAATATCTGCTTAAATGTTGGAGAGTACCATGAAGAAGATTATAAAACAGGTGGTCGCAATGACAATACTAGAAAATTTAACGAAATTTTAAAAGAAGTAAACGCCGACGCTGTTTTGACTATTTCGCTTTCACCAATCGATGATATTTATTATTTATTATACCTAAACTTTTTTCAAGCTATGCTAATAACTTTAAAAAGTGTTGGTAAATCAGTTGAATATTTTTATCGTGATGATTATGGAATGAAAGATTTTAAATACAATAATGTCGAATATTTAGACAAATTAAAAGGAATGTACATCAATAGCCGTAAAAAGGATTTTAAAGAATTATCACCAAAGAAACAAGCCCGTGCCGAAATATTCCAGTGTGAATACACTACGTATGATAATTTACTAACGGAATATTACCATTGTGATCGTCATACTTCTACATGGACTAAAGAAGAAGACATAACTTCCAAATCTCAAGAAATGACCGAGAAATTAAATCTTAAATCACTGATTAGTTACTTTATTATTTTGTTTATTATAGTTATCATTTTGATACTTGTGATTGCCCAAATAACCAAATAATTTTAAAAATTTAATCCCAATTAAGAGTAGTAAGATTATTAAACTAAATTTCTTCTTGAAAATTAATTAATAAAAAATACAATAAGCAAAGGATATTCTTTCTATAGAATACAAACCACAATAATTAAATCGCCTTTTTACTTATATTTATTTAATCTATGAAATTTCTTCCTTGGCAAATAAGTTCAAATCATCAATATTTTCCCAAAGGAAGTTTTTGTTATAAAAAGCAAAATGAAAAAATCCAACATAAAATAAAGGTAGAACATAAAAAAATTATTTATTTTTCAACAAAACTTAGAAAATTAGTTGCTTTTATTCAAAATAAAAGGAACTTAATCAATTATATGTTATAATGATAATTAAGATAGGGTGAAGTATTTATGAATAATTGTCCAAATTGTGGTTCTAAGGTGAACCAAGGCGAAGCTTTTTGTAGAGTGTGTGGTACAAGAGTAGCTTTGCCGCAAAATAATATTGCAAACAACACACAACCAGCGCCACCAACCAATAATCAAGCTGTCAACATTCAACAAGCGGGAGAGGTTCAGGCAGCACCAAACTTTCAACAGCCAGCAAATAATATGCCATCTCAAAACTATACGCTTGATGATGCTGTTTTTATCGATTCTTACATTGGTAAAAATGCCGCTGGGTTGAAAGAAGGCTTTTCTTTATTGACATTTTTCTTCGGTTTATTCTACGTCTTGTATAGAAAAATGTGGCTATTAGGTTTTATTTGGTTTACTGTTAATATATCTGCTAATTTGTTTTTATCATCTCTAGCCCCAGTAATTAAGTTTTTAGCCAATATTATTATTGCTTTTCGCTTTAAATTTCTATATTTAAAGCATGTTAAAGAGCAAGTTAATAAAATAAAAGCCGAAAATCCCGATAAAACAACGGAACAATTAATGCTAATATGTAATCAAAAAGGCGGAACAACCATAATGCCAGTAGTTATAATTACATTGCTTTATTTTTTCCTTGGTTTTGTTATTGCATCCGGCGAAGATACGGGAGATAGTCAGTATAGTTACAATAATTTATCAACCAACATTACAACTAAAACAGTTTATCTTGCCAAGAGTGATACAAATAATAACCCAAACCAAACCATTTTTATAGAGCATAATATAGTTACTAATTCATTAAAATTTAATTATGATGACTAATGAACTAATTCTTTTTGTCGTTTCTGTTCTACCTGTTTTCCTTATTGGAATGTTCGTTTATAAAAAGGATAGACAAAAAGAACCTACAAAATTATTAATAAAATTGTTTTTAGGAGGTATAGGTTCTTGCTTTCTCGTATTAATTGTTAGTTTGTTTCTTGACCTTATATTTCCAATTTTTTCAGCCGATGAAACCGACTTAAATCTTGTCGAATTGTTTATCCAAGTTTTTATAGGTGTTGCTTTGGTTGAAGAATTTTGTAAGTGGATTATCGCTTATAAGATTTCTTATAATGATAAGGATTTTGATGAATTTTATGATTCAATTTTATATTGTGTATTTGTAGCTTTAGGTTTTGCTTGCTTCGAAAATTTATTATATGTTTATGAAAATGGTATAGGAACGGGACTTCTTAGAGCCGTTTTAGCTGTTCCAGGCCATGCTTGTGATGGAGTTCTTATGGGATATTATCTAGGATTATCCAAATTAGGTAGTTTAAATAATCGAAAAGATATAAAAATTAAAAATCTTATCTTGAGTATCCTAGTACCAACTATCGCTCATGGAGTATATGATTATTGTTTATTTACTCAAGAAGAAATATTCATTGTATTATTTTTCATATTTGTAATTTGTATGTATATATACGTATTAAAAAGAATTAAAAAAATATCTTCAATTAATAGAAAAATGAAATATAAAGATAATTATTGTCCCAATTGTGGTCACGTAGTAGAAAGCAATTTTTGTCCTATATGTGGTAGAAAAAATGAATAACAAAGATTCGGCCCCTTTACAACCGAGTCTTTTGCTTTGTATCATAAATGGTGTATAAAAACTTTGATATCTTGCCAAATCAAAGATTAATAAAATTATTGACTTCTGATTATACTAAATAAAAAATATCGTAAATCATTTTAAACACTGAAATAAAAGATGATTTTTTCTTACATAAAGTACGAAAATCGTGAAAATAATCCTTTAATTTTTTACTAAAAATAAAAAAGGTTTAAAAACCTTTTTTTTATGTTATAATAATATAGAATAGTAAAAATAGAGATAAGGATGTGATTCCCATGGGAATACTAGATATGTTTAAAAAGAAAGAAAACAAGGAGACTGCTACTAATAATACACCAGTTCCCCCACAACAAAATGTAGAAGTAACACCAGTTGCTCCGCCACAACCACCTGTAGTAAATCAAGAAAGCCAAGGAAATTTAGGCTCTCCAGTGCCAGCAATTGCTCCTGATGTACCAGCAGTTCCAGAAGTACAACCAATTACAAATGGTCAAAATCCCCAACCTGTAATGACACCTGAATTAAATGTAGTTACCTCTGTAAACACTCCTGCTCCAATGACACCAATGATGCCTCAAGAGCCAGCAACATCAAATATCCAAGTTGGTATAAGTACAACTAATATGTTGGAAAATAATCCTTTTATGGAATCACAAACAGCTCCAGCTTTTAATCAAGTTCCTCAAGCTCCAGTTGAAGCTCAAGTCCCTAACTTTGATAATATTTTTAATGCTACGCCAGCTGATTTGATTCAGCAACCAGCCCCAACTCCAATTGATAATTCTAATATGGTTGCGCCAACACCAGTCGTTCATGAACCATTTCCAGCTCAAACAATCAATGAAAGTGGGACTATTGCGCCTGTAATTGATCCTTCTTTGAAAACAGAAGAAAGCTCAAGTATTGATTTTGAACGCCAAAATGCTACTGATATTATTCCAGCTGTTGAGGATACTGCTGCTTTAATCGATAATCCTAAACCAATTGTTGAACAACAAATTGCTTTGAATGTTAATCCAGAAGAGATTTTTGTTGGAGGTTCTACTAAAGATGATGAAATAACAAATATTGTAGGGAACACAATTATGGAAGAAGAACAAGAAATGCCAACTATGGCTCCAAAACAATTTAATGAAAATATTGTACCATCTTCAGCTGAACCAATTACTATTAATGCTACACCAGTGCAACCAACAACGATAAATCCTGAACCTGTAATCCCAATTATGAATAACATGAATGTTGAATCAAGTCCCTTGAACGAGGCTTCACCAATTGTACCACCAGTTATTCAACCAAATTCTGAGATGGTTCCTGATTTACCAGCTTTCGCTAATGGAACACCTGCAACTCCAGTTATTCAACCAACTCCAGAAATGCCTATACTTAACCAAAATATTCCCGAACCAGTTAACCCTGTTATTTCGGAAGCTCCAAATGCCTTCGAATCACAAGGTATTTCAAACGTTGCTCCTGAAATGTCAGCAGTTGATAATGCAATATCAAATGATGCTATGCCAAGCTTAGCCTCAGGTTCTGAACTAGTAACTCCAACACTTCCTCAAAATCCAGTAGTTGCTGAAACTCCAAACATTGCTAACGTAATAGTTGAAGAAGTTCCTCCAACCTCAGAAGCTGTTGCGGTTCCTGAAAATACTATAGAACCAGTTAATCATGTGGCTCCAGTAGTTCCGAATGTTGCTCAAGAGACCCCAGTAGCAGAGGCTGTCCCTGAAATGCCAGCAGTTACTCCGATAGCAGAAAGCACTCCTGAAGCACCAGCTGTAGCTCCAGTAGCTTCAGAAGTGCCAGTAGTTGATAATGCAATACCAAATGATGCTATGCCAAGCTTAGCTCCAGGTTCTGAACTAGTAACTCCAACACTTCCTCAAAATCCAGTAGTTGCTGAAGCTCCAAGCGTTGCTAACGTAAACGTAGAAGTTGTTGCGGTTCCTGAGAATACTCCAGAACAAGTTATTCCTGTTGCTAAAGCAGCACCAACCACAGATGAGGGAACTAATACAAATGAAACAGTTGCACCTCCAGTACTTCCTGTATCTGTAGAAAACACAACAGAGGTTAAAGAGCCCCCAGTAGCAGAAGCTGTTCCTGAAATGCCAGCAGTTACTCCAGTAGCAGAAAGTGTTCCTGCAACACCTACTGTAGCTCCAGTAGTTCCAGAAGTGCCAGCAGTTGATAATGCAACACTTAATGATACTACGCCAAGCTTAGCTCCAGGTTCTGAACTAGTAACTCCAACACTTCCTCAAAATCCAGTTGTAACTGAAACTCCAAGTGTTGCCAATGTAAACGTAGAAGTTCCTACAACTCCAGAAGTTGTTGCAGCTTCTGAAAATACTCCAGAACCAGCTAGCCCTGTTCCTTCACCAACTCCGATTGTTACCGAACCAGCAGTTGCTCAAAACGCTGCTCCTGAAATGTCAGCAGTTAACCCAGTAGCTGAAACTGCTCCTGAGATGCCCACAGTTGCTCCAGTAACGCCTGAAATGCCAACTGCTACTTCAGTATCTCCAACGAATGAACCAGTCGAACCAGCTATTCAACCTGTTTCTAATCCCCAACAAGCTAATGAAGGAATTGCTGTTCTTCCAGCTTTAGAACCAATAAAACCGGTAGTTGATGCTATACCAACTATTACTGAAGCAACACCAGCTCCGCAAATTGAAACACCAATCGAGGTGCTACCAATTGATGATGAAATACAACAAATTGTTGAAGTAGATAATAATGATTCTATCGTAAATCAAAGTGCAACACCAGTTGAAGTAACTGTAAACAATACAACTCCAACATCTTTCCAACAATCAACTAGTTTTGAGACAAATCAATTTAATCAACCAATAGATCCAAGCCTTGTTCCATTATCAACTGATGAAGAACCTCATAAAACAAAATTTTGTGATAATTGTGGAATGATGATAACTGATGATTCAACATTATGCCCAAGTTGTGGTGCTGCTATAATTTAAAATTCTCAAAGTTCTCTTAGAAAAGAGAACTTTTTTCATATTTATTTTTTTAAAACTCTGTTATAATAAAAGTGGTGGTAAAAGATGGAAAGAAGAGACAAAATAAACTATTACTTAGATATTGCTGAAACGGTTATTGAACGTGGCACATGCATTCGTCGCAATTTTGGTGCTATCATCGTTAAAAATGATGAAATAATTTCTACAGGTTATGTTGGCGCTCCACGTGGTCGTAAGAATTGTTGTGATTTAAATTTCTGCATGCGTGAGAAATTAAAAGTTCCTCGTGGTGAGAGATATGAACTATGTCGTAGTATTCATGCTGAACAAAACGCTATCATCAGTGCTTCGCGAGCTAGTATGATTGAATCAACACTATTCCTAGTTGGTAAAAATTATAATGACGGAACATATGTTGAGAAATCAAATCCATGTGCTTTATGTAAGCGCATGATCATCAATGCAGGAATCAAGGACCTCTATATTCGAGATAGCAAAGATGAATATCGTCACGTTGATGTTAATGACTATATTATTAATGATGAATCATTAGAAGATACAAAGGGTTACTAAACCTTTTTTTTATTGAAAAGAAGTTAGTGGTATTGTATAATGTAAACAGAATATAAAGATGGTGATGAAATGAAAAAGAGTACTTCAAAAGAAACCATATCTACGCGTAAAAAAATACAGGAAAAAGAAATAAAAGAAAAGAAAATAAAAGAAAAAGAAATTAAAGACGAGAAAAAGAAAAAAGTCCAAAAAAGTGTTGAGAAAAAAGTCAAAGTACCTAGAGGCGAAAAAGAAACGAGTGAGAGTCAAGAAACCAAAAAAAAAGGTTTTACCTTAGTTGAATTGCTTGCTGTCGTTGCCATCTTAGGAATTGTATCTGTCATTGCTGTTGGGGCATATAATGGTATTACGACTCGATCAAAACAAAAAGCTTATGAATCCAAGGTTTCCCAAATTGAAACCTCAGCTGCCAAGTGGGCTCGAGAAAACAATATTGACCGAACAACTTCTATTTCTGTTAATAAATTAGTTGTTGAAGGATACCTAACTGCTGATGAAGCAGCTGAAAATGGTTTATCAACCATTAAAAACCCTAAAAACAACGAAAACATGATTTGTAAAATGATTGAAATAAGTTATAAGAATGGAGAAATTCAAACTAAATTTATTGATAGCAAAGATAACTGTACTTTAGCTGAACAGGCTTTAAATGATACGAAAATCAAAGTGGTTGCTTATCAAAACGGTGTTACTGGAACGGCGGCCGCTTTAAATCCAAATTCTAACAACATATTGCCATGGACTAACAAAGCCGTAACTTTAGTTGTTTCCAGCGATACTTACAAAGACGAAGCTCAAAATAAACGAGAAGCAAATCCGATTGTTTCTACATCTTTTGACTTTAGTGGTAATACTATTGAAAAACAAGTCGTTTTGACGGATATTGGTTCCGGTAATAAAACATCAAATGTTTATACTGGTAAAACTTATGTTGATAATACTGATGCTTACTACAATGTCTTTAATGTTGATGCTAGTGTTATCCTTGATGGTAATGTTGTTGTCTCATATCGTTTTAAAGATGGTACAACAAAATCAAGAACCGTTAATGTTCGTATCGATAAAGAAGAAGCAACCGCTTCCGTCATTGCTGACTCTGACTGGGTTACAAATACTCAAAAAGTAATTGTTAAAATCGATGATGGTAATGGTAGTGGAGCGCGTCGCTTCTATGTCGGTGTCGGTAATGCTTACAATGACCCTGGAGTACAAAAAGTTGAATTATGTGACGCTAATGGCAAAAATTGTAAATATGAAAAAGAATATAGTGCGCCAAGTGTTGGGGAATATAATATTTGGACAGAAGACATGGTCGGAAACATATCTGTTAATCCTAAAAATAAAATCTCAGTAAACAACGTTGATACTTCAACACCATCATGTGATTATGAAAATATTGGAACAATGGGCCAAGGCAACTGGTATATAACTGATGTTATCCCTCGTATGCGTACAAGCACTGCTGGAATCAGCGGTTTATACTTTGGCATTTCTAAAATTCAAAATGGTAAAGATAATCCTAATTATTCTAATTACGTTGGTTATGGTAGCGTAGGTATCAGCCAAGAAGCTAAACTAAGTGATACCAAAGGACAAGATTATATTTGTTATGTAAAATCATTAGCTGGTACAAAGGCTCAAAAGAAAACTAATATTAAAGTAGATACAATTCCACCAACTATTAGTATTTCTCCAACTAATCAAACAAGTTATGTTAAAGAAAAGACAATTACTATCAAAGCTCGTGATGCAGTCAGTGGCTTAGGTAAAAATAGTCGTATTGAATATGCTTGGAGTACTGATAGCAATAACGAACCATCTACTTGGCAAACGGTTGTTCTTCCAGGAACTGACTATACTGGGGAAAATGGCCCAACTGATGAAAAATCAGTGACCATAACTGCTAAAGGTATGACTGGTGTTTACTACCTTTGGATTAAAAAAGGAACTATAAGTGATGCTGCCGGTAATACTAGTGAAGGAAAAAATGGTAAATCAATTAATTATGGCCCATTTAAATTTGATAATATTGATCCAGAATGTGAACTACAATTAAGTGGTACGAAAGGCAATAATGATTGGTATACAAGCAATGTCACTGTAAGCTTTAAAACTCACAGAGATAATGATAGTGGTGTTAAAAACTATGGTATTAGTAGTACAACTGGTTCTAAGACCGCTTCCTTAACTAGTGATACAAAGTCTAAAACGTATACTGGTTACATTGAAGATAATGCCGGTAATAAGAGTTCTTGTAGCATTACACTTAAAAGAGATGCGACTGAACCATCATGTCAATTAACGGCTGATGGTACAAAAGGTAATAATAATTGGTATACAAGTCCTATTACGGTAAAATTTTCCAAGGCTAATGATGCGACTAGTGGCGTTGTTAAAAACGTGATTGATTTATCAGATAGTCAATCTGGTTCGGAAACCTATTATTCTTCAAATGATAATAGTGGTACAACCTATTATGGTTATGTGGAAGATGCCGCTGGTAACTACAAAAAATGTAATGCCACATATAAAATAGACACCACTAAACCAACCTGCTCATTAAGCGTAAATGGTACTAAGGGTAACAATGACTGGTATACAAGCGATGTTAATGTTAGCTTTGCATCAGCTGCTGATTCAATGAGTACTATTGCTAGTAAAGGTATAAGTAGTAATGGAAAAGAAAATTATTCAACAACAGAATCTTCACAAAAGTCTGATACAACAAGTGTAACGTATACAGGATATGTTAAAGACAAAGCAGGTAATACAAACACTTGTATTACAACGTTTAAACGTGATGCAACCAAACCATCTATAACTTCCGTTAAAGTTGCTAGTAAAAATAGCAATTATAATACAAATACAATAACTTTAACTGTTAAAGCAAATGATCAAACTAGTGCCGTTAAAAAAATGTGTGTGTTAACTAGTAATAATGTAAATTCTTGTAATTGGGAAGATTACAAAGAAACGACAGAACGTAATACGGGCATATCATACAAAAATGGTGGCGAAATAACTTACTATGTTTGGGTTAAAGATGACGCTGGTTTAATCTCTGAAGTTAAAAAATCTAATGCTTATAAGGTTTATAAAAGTTGTAGTGTTAATTCTAATATAATAAATGATGGTCTATATACTTGTGGAACTAACTATGGAACATGCTCTAATGCATGTGGTGGTACCCAATATTCAACTAAGACGCAAAAACGTAAAGACAAATATACTGCTGATTCTTGTCCAACTGTCATCGAAAACAATAGTATCTCTTGCTCACAAAAATGTGGTGGTGAACAAGAAGAAACCTGTACAGAATTTGGCCCATATGGGACATGTAGTGATAGTTGTGGTGGAACTCAAACGAGAAGTCGTACTTGCGTTGTAAAAAGTCTTGATGGAACAAAAAATTGTAAAACTAGAACAGACAGCCAAAGCCAAGCTTGTGGTGGTAAAACCGAATCATATGGTACATGTCAAGTTGATGCCAATGCTCCGTGTAGTGCAATTTGTGGTGGTGGAGTTAAATATGGAACTCAAACAGGGCAATATGTTTCAACTGATGATGGTAAAACTTGTCCATTATACCATGGCACAGTTGCAAGTAAAACTTGCGTAGAAACTTGTAATACTCAATCTTGCTGTAGTGAAACTAGTTATTCTAGTTGTCCTATAAGATACATTTGTGATCTTACCAAAACTTACCTACATATGGATGATGAGACCGGCGGCTTTGTTTGGAAAAGAACGTTAACAATGAATGGCGGCGAGCAATTATATTTACTTGATACTGAAGGCGAGTATTGGAAAGTTAAATATATCGACCCGGCTGGTACCAACACAGGTACTTATTATATTCGTCGTTTCTGCATCAGCGACTATGTCCCTACTAAAGATCAGAATTGTAATCAGATATGTCCAAATTAGGAGGAAAAAATATGAAAAAAATACTATATTTATTAATAATTTTTACCACCTTTATCCTAAATGTATCTGCATATACGGAAATTGACCAATATAATTTTAAATTACTAATGGATAAAGAAGGATATAAAACTAATATATATGAAAACGGTGCTTATGCCTGTTTAGATGGCGAAATAATATGTGATGAAACATTCATTTATAGCAACTATCAAAGCGAAAGTGAAGCCCAAGAAGCCTTTAAAAAGTTAACTGACGTTTCATCAGTGAATGTTATTACAAAAGAAATAACGGCTAGTTATAATGTTGATAATACCGAACAAGCTAATTATAGTTATATTCAATTTGATTTTACCGAAGAGGGTTCTATAATTCATAGTTATTTATATATATTTAGAGTAAATAATTCCGTAATAAAAGGAGCAGGTGACATTTCTCATAAAGAACACATTGATAAAGTAATTAATGAAGCTGTTGATGATTCTGTGACAGAACGTGTCAACGAAGTCTTATCATCTTTAGCAAATCAAGTAAAACCTGCTGAAACTCCATCAACTCCTGAAATAGTCGAAAAGAAAAATGATAAAAAATTCTTTATTCTAATAGGCTGTGGAATTGGTGTTGTAATTATAATAATCATCATAATAATTACCTTTACTTTAAAAAAGAAAAAAAAGAAACAAAAAGATGTTGTGATAAAGCCTAGCTTATCATAAATATCTTTTTTTTATTGTGATAATTTGTTATAATTAACTACTGAAAAGAGATGATGTCAATGAATTTACCAAATATCAAAGATGCTAGAAGAAGGACCAAAGAGGAAGTAAACTATATTGAACTAAATCAAAATTATGATTCTAATATGTTTAAAGGCCAGAAATATTTTTTAAGAACGTATGGTTGCCAAATGAATGTTCATGATGGTGAAGAAATCAAAGCTCGTTTAGAATCCCTTGGTTTTACTGAAACTGATACTATTGAAACGGCTGATATTGTTATTTTAAACACTTGTGCTATTCGTGAAAATGCCCATGATAAATTATATGGTTTTTTAGGTCGTTGCAAACATGAAAAAGAAAAAAACAATCCTGATTTAATAATTGGCATTTGTGGCTGCATGGCTCAAGAAGAGAACGTTGTTGAAGAACTTATGAAAAAACATCCATATGTCGATATCGTTTTTGGCACACACAATATTCATGAATTACAAGATTTAATAATTAGAAATGCTCATAAACAAGAGATAAATGTTTATTCCTGTGAAGGCGATGTATATGAAAACATTTCCTATAAAAGAGACTCTGCTATTAAGGCTTGGGTTAATATCCAATATGGCTGTGATAAATTTTGTACATACTGCATAGTTCCATATACTAGAGGCAAACAAAGAAGTCGTCATAGTAAAGAAATAATAGCTGAAGTAGAACAATTAGTTAAAGATGGCTATCAAGAAGTCACATTACTAGGTCAAAATGTTAATGCCTATGGTAAAGATTTAACCGATGAGTTATCCTTTGCTGAACTTTTAGAAGCTGTCAGCAAGACTAATATACCACGTGTCCGCTTTGTAACTTCTCATCCATGGGATTTTACTGATGAAATGATTGCTACAATTGCTAAGTATGATAACATAATGCCATACATCCATTTGCCTTTACAATCTGGCTCGACGGAAATTTTAAGAAAAATGGGGCGTCGTTATACAAAGGAAGAATACTTAACTTTATATAAAAAAATTAAAAATGCCGTTAAAAATTGTGCTATAACTACTGACATTATTGTTGGTTTCCCAAATGAATCTGCTGAAGACTTTAATGAAACCTTGAATGTCGTTAATGAATGCCAATTTGATAGTGCTTTTACTTTTATTTATAGTCCTCGTGAAGGAACCCCAGCGGCCAAACTCGATGATAAAATAAGCATGGATGTCAAAGAAAAACGCCTTCATACTTTAAATGAATTAGTAAATAAATATAGCTTACAAGCTAATCAAAAATACCTTGGTCAAATTGTCAAAGTTTTAATTGAAGGTATCAGTGAAAAAGATGCTTCCAAAGTATTTGGTTATACAGAAACTATGAAGTTAGTTAATGTTACCAATGCTCAAGATAAAATTGGTCAAATTATTGATGTTAAAATTACCGATGCTAAAAGTTTTAGTTTAGATGGAGAAGTTGTTGCTAATGAAAATTAGAAAAATAATTGCCATCCTAACAATTATTTTAATATCAATAAACTTTAGTGCTTGTCAAAATAAAAAAAATGCGGCCAAGACGCCAACAACAGAGTACTATTTAAACTATCATGATACTATTATTAAATTAAATAGTAATTACACTAATGTTATTGCGACCATAGGCCTAAGTAATGATTCACGTCAAGAAAATGATGAAATAAGTATTTATTCCTATGATGATTTTGAAATTGAAACCAGCCTTGAAAACAATATTGAAAAAATAAAATCATTATGGTTTACTAGTGAAAACATTACCACAAACGAGGGCATTAAAATAGGGGATACCAAAGAAAAAATGGAACAAACCTATGGCCATGCCACAACCAATCAAGATAACGTTTATGTCTATAACCTTAATGGAACAAATCTATCGTTTGTTACTGAAAATGATAAAATTATTAATATTGAATACATGTTAACATAGAGCTTTAAAAGTTCTATGTTTTATTATATAATCAAAATGGTGATGGTATGAAAAAAATCCCTGTGTCTAAAGAAAAAATAGATTATATTTTTCGTTTAATAATTTTACTTATAACCTTCCTTATAATTATTGCTAACTTATTTATTTTAAAGAACAATTTAGATGCTAACAGTAACATAAGACAAACCCAAGCCGAAATTATCTCTGTTACATATCAAAAAAATAATGAACAATATCTCTTAAAATATACTATTGATAATAAAGAATATCAGGATACAACATCTTTGAATTCCCATAAATACGAAGTAGGGGATGAAGTAACTATATTTTATAAAAAAAATAATCCGACAAAGATTGTTAAAAAGAAAAATCTGCTTTTTCCCATCATTATCCTTATTCTAGGTATCTTTGCCATCATTTATGAAATAATTTTAACTTTCCGCAACTTTAAAGATGCCAATAGCTTAGAAAAACTTATTGAAAAAGGAATTGTTCTTAATACGACTATTGAGGATATTTTTGTTACTTCCCAAAAAAATCAGTTTAAATTAAGAACTAGTTATTTTAATCCAGTCGATCAAAAAAAATACGTTTACATAAGTGAATCATTTTCTAAAGAATTTAAAGATTATTTAACAACCAATAAAATAAAAGAAGTTAAAGTTTATCTTAATAAAGAAAATACAAATAAATACTATGTAGATATTAATTCACTTAGAAAGGATTGACCTTAATGACAAAAAAGAAAAAAATATTTTTAATAGTCGCCGTAACTATTGTTATCTTTACTCTTATCATCCTTCTTTTAGTTCCTAAAATAAATAATTATATTATCAAAAGAAAAATTGCTAATGCCAAGATCTTAGTTGAATTAAAAGACGATTTAGAAATTCCTTTTGGTACTGAAGTGTATGCTCAAGACTTTATTTCTTCTATCAATGGAGATATTCTTGAAAATAAAAAAATTGATACTAGTTCTTTAGGTTCTAAAATGGTCTCATTCGAATACGTTAATGAGGATAAAATAACGGTTCCTTATCAGTATGAAATCAAAGTTATAGATAATACACCTCCTTTAATTTGGCTAGGCAATTCATATACCGTTTTAACAACCTTTGAAGGTGACCTTACTGATAAAATAATGTGTGCTGATGATCTTGATGATAAGCCGGATTGCCATATTTTAGGTGATTATGATACTAAAACCCCAGGTAAATATGATTTAACTTTTGAAGCTATTGATAAAAGTGGTAATAAAACTACCCAACCATTTACTTTAATTGTTAAGGAACCAAGTAAAAGTAATTCCAATCAAAATTCTGCTTCATCGACTCTTAATGGTCAAAAATTTGCTGATATAATCGCTAATTATAAAACGGACCAAACCAAAATAGGAATTGATGTTTCGGGCTGGCAAGGTGAAATTGACTTTCAGAAAGTCAAAGATGCGGGTGTTGAGTTTGCTTTTATCAAAGTTGGTGGAACCATTGGTATTGATGGAAAGTACTATGTCGATTCTAAATTTAAACGGAATATTGAAGGCTTTAACGAAGTAGGAATTCCTGTTGGTGTTTATATTTATACTTATGCTAAAACAACTCAAAATGCCCGCAATGATGCTCTATGGGTTATGAATGAAATAAAAAACTATCAAGTTGATTTACCAATCGTCTATGACTGGGAAAATTGGTCTTTCTATAATGAATTTGAATTAAGTTTTAATAGTTTAACTAACAATGCTAAAATTTTCTTCGATACGGTTGAAGAAAAAGGTTATACCGGGGCCCTATATAGTAGTAAGACTTACCTTGAAAAAATATGGCAAGATACTGAACGTGATATTTGGCTTGCACATTATACCAAACAAACTTCCTATGAAGGTTCTTACAAATACTGGCAAATGTGTGATAATGGCTTAGTTGATGGTATAAATGGCTATGTAGATATTAATATTATGTACAAATAAAAAAATGCTAATTATTCTTAGCATTTTTTATTTATAAGTTAAATCTTTTCTTTTCTGCTTCAATAATGTCTTCAAATTCATCTTGAATTTCTTTTAAACGATCTTCACTTGTTGCTTCAAAACGAATCGTCAAATTTGGTCCGGTATTACTTGCTCTAACTAAAGCCCAACCATCATCAAATTGAACACGAACGCCATCTATATCAATATATTTATAATTTTTATTTTTAACATATTCTAAGACAGCCTTAACAATTTCAAATTTACAATCATCAGTAACTTTTACTTTAATTTCTGGGGTACTGTAATAATGATTAATACCATCTAAAAGATGCGAAAAGCTTTTATCTGAATGACTTAGAACTTCTAACATTCTTAAACCATTATATAATCCGCTATCTAAACCAGGCCATTTATCCGTAAAATACATGTGTCCAGAATATTCGCCACCAAAAGCGTATTTTTCTTTATTAACTTTGTATCTTGTCCAAGAATTTCCTGTTCTATAACAAATAGGTGTTCCTCCTAATTTGAAGATTTCATCTTCTAAAGCTTTACTACATTTTACATCATATAGGTACTTTTTATTTTGAACTTGTTCATTTATATACCTAATGTAGATAATCATTGCTTGATCGATAGGGACAACTTCTCCTAATTCATTAACAAAACCAACGCGATCCCCATCGCCATCAAACCCAATACCAATATCTGCTTTAACTTCTAACACTTTATTTTGCAACATTCTATTATTAGCTAAAACAGCTGGGTCTGGGTGATGATTAGGAAAATAAGGATCTGATTCATCACAAATCATTGTAATATCCAAATTAGAAAATTGACTATAGATATCTTTAGCATATAGGGAAGTTGTTCCGTTTCCGCAATCTAAAACTACTTTTAATTTACGTTTTCCCATATCAATTCGTTCTTTTATGAAACTCTTATAATAACTTCGTGGATCAAATTCGGTTACTGATCCCTTTCCACTTAAGAAATTGCCAGCAAATGTATAATCTCTAAAATCATAAATTTGTTCTCCACGGGCATTTCCTAGATGATCAAAACTAAATTTAAAACCATTATCATCCTTAGGATTATGACTCGCTGTAACCATAACGCCAATAATAACATTAGCTTTTAAGCATCCATAGTAATACATTGGTGTTGTAACTAAACCAAAATCAATTACATTACAACCTGAGTCTGTAATTCCTTTTATTAAATTTTCATGTAATTGTGGACTAGAAAGACGATTATCCATTCCTACACCACATATATCTCTTTTTAACTTTTCTTGAATATAAGATCCATAACTTCTACCAACTGTATAAGCTACTTCTTCATTAATTTGACTAGGGTATACTCCTCTAATGTCATATTCACGAAAAATATTTTTATCCATATTATTCTCTCCATTCTTAAAATATTATACCATATTAGCTCTATTTAAAAAGGTCTAATGTCCTAATTTTACTTCTAATTAAGTCGCTTTTTATTATCTTTAAACCTTGTCTAATTTAAACCTAATCATAATTTATAAATGATAATTATCTTAAATAAAACATCATAATATTGTATATTTTTATCTTCCTAAATGATACAATATATAAGAGAGTGAGATGTTAGTATGAAGAGTTTTTTTTAGAACAAAAAAGTTATTATAATAGTAGCAATTATTTTATTAGTAGCCGTGATAGGTGGAAGTTGCTTTGTTTTACTTAGACCTAAAGATAATGGTTCCCCTAGTAATGATAAAGTTTTTAAAGAAGAGGAATATGTTGCTTATGTAAAAATCAATCCTTTAGTAAAATTAACTTTTAAATCATCTTTTTATGAATGTGAAGATGAAGATGGTAAAGTAAATTTATGTGAAAAATTTACTAACGAAATAGTTAAGGCTGAATTTTTAAATGATGATGCTAAAAATATTTATGATAATCTCGATTTTAAAGGAAAGTCCTTGACCGACGCCATCGTCTTGATTGCTAAGACAGCTGAAAATAAAGGTTATGATATTACCAATGTCCAAATTAACACTAATTGGAATTATATAGATCATATAGAAAAGGATATTACCAACGAATTAAAAAAAGAAAGTAATATCGAAGTAGAAATTAAATTTAATTATCAAAAAACTCTTGATGAAGCAGCCCTTTTAGAAAAAGAACAAAATAAAAATTATACAGTAAACTTTGATTCTGATGGTGGAACAAATGTTGCTTCCCAAACTATAACAGCCAATAATAAAGTAACTAAACCAGAAGTTCCTACCAAAGATGGTTATACATTTGTCGAATGGCAATTAGATAATCAAACTTATGACTTTAATAGCATAGTAGAAAAAGATATAACTTTAAAAGCTAAGTGGAGTGAACAAACTACGCCTAATAACAATTCTAATACTGCTAATAATAAGCCTAGTAATAATCAAAGCAATGGAACTAATAATAATCAAAACCAGATGAGTCAAAAAGAAAAAGACAATGAAATCTTAAAAAAGCAATTAAAAGAGAAGGGTTTAACCTGGGATACAAGTTCAAAAGAAGAAGCTTATCGTATCTATGATAAATGGGCCACTGGCGGCTATGGAGGCGAAGTAATAGAGTCATCTTATGGTTCGTCTGACATCGCTTATACTGTTAAAATAACATTAAATACAGCTGGTTGTCACGGTAATGAAATCTTAAATATTGACTGGCGTAATAGTGAACCTATCGATTTTGTTTATTATCTTCATTCTAAGGGATATAATTGCTCTGGTAATGTTGGCTATTATAATGGCAAAAGCTTCCATATAGATGATAATAACGAATTAATTTGGGATTAATAGATTGTTAAGCAATTAGCAATCTTTTTTTGCCCTTTTTTTCAGGATATTACCTGTTGGAAACTCTGTGTTAAAACTTATCCTTAAATTATTACAATACCTCCCATCTTTTCTATAAAAAGGTAATTCTTCTTTAGAAATGTTAAATTACCTAAGCCCCTAATTTTTCTTCTCCAAAGGCAATAAAATGGTTAAGTAGCCTAAATACTTGTAATAGACATTGACATTTAAAAAAAATTAGTTGTATAATACTACAAGAAAAAGCAATTGATGAAGACGTTAATAAGAACTTAGTTTAAAGAGAATCAATCAATTGGTGGGAGATTGAAAACTAAACTTATTAAGAATCACTTCTGATGTGTTATTTTGAAATTAAGTAAAAATAAACGTTACTCGCGTTAAGAGATAAAGTGTATGTTAATTCATAAATTAAGGTGGTACCACGGGTCTTACTCGTCCTTTAGTTTATGAATTTTTTTATTTAGGAGGTTCTATGAATACAGAATATGAAATTCGAGTTCTCGAAATAAACCACGACGAACTCATAAAAAAGTTAGAAGAATTAAAAGCAGAATTTAAGTTTAGCGCCTTCCAACAACGTTACGTTTATGACTTAAAGCCTAAACGAAAAAACAAATGGATTAGGTTAAGAACTAATGGAACTAAAACAACTTTAGCTATTAAGGATTTAAAAGCCAAAACCGTCGATGGAACAAAGGAATTAGAAATTCTGGTTGATGATTTTGATAAGACTAATTCTCTTCTTGAGACTCTGGGTTTTATAAATCGTGGTTTCCAACAAAATAAACGTACGCAATACATTCTTAATGGAGTAGAAATTGATTTAGATAAATGGCCTTTAATTCCTGAATACATCGAAATTGAAGGAAAAAATGCCGAAGAAGTATATAATTGCTTAGATAAATTAGAAATTGCTCGAGAAAAAGCCGTTACCTTAGATGTTGCTAGTATCTACGACTACTATGGGTTTGATGGTGATAATCTGACCGATTTAAATTTTGAAATGGAGGAAGAAAAATGAAAAAATTTGCTGAACTAGATAAAAGAGCTACAAATGAAGTAGAAAAAAGTATTTTAGAACAATGGCAAAAAGAAAATATCTTAGAAAAAACTATAGCTAATAGGGAAGGAAAAAAAGACTGGGTTTTCTATGATGGCCCAATCTATGCTAATGCTAAACCAGGAATTCACCATGTTTTTGCCAAGACTATTAAAGATACTTTCTGCAAATATAAAACAATGTCTGGTTATCGTGTTTTAAGAAAAATAGGACTTGATACCCATGGCTTACCAATTGAAGTAAACGTTGAAAAAAAACTTGGTTTTAAAAGTAAAGCTGACATTGAACAATTTGGTATTGAAAATTTCTGTAAGGAATGTAACAAAGCTACCGCTATTAATATTGATGAAATTAACAGTGTCACTGACATGATGGGTCAATTTATTGATTGCAAACATCCTTATGTAACTTGTTCTAATGAATATATTGAATCAGAATGGTGGATTATTAAACAAATGGCCGAAAAAGGCTTGTTATATCATGGTAACAAAGTATTATGGTATTGTCCTCGTTGTGGAACCGAACTTTCTGCTAATGAAGTATCTCAAGGATATGAACAAGATTCTGTTAATACCGTAATTGTTCCTTTAAAGAAAGTTGATGAAGATGTTTACTTCTTAGCTTGGACAACTACACCATGGACTTTAATTGCCAATGTTGCTATCTGTGTTAATCCTGACTTAACTTATCTTAAAGTGGCTTCTCAAGGTTATAAATTTATTTTAGCTGAAAGCTTAGCATCTCAAGTTTTAAAAGATGAATACGAAGTCCTTGAAAAATATCAAGGCAAAGACCTTGTTGGTATTAAATATGAACAATTAATGCCTTTTGTTAAAGTTGAAGGCGGCCGTGCTCACGAAGTAATTGCTGATAACTACGTTACTGCTGAAGATGGAACCGGTATCGTTCATATTGCTCCTGCTTTTGGTGCTGATGATAATCGTGTTTGTCAGGAAAATGGTATTGGTTTTGTCAATCCTGTTGGCTTAGATGGCTGTTACACTGAAGGACCATGGAAGGGACGTCTTGTCACTGATAAAGACCTTGAAATCGATATTATTAAATGGTTAAAAGAAAATGATAAACTATTCAAAAAAATTAAGATAACCCATGATTACCCACATTGCTGGCGTTGCCATTCCGCTTTAATAAGTTATCCAAAACCAGCTTGGTATATCAAAACAACGGCATATAAAGATAAAATAATCGCTGCTAACCAAAAAATTAATTGGTATCCTTCATATGTCGGTGAAAAACGTTTCGGTAACTGGCTTGATAACATGGTTGATTGGGGAATTTCACGTAACCGTTATTGGGGTTGTCCACTTCCTGTTTGGACTTGTGAATGTGGTCATGTTCACGTTATTGGTTCTTTAGAAGAACTTCAAAATGATATTATTGAGGATGTTGATGTTAGAAAGATGGAACTTCATCGTCCATATGTTGATGAACTACATATCAAATGTCCAGATTGTGGTAAAACAATGAATCGTGTTAAGGATGTCTTAGATGTTTGGTTCGACTCTGGTTCAATGCCATATGCCCAATTCCATTATCCATTTGAAAATAAAGAATTATTTGAATCACAATTTCCAGCTGATTTTATTGCCGAAGGCCTTGATCAAACAAGAGGTTGGTTCTATGTTTTACTAGTTATCTCAACAATTATTTCTGGCGAATCAAGTTTTAAAAACGTTGTTGTCAATGACATGATGTTAGACCAATATGGTAAAAAAATGAGCAAATCAGTTGGTAATATAATTGATCCAATTCAAATAATGACGCAGTATGGCGCTGATACTATTAGATGGTACATGATGTATGTATCACCAGTTTGGACACCTTTAAAATTTGCTGAAACTGGTGTTAAGGAAGTTTATTCTAAATTCTTTAACCCATTAAAAAATACATATTCATTCTTCCAAACATATGCTAATATTGACGGTATTGATATTAAAAAATGTCAAGTCAAGTATGAAGAACGTGAAGAAATAGATAAATGGTTATTATCTAAGTATAATCGTTTATTAAAAGATGTTTTACAAGAATATGAAAACTTTGATTTAAATAATGTTACTCGTTTAATAACTCAATTTGTTTCTGATGACTTATCTAACTGGTACATTAGACGTAATCGTGATCGTTTCTGGTCATCAGAACTAGATAATTCTAAGAAGAGTGTTTATATAACTACATACGAAGTTCTAGAAGGATTATGTCGTCTATGTGCTCCAGTTATTCCATATGTAACTGAAGAAATTTATACTAAGTTAACTGGTGAAGAATCTGTTCATTTAGCTGATATGCCAACTTACAACGAAGCCTTAATAAATGAAAATATTGAGTCACGTATGGATTTAGTTAGAAGTCTAATTTCAATTGGTCGTTACGTACGTGAAGAAACTAAGATTAAAGTAAGACAACCACTTCAAGAAGCTATCTTAGACGGTAAAAACAAAGACTTAATTAGTGACTTACTACCATTAATCGAAGAAGAATTAAACATTAAGAAAATAATTTTTGTTGATGATTTAAATGAATACATGAACTTATCAGTTAAACCTAACTTTAAAGAAGTAGGTAAGGTATTTGGACCATTAATTAAAGAATTTCAAACTAAACTAGCCGAACTTCCACCCAATGAAATAGCTAAACTTCAAAAAGGTGAAAATATTACGATGATTCTAGGCGATACCGAAAAAGAAGTAACTCCTAGTATGGTTGACATTCGTATTTCTTCTAAAGAAGGCTTTAATGTTGGAATGGAAAATAATAATTTTATAATTCTTGAAACAGCCTTAACTGATGAATTAATCCTTGAAGGAATCGCTCGTGAAATGATTTCGAAAGTTCAACAATTACGTAAAACGAAAGACTTTAATGTTGCCGATCGCATTACCCTTTATTATTCTGGTGATGAACAAATTGAAAAATGCCTTGCTTCTTTTGCTGAATACATTAAAGCCGAAACTCTTTCTGTTGAAATAATAAAAGAAGACAACTTACCAGAAAAATACGATTTAAATGGTCATGATTGTTATATTGATGTCAAAAGAAAATAACCAAGATTAGATATATTACGTTATTTTTAGGAGTATAAGCCCAAAACTAATGCCAAGTCATTAGTTTTTTTTGTTTATGGAAGATTGCATAAAATTATATTCTGTTTTATACTAAAAGAATAGGAGTAGTTATGAAAAAGATTTATATAGTATTAACGTATACAGGAACTTTTCTTTCAAGAATTGTTAACATATATACCAGAAAAAAATATTCGCATGTTTCTATTTCATTAGATGAAAATTTAAATTACATGTATAGCTTTGGCCGTTTAGATGCTTATAATCCCTTTATAGGTGGTTTTGTTCATGAATCAACTAAGTACGGAACTTTTAAACGTTTTAAAAATACTATTACTAAGATATATTCATTAGAAGTAAGCGAAAAAACTTATAATAAAATCATAAAAACTATCAAAAAAATAGAGATAGATAAAGATACTTATAAATTTAATCTCATCGGCTTATTTGCTGTTGCCCTAAATTTACGTATTAAACGTAAAAAATGCTTTTATTGCGCTGAATTTGTTAAATATGTTTTAGATAGTTCTAATCTAAATTTAAACTTACCAGATATAATAAAACCGGAAGATTTTGATAAGATTAATGGAGCATCTTTAGTATATAGTGGTAAACTAATGGAATTTTAGAAGAAAGAATATGAAAGAGCGTAAGCTCTTATTTTTAGTTACTTTACCTATCTTTTTATCTAAGAAATTACTTATTCCGTCAATAGTCTAAATAAACTTATCTTTTTAAAATAGGAGGAATTTTTGTTCCTTTATTATATCCATGCTATAATAGCTTCAATATCTGTTGTAAAGGGGGCTTATTATGAGATTAATTGAATTAAAATGTAAAAATTGTGGTTCCATCTTAAAAGTCGATGCTAATAATGTTGATGTTAATTGTGAATTTTGCCATGCTAAATTCAAATTAGATGACGAAGTAAAGCATATTCAGTATGATAATATGGAACAATCTGGTTATGAATTTGAAAAGGGAAGACTAAAAGCCCAACAAGAATACCTTGATAGTAAAACTAATCATGTTAGCACAACTTATGTTAAAAAAAATTCTCATAAGAAAAAACATGGTTTATTATACTTTTTCTTTTGCTTAATGTTTTTTCCTTTTGTAATAACTTACTATGTTATAAAATCGGAAAAATTAAGTAAAAAAAATAAAATTATTATTTTAGCTATTTTATGGGTCTCAATTTTTCTTCTTGGTGCGGCAAATGAAAAAGAGCAAGAGGAGTTAGAAAAAAATCCTTGGGCCTCTGAATGTACGTCAATTAATGACTTTGATTATTATTTTGATGGAAAAGAAATAATTCTAAGTGCTTATAAAAGAGATGATAAAAGAATAAAAATATGTTCTGTTTATGAAATAGCTGGTGAACAATATACTGTAACAAGCTTTTCTAAAAGCCTCTTTACATCTAGTAATGTCTATAGTGTTATTTTACCTGATACTTTGAAATATATGCCAGATAGTACTTTTAATAGTAGCAGTATAAAATATATTTACATTCCTGCCTCTCTTGAAGCAAATGATGTTAGTTATTCATTTTATAAATATTTTCACAATGTTGAAGAAATAAATTATGGAGGTTCTGAAGAGCAATGGAATCAATTAACTAAAAATGAGTTACGTGAAAATATAGATTCTAAAAAAATAATTTTTAATGTTAAGTCAGAAAGTTTGAATTAATCTAAGTAAAAAGAAAAAAGGAAAAAAAGAATATGATCGATATAAAAAATGCCATTGAGCAATCTAAAAAAATGGAAAATGTAAGTTCTGGGGGAAGTCAATGTTTTGATTTTGGCGATGTTATTTTAGTAAAATACGTTGTTAGTTTAAAATATGTTAAAGCGTGTAAAAGTCGTGCCCGTAGTTGTGAAGAAGAAGTTATGGAAGGTGTTGCCGAAAAGGTTAAGAATGGTGTTAATACACCAAGGCACCTTGCTATTGCCCGTGTTATTGAAGGAAATAATGACGTTTGCTATGTCCTACAAGAAAAAAGTAAAGGTAAGAATTGTGCTTCTATGGGCAAATATAATTTACCATATGACCAAACAATTGCAGAGTTAGAATTTGTTAATAACATTCCTTTTGAACATTATCAAAAGTTAGCTAGTGATTCTTGTCAATTATACGAAATGGGCTATGAAAAGAAAAATAAAAATTTATTTTATGATCAAGAAACCGGTTTTTGGTTTATCGATTTCTTGTGTTATAAAAAAGAAAACTCTTTTGACGAAAATGATCCGCAAAAAATATTTGAGGTTGTAAACTATGTTATGCCAAAACCTCGAAGAATTGCCTCAATAATGGATGATGAATCTGTCCAATTATTATCTTCAGTTCAAAGAGAAAAGAAAGAATTATTAGAAAATTCTATCGAAGCCAAGACTTTACTAGCCATCAAAAAGGCCATTCCTCGTTTTGAAAGATATGAAAAATTTCATTTATGGCCTAAAAGTGCTAGTATAAAGAAATATTTTATGGAACAAGGCCTTGTCAAAAAAGATTTATTTAAACTTGAAGACGACGATTATCCTGTTTTTGATGAATTATATGAAAATGCTAAGAATCGTGTCATTAGTGGAATCGTTAATGATGGTGTTAGTCTTTGGAGCGTTGAAGTAAATGAAATTAGAAATAAATTAGCTCTATATAATTTAGATCAATTATGGTTAGTTCACAAAGATAACTTTCTAAATCAAACTGATTACGAAAGTGAATGGGATTACAGTTCTGCATGTGAAGATCTTCTTAAACAGAAAATGCTTGATGAAATTGTCCAACAATTAGAGTGCTCTGAAAAAAATGAAAATATAAACGCCTTTTTAGAAGCTGTCTATGCTGAGCATGCGGACCGCTACCATAAGAAATAATAATTTAAAATCATTCTTATTAATTAGAAAAAACTAATAATAGAATGATTTTTTTATATACTAATCTTATTTCCTTAAAGCCTTAATTTCGCGCTTCTTCTTTTTATCTTTTCATAAACCAATTGTCTTTTTTTCATATTTAGCTTATAATAAAACCAAGATAGGAGATAAAAATGAAAAAGAAAATTATTTTTACAATTATTAGTTTTTTTGCCTTATTTTCCTTAGTCCTTGGTGAAGAATCAATCCTTGGTAACAAAACAGTTGCTAATTTAGATAACCTAGATTCCATTACACATATTTCTTATACTGAAAAAAACATTTTGATTGCAACTATGAAAGATTCTGATACCTATTTAACACTTTATGATAATGAATATCATAAAATTTCTACTAAGAAACTAACTGATACCATTGTCTATGATTTACAAAAAATAAATGAAACATTTTACTTAGTTACACTAAAAAATAATAATTTATACTTATATAATTTTGATACAAACTTACATCTAATAAATAGTGTATCAAGCAATGACATAATAACTGCCTCTAAAATAAAACTAAATTACTATGATAATCAACTCTACTTGGTTTTTCTAACTGATGCTGGTGAACTTTATCAGAATGAAATTCCTATTTATGATTCTAATTTAACTTTCTTAGAAAATAAAAGATTCAGTGAATTTTCAGAAGAAAATTTAATAAATATTTTTAAAGAAAATTATTATCAAATAAAATTATCCTCAAATATTGATAGTTCATATTATAAAAGCATCTTAACTAGTGAATACTTAGTAACTTCTTCTGTTAATGAAATGAACATACCAGTCATAAGTCTTTTAGATAAAGATTCTGATATCATCTGGCAAAAAAAACTTAATGAAGCTACAGAAATTATTGATTTTCAAGTTATTAATAATAAGATTGTTTTACTAACCGATAAAGAACTTGCTCTTTATGACTTTAAAGGAAACTTAATCCAAACCATGCCTCTTGATAAGGAATATCGTATGTTAAAAGTTATTCAAAATAATTTAGCTTTAATAAGTAATGAGACAATTACCAACTATGCTTTAACATTCCATATAACTCAAAAAACGAGTATTTATGGCAAACTTACTATTTCTAATACTGCTCAAGCCTATGAACCAATAACCTTTGAGGCAGTCGCTAATTCCGGGTATAATATCAAAAATGTTATCATCAAAGATGAATATGGAAATTTAATAAGTGAACAAAATAATCAATTTATTATGCCTGCCAGTAATATTACAATTGAACCAGTTTACGAAGAGACGATAACCAATCCTAATACAGCTGATATCAATATCCTTTTAACTTTTCTAATTGGCTTTATTTTCAGCTTAATTTTAATAAAGGTATATCATGAATATAAATGGTTAAAATAACAGTTTTTGCTGTTATTTTTATTTTTTATGGTATAATAATTTTAGAATAGAGTGATAATATATGCCAGAAAATAACAATGATGATTTTAATCTACCTAACTTAAAAAATCAGCCTGAAGGTGCAACTCCCAATAAACCAATTATTGAAATCCCTCAGGAATACTATGATAAATTAGCTAAAGAAAAAGCTGCCAAAGAAAAACTTCAACAAGAAGCTTTAATTAAAGAACAAAATAATCAAGAATTTAAACGTTCAAGTGGTAAATTTATCTTCAATATTTTACTAAATGCGCTTGTTATTTTTGCTATTTTATATTTAATGGTTAATTATAACAAACTACTAATTTTAGCCTTACCGCTTTACTTTATTTTTTATACTTTTATTAAAGCCAAGCAAGAAAAGAAAGAATGTACTGCTTCAATATCTCTTTTAATTGGAGGCATTGTCAGTGCCGTTATTTGCTTTGTTGTCGCCGGCTTTGTCGATGAAAATTTGCGTGAATATTATGATTATTATGCTATTGCTTCTGTTGCTTGTGCCTTTATTGGTCTAATTATTTCTAATATCATTACTCAACTAGTTACTAATAAAGAAAACGTTAAAGCTTTACAGACTTTAGCATATCTAGGCTTCTTTATCATATTATTTGGTGGTTCATATCTTCTTTACTTGAAATTCCCTGAACAAATCCTTCATTACGTATTCATGGAAAGAACAGAAGTAATTGCTGAAACTGAAGAAGAATTTATTATCAAAACTTTAAAAAATCGTTACGGAGTTACTTTTACTTGTCAGAAAGCTAAAAACCATATTGATGGTCAAAATCAAAAATTTACTACTCGAATTTGTGCTGATTCTAATAATCGTGAAATTAACGTTACTAGTACTGAATATAATCAAAATGAAGTCTTATATACTGTCCAAGATGAATATCTTGATATCATTTTTCTAAATGATGTAAAAGCTTCCTTGGCTGAAAAAGTTAAAGCTGTTACTAATGCTAACAATGTTTCCGTTAGTATTTATCCTAAAGAATATTGTAGTTTTGTTGGTGATTGCGTTGACTCTGATTCATACTATGAAAATTACCAAGAAGAAAATGATCGTAATAAATTATTTGAAAACAGTAAGAAAATTAACTTTACTAAATATCTTGATGGTAGTGCCGAAGCCTTTATCAATGATTATGGTTTTGGTTTCCAAATAGCTGTTTATGGTAATTATAATGGTTTATTAACTGCTGATTATGAAAAAGTAGTCGAAAGCATTCTAGGAGTCTTAAATTCTAGTGGTTATCAAAATAAAAATGGTTATGAAATTACTTTAAGAAACTCTGATGAACTAAAACAAATAATGTATAAAGTAACAGGTTCCAAAACTGAGGATGGAACATTCAAAGATCCTAAAATAGCTAATTAATCAAACAACTTAAAAGCCCATAAAAAGGGCTTTTTAATATACTATAAAACTTTTTAAACCAAAGGCTCCAAGCTTTATTACTAACCATCTTTATAATTGATATCAATATAAAAGGATAGCAATTTAAACTAATTTTTGATATGATTAGTAAAGATAAGATAAATACTTTTATCAAATAGAGTAGGTGTAGTATTATGAGTAAATTTAGTATTGTTTTATTAATTCTTTTGGTTATATCTTTTAGTTTAAATATCTCTTATTTTATTAAGAAATTACATAAAAAGAAGTATTCACTCATTCGTGCTAAGCTAGCTTTAATTTTATTATGTTTTATTACTACTTTAAATGTCGCTAACTTTAGTTATGTAAAAGTCAAAAAGACTGATCTTGTGCAAACCAACTTCCTATCTTTTACTAAAACAACAAAACAAGAATATCAAAAGAAAAATCTTGAAGAAACGTCTTTAAATGTTTATTTAACTCTAAAAGATAAAGAAGGACGAATAGTTAGTACAACTAATCCTGCAACTCCTATCGATGCCATTTATGAGTTTAAGAATAACTCACCCCCGGAAGTGAGAATAAATTTAGAAGATGAATTAGTTTTAAATTATGACATTACCAATTTCTTTGACGCTAATGGCAATCTTTTAGTTGATGAAGATACTATTTATTATACCGATATTCCCTCTTATATCATTCCAGCTGCTGACAACGTTGTTGGTACCGAACATGGTCCAGTAGGGGAAAATCGTTTATATAAATCGGGCAATGTTGATTGCTTTGGTGGTATTTATATGGAAGGTAAGACAGGTTATCGTCTTAAATTTAGATTTGAAAACACTAAAGACCAAACTAATATTAAATTTAATTACCAAATACTATTTAATTTATCTAATACTATCAAAAACCAACCAACTGATTTAAAATCAATCGACTTTGAATCCCTTGGTATCTTGCAATTCTGGATGAAAGGTGAAGAAATTAATCCTAGTGAAAATGAAATATATACCTTAACCGAAGAAGTCCAAGACAATGAAACATCAGGCGTTATTAAAAAGTTTGTTACGACAATTACGGACCATCGTGATGAAGGTGAACGCGAATTAAAGGGTGTTTTAAAAATTGGCATGAGTGATGGAATAGGACTTTCAACCGACTGGTCAAATGGTTGGCTAAAAAATGTTGAAATATATGCCGATGGAGAAAAAATTCCTTATTTTTCACCATCAGCTACTGGTGGTGTTTATGGTAGTGACGCTGATAATTTAGTTATTGCGGTTGATTTTGATGAATATTATCAAGATTTAAACTATAATTATGCTAGTGATTCATCAAATAAACAATGTAGCGCTGGAAACTATCAACATTCCTGTTTCATAAAAAATTTTTCTCTTCGCTTTGGTAATATTAAGGATAATAATCAATCACTTAAAGGCGTTAAAGAATGGAAAGTTATTATTACTGAAAAAATATTTACTGAAGATAATACAATGGTAAATAATGTTATTTATCATGATTTAACTGAACAAGCACCTGATATAAGCGCTATGGTCTCAACCGAAAATAAAACATGTTCTTCTTGTAGTGATTTTGATTATAAAGCACAATCCAAATTAAAAACATCGTATACCGAATACAATGTTGACTATAAATGGCAAAGTGATGGTAACTATGTCGAAATGAATTTTGATACTGCTTTTCATACTCCGAGTGGATTATACTACTATTTAAGCTCTAAAATTTTTGGAGAGACTGATTTATCTGAAGAAAAGTTTCAACTATATATTAATGACAATTTGATTAATTTTGTTAAAGACTATTATTTAATTCCTTCAGTGGTTATTGGTTCTTCACCAGGTGCCGATCCAGCAGTTCAAATGCAAATGAAAAAAGTACTAAAAGATGGTTACAAGGATTACCTCGATTATTCTTTTTATTGTGGTCGTAATGCAATTTCTGATGAAAAAGAATGTGTTAAATTGAAAAAATTTTTTGCAGTATTACGCAGTGAAGAGGTAAATGAAAATGGTGAATATTATTGGCTAATATTTGATATGCAAACTATGTATGAGGCTTATCAATTTGGTAGCATAGCCACAAATCAACCAGAATTTGCAAGATATAATTGTACTGCTAATGCCAAACCACAAGACGGCTATTGTCCAATGCCATATAAATATGACAATAACCTTAATTCAGATGATAATTTGCGTGTTAAGATGTACATATTCAATGTTTCAAAGAAAGATATTAAATTTAAAGTTCCTTATAAAATGGGCTACTCCAACCGTATATCAGTAGATGGAAATAGTATGAACAAACCAGATAATAGTGTAGACAATGCATATAGTAGCAATAGTTCATTAACTTATTGCATGACGGGAAATTATCAAGATTGTAATACATATGTTGAAGAAAAAATTGCAGATAATGATCCCTATAAATATATGTCTATTCAATCAGAAAATATGATTGATGACATTATAAAATGGGAAATAGATATTAATACTTCGGAGTTATCTTACTTTCATGGCGAAGCTTCAGACGAAGAAAATGGTTGGTACCTTACAGATATGTTTTTAAATTTGCCTCCAGAATTAGAATTATTAGAAAAAAGTGGCAAATATTTTGAAAATTACTTTTATGATTCTGGAACTCGAACTATTAAAAGAAAAGATGAATCATTGCAAGGGGAAAAAATATTTATTTATTACAAGGTTGCTTATGTGTGCTCGGACTCAAAATGCGAATCATTACGGCCTTTTTCTGGTTTTTCTCTTTTAAATGATCCAAAAGAACAATTAAAAAATATGTTGACCAGCGAATATATTCCAGATTATGATTATAACTCAAAATCATATGGCTTGGAATATTTTGGTTTAAAAAATGATATATATGATGGGCATATTAAATTGATCTTTTTTACTAAGAAAAGTAGTGATGTCCATAATGGTTTAGATAGTGACAACAATCATCAAATTTATTTTCAGTTCTCAGCCGCAGGTAAAACAGTGGCTAGCAGAACGGGTGGAGATGTAAACACTATTAATTATGTTGCTAAGGCCTCAGCTCTTAATAATGTAAAAATAGTCAAAACAAATGAAGAACTTAGTACCTCTGATAATGATAATGAAGATAAAAATCTTGTTGATTGGAAGATACATACATCGGCTGTTTCTAGCTTTGATAATTATACAATCAATTCACAAAAAGCGACTCCAACAAAAGAATATTCACCAACTAATTTAAGTGGAGTTTACCAATTTTCAGAAAAATTTAACGGTATCTCAGCTCCCTACACAAAACTTAAATCGATACATATTAGCGGTAACAATAGATATTACAATTTGAGTAGTCCTACATATACTTTTTATTATAACTATGATCTTACACTCGATCAGAGTGACTTAGAAAACTTCATTGACGAAGGTGTTACTGTTGCTGAAAAGTGTATAGATGAAGATAAGGCTAATAAAATTTGTGTAAAGATTAATTATAATGTCGATGAACAATGTGCCACAGATAAGTCTTGTTTAATTAGCAAATATGGTGAGAATTATCGTGAAAAATTACTTGCTGTTTCAAACGGCTTTAACATAAGTGTACGTGGTCTCTTAAATGCAGAGTATTTAAGTATAGAATACGTTACTGAAACTGGTAACAAAGCAATGTATGATGACTTTCAAGAAAATAATCAACTTGGTCTATTAACAGGGGATTCAAATCTTACTCTAACGAGTGAAACAACGGCTTTTGATTGGGGCGTTCAAAATGATAATTTTACTGGTAGGTCTGATTTAATAAAAGTCAGTTCTTCTAATGAAACCAGGGTTATGGCCGAAGCATACGTTGACAAACAAACTATTGAAGTAAGTGAAACTCTTCTTGATGGTCGTTACTACCTAAGCCGTGATAATACCAAGAATTCTGTCTTTGCAAGAATCGGTTATGTTCCATCTGCTTATGTGGATGTTAAAGATATTATGTTAGGTTTTGAACAGTACTCAGATCGTAAAAATATCGATGATGATGCTTATTTAATTGATGAAAGCAATAAGAAAGCTCTTTTATACTTAAAGCAATACTTAGAATTTAAGAACTTTAAAATAACTTATTGCAATCATTTCAATGCTGATGATAACGATTGTAATGGTGGCTCAACGATTTATGAAAATGGTAAATTCCTTGCTGGATGGACCAATTCTAAAATTACTTTTGATAAAGATTCAAT
>CAKOHV010000019.1 GCA_934086145.1 uncultured Bacilli bacterium
TACTTTAAATTCAAGCATGAAAAAAGTCCTCCTTTCTGTGATAAGAGAACTTTAAAGTTTTATATAAAATAAAAACTCACGAACTTTTAAGTCCGTAAGTTGATTTCAAATGGAGCCTTAACTTTTCTTATATTCGAAAAATTATACTCCCAAGATTGATTAAATCAACTAAATAGATTATATAAAAATTATTATTTATTTTCAAGCCAATTATTTAAAATAGCTAAAAAAGTTACTATTCAGACTATGAATAATAAAAAATACTAAAGCAATCTTTATTTATAAATTTACAAATTCTACTTAATCTGTATAATAGTCAAAAGAAAATATTAAGATTTAAACATATATCAAATTATATTTAATCATTCAATAGTAATTTATTGTACAAATAAAAAAGCAATGACATTGAAATTGAAGTCATTGCTTTTTTCCTTGCTGAAATAATTTTGACATTTCTTCAGGAGTCTGTTTCATTCCTCGTTTATACCATTCATCACACCAACCAAAGATTAAATATGCAACAGTTACTTTTGAATAAGCTATAATATCAGGATCTTCAACACTATATTCATGTAAAGCTAAAATATTATCAAGAATTAAATATTGAAGATTAGCTTTATAAAGTAAATCAATAAATTCTTTATGTTTTTGAAAAAAAGAGAAAATATTATATGCAATGTCATTATTATCACTCCATTCCAATTTTTTAAATAATGAAGATAAGTAATAACTAATAATTTCATTTTTGTTTTTAAAATTACGATAAATAGTAACATGAGATAAACCTGCTCTATCAGTAATATCTTTATTTGTAATAGAAGAATAATCTTTTTTCTTCATTAAAGATATAAGAGCATCTGCAATATATTCTTTAGACAAATCACTTTTTAATTCCATTGTTATAAAACCTCTTTTCTTCTAACAGTTGACTGTTTTTCTATTGCATAAATAAAATTGTTATTATACAATACAACTGTTAGAAATATAACATTAATTTTATAATAAGTCAAGGAGGTAATATTATGCTAGATAAGAAAAGAATTATCATTATTCTTATTATTGCAATTGTAGGATTTATTTTAGGTCGTTTAGCAATTCGTGCTCTTATGAATATGCTATTAGGTGGTACATTATTTGGAGGTAATATATTATGAGGGAAAAGAAAAGAGAAAAAAATATGTTTATATTTATTTGCATTTTAATATTTATTTTTTCTTTCATATTTGGAATTGTTTCTAAAAGTTTATTTGTATCAAAGGAAAGCAAAAAATATTCGGTTAAATGGAGTGATGATATAGGAACACTTTATAAAGATATATCTTATGGAAAAGATAAAGCTAATAAATTTGATTTATATTTACCAAAAAATAATTCAAAGGCAAATTATGGTTTAGTTGTATATCTTCATGCAGGAGGATTTACTTCAGGAGATAAGGCAGGAGATATTGGAATATTATCTTGGTTATGTTCAAAAGGATACGTAGCCGTTGGAATTAATTATACATTAAGAACTGATACAAATAATTCGAGTATATTATTGCAATCTAACGAAATTAAACAAGCTATACCTGTAGTTATTGAAGAAGCAAGAAAATATGGGTATAACATAAATGAAATGGCAATAGCAGGAGGAAGTGCTGGACACACATTAGCAATGATTTATGCTTATCGTGATAAAGATGAGTCACCAGTTCCAGTCAGAATGACTTTTGGAGCAGTCGGTCCATCAAGCTTTTATACTGAAGATTGGGGCATCTATGGATTAGATCAAGATACTGATAATTCAAGAAAAGCAGCTGCAGATTTGTTTGGGGTTATGGGAGGCATTGAAATAACGCCAGAAATGATTAAGGATGGTTCTTATATTGAACTTATGAAACCTGTTTCTGCTTTAGCGTGGATAGATGAAAATACAGTTCCTAGTGTCGTGGCTTACGGAACATATGATAAGGTTCAACCGTATAAAGCAGCGGAAAGATTATTAAATGCATTCAAAAAATATAATGTTGATTATAAATTTTTTGAATTACTACATTCAGGTCATGGTCTTCAAAATGATGATAAAATAAGCATTAAATGGATGCAAACAGTTGAAGATTATTTGGAAAAATATATGCCAACAGAAAAATAAAGGAGTTAGATTATGAAAAAAGTGTTTAAAATATTAGGAATTATATTGTTATTTATTTTAATAATTTTATTATGTATATATTTCTTTGTGCTACAATATCCAGAAATAAAAGAAAATCCAAAAACAACCAAATGGTATAGAGTTTCTGATAAAGCAATGAAAGATTCAGAAGGAAATAGTTATCATGCTTTATTTAAAAAAGGTAGTGAAAATAATGTGTTAGTTTACTTTGCTGGTGGTGGAGTTAGTGTTAATGAAGAAATGGCAAAGGATGACACATATAATACAAAATTAGTAAAACCTGATTTTCTAGCTAATATAACTATGAATATGGGTGGATTAGCAAGTGATGCTGAAGGTAGCCCGTTTAAGGATTGGAGTATGATCTTATTCCCTTATGCAACTGGAGATTTTCATGCAGGAACAGGAGAATTTAAATACATTGATAAAGATGGAAAAGAAAAAACGCTTTATCATAATGGATATAATAATTATACTTTAGCGATGAGAGAAATATTAGAAAAAGCAGAAATAGGAAATCCAGATAAGGTTGTTGTTACAGGCTATAGTGCTGGAGGCTTTGCAACTGCTTTACTTTCAGATAATATATATACAAACTATTTTCCAAATGCTAAAAGTAAAAATGTATTAGTAGATGCAGCATTATTACTTAATGATGATTGGCACAGCATTGCAACAAATGTATGGAAAACTCCAAAAAACATATCAGATAAATTAACTACTAATAATCTTACGCTAGATTGCCTAAAAGCATTAAATGAAAAATATGGAAATAATATACATCTACTATTTGATTCTTCAACTAGAGATGGAGATTTAGCAAAAGTTCAGAATTATTTTGATACAGGAGTTATGGATGTTAATGAAGATAAAGGTGATATTTACCAACAAACATTAAAAGATACTATTCCAGAATTTAAAAAAGCAAATGTAAGTTTATTTATATGGGATGGTGTTGGATGGTATAATGATACTAGAAATTTAACTGCTCACACAATAATTGCAACTCCAGCGGTGTGGCTTCCATTTGAAAAACAGAAAAAATCTATTGCAGAATGGTTAAATGATGCAGTAAATGGAGAACTTAAAGATTATGGGATTAATTTGATAAATAAAGAATATCCAAGAACAGAAAAGATAAAATAAATGTATGTCTTTGTAAAAGAATATATTAAAAAGATGATGAAAAAAATAAAGTATTTAGAATCAGATCAATTAATAAATTAAATTTAAAAGGAGCTGTATATGAAGAAAAAAGATATAATTATTTTAATTATAATAATTGTTATTGCCATAATACTTGGAGCAATATGTGGCAAATTATTATTGGATAATATAATATGAGAACAAAAACTAAAATATTAATTTATGTTATCACATTTATTATTGTATTTACAATAAGTGCTGTTGTAAGAATAAATTTATTAGGAAGTGCTCCAATGAAACTAATAAAAGTAAAATGGGATGACACAGTAGGAACAATTTATAAAGATTTAAGCTATGAAAATAATAATGGAAATAATTATGATTTATATATTCCAGCCAATTTAGATAAAAATAAGGAACAATATCTAATTCTTTTTATTCATGGTGGAAGTTTTAATTCAGGTTCTAAAGAAGATGGTGATGCTTGGTGTAAGTTTTATGCTTCAAAAGGATATATTACAGCAACTGTTGATTATACCTTACAGAATCATGGATTAGAGGCATCAATAAATTTAATGAATAAAGAAATAGAAAATTCCATAAAAGCCATGAAAGAACAATTAGAAAAAATGGGATATAATGTTGTAGGAATGGCATCTAGTGGAGTATCAGCAGGTGGAACACTTGCAATGAATTTGGCATATAACAACAATTCAGTAATACCAGTAAAATTTGTTTTTCAACTTGCAGGACCAACATATTTTGATCCTAATGATTGGAAATTACTTATGAAAGTTGATAAGATAAAAACTAGTAGTGAATTTATCAAAATGATGACTGGATTTGAAATTGAAGAAGATGAATATGTTGAATATATTGAAAAAATTTCCCCTGCATCGTTAGTTAATGAAAATACAGTACCAACTTTAATGGGATATGGATTGATTGACCATTGTGTACCAACTAATCAAAAGTTTTATCTTATAGATGCTTTAAAAAAGAATAATGTGCCATATGATTATATTGAATTTCCAAAATCAAATCATGGTATGTATAATGATTTAGATAAAATGCAAGAATTTATTGATAAATCACTACAATATAGTGAAAAATACTTTAAATAAAAATTAACAAATAGTAATTTATTGAGTAAATCAGAATAATTTTATCTCTTTATGTTAAAATACTAAAAAAGACAACTCTAAGTCACATAGACCTAGAATTGTCTTTTTCTTTTTGGATCTCTTTATCAAAATTATTAAGATTAGTTTGTATAGATTTTGCTCTTTCTTTTATGCTTTTACAATATTTGTCATACTTACGAAGTTCTTTAATTTTAGGTTGAATATCATTTATTTCAGAAAGTATTCTAGATTTATCTCCTTTAGTTTTAATTTTATGATATTGCTTCCAAAGATTTTCTCTTTTGTCCATAAGATTTTTATATTCATCATAATTGTTTTTAGAAAAATTATTTAATTCTTCTTCTGTTTCAATATTATTCTTTTTCATAAATATTATTTGATTTGAATATTCATCTAATTTTGTAATCTCTTTTCTAATTGAATATGGTAGATATTGCTTAGGATTTTTTTTTGGAAATCCCCCTAATAGATAACAGTAGTATAAGTATAAGCCATAAATACCTTTATGCACTCCATTAGTCTTTAAGTATTCTTCAAAGACAGATTTTTGAGATATAGGCTTAAATACAATTTGTCTTGATAAATATAATTTTTTGCTAATACTATCTTTAGAATATTCTTTACCAAATGATTTTTCTATTCTAACCTTATCCTCATTATCTTTATAAATAGTTATAATACCATTATGAGAATAAGTTTTATAACCTAGTGTTCTCATTCTATCAAAGACTTGTTTAAGTGTTACTGAATAACTAATAACATTATCTAAATCTTCTTTCAATATTCTATAATAGTCATCACTTAATACTTTATTCTTGTAAGTATTTTTGTAGCCTATATCTTCAGCTAAAGTTGATAATCCATATTCGGCACATAATGAGTCTGATATATGTCTTAACTTAGCTAGATTAGTCCTATTGTTGTTATACTTTTTACCAGTTTTAAATGAAACAGAATTCACTATGAAATGATTATGAATATGATTAGTGTTTTGATGTGTTGCTACAACCACTTCAAAGTTCTTAAACATTTCTTCTGCAAACTTTACTCCAATCTCATGAGCAATATCAGAAGTAACTTCTCCTTCTTTAAAAGATTGATAACTATGAAACGCTAATATCCCATTTGTTTTTCCATATTCTTCTTTTGTAAAAAGCATATCTTCATAAGGATTTCTTTCAGAGCAGTTTATTGAACTAACATAACATACTTTTTCGTTTTTATAATTGTTTTCTGTATTCTCAGTTTCAAGATAACTATATGAGTTTTTTCCATAATTTTTATTGATGGTTTTTTCGGGATTAATGATATAATTTATTGACTGTTTTAAATTATTCTTAATACTCCAAATAGAAGTAGTCGCCATAATTAAGGTTTATCCTTTCTACATAGTGGATTTTTGGGGTGGGAGTAAAAATCCGTTGCTTGCTTATAGAAAGAATCAATCATAGATTAACTCTTTTAAAATAATTTCTTCAGTCATATTTCTATAATTATTCATCAATTTAACCCATTCAATTTGATTATTATCTTTACTTTTTTCAGATAGTTTGTCGTCATTTTCAATATAGTTACTCATTAAAATATTGTATCTTTTAGAGCATTCAATACTGACCGAAAGAAGATGATTTGTTAATTCATTTTTCATCAGTAATGACACATATAATCCTTTTTTATGATTTTTAATATAATCTAATCTTAAATATCCATACTTATTAATTTGTTTATAATCTTGTTTTTTTATTGTTAAATTTGGCAATAAATAGTCACCAATTTTTGTATATTCAATATTCATAATTTTATTATTTCCTTTCTAACTTTCTAATAATTTATTAGTTTTATAACTTACAATTCCGTATTTATCTTTAATATCTTCTGTTAATATTGGAAAATTATTTGAGTTGGTAAGTGCTACAAATCTAATAATTTTTTCATCAATTTTAGGTTGATATTCTAATATTATTTCATTAGTTTCATCATCAATTTTTTCGTACATTTCATAAAAAGAAGTTTCAAAATATTCATTCATTTTATTTAAATATTTGTTTAATTCATCTTTTGACATTCGACTACCTTTAATTATTTCTTCATTATTATTAATCATAACGGGAACAGCTACATCAAATATTCCAGCATCATAAAATCTTATTAACTCTTTAATAAATCCATTTCTAAAATTAATTTTCTCAAGAATTAAATTTCCTTTATCATCCTTTTTAATTTCAATAGTATCAATAAATTTAGAAATAAATTCTTGTTTTTCTGACTTATCCATATCATTCCATTTTGATTTTAATAATGAATTTAAAGTATCAAGCCTTATCATTTTTTCTCTTTCTAAGTCTCTTTCAGCAAGTAATTCGTGAGGTGAGTAATTAAAAGTTTCTAAATTAATTAACTCTAGTTTTTTACCTTCTAACTTGGCAAGTTTATCTTCAATTAGTTTATAATCTTCTTTAAAATCATCCATTTCTACAATACCTTTAATGTAGGCTTGTTTAATTCTTTCTCTTTGTTTTTCTAAACTTCTAATTTCTTTATCAATAAAATTTGTATCAATTTTACTATTCTTATCTTCTAGAATAGGTAAGAAAAACTTTTTAACAGCCATATCATATTCTAATAAATCATAAATAAAATTCTTCAACAGTTTTTCTACATGACTCTCATTGAAGTTAATATGACAATGCTCACAAGTATAATACATATATTTTCTTTTAGTACCACCAGAACCTTTACATTTCATTATTCTTCCACAATCTGGGCATTTTAGCCTTTGGAAGAAAGTATAAATTCTATCTCTAGTATAAGTTCTTTGATTTCTTTCCTTTTGTCTTTGACATTCTTCCCATTTGGCACGAGATATAATAGGTTCTACAACATTCATATAAACTATTGGTTCTAAATTTTCTTGTTTGCCAATTCGTTTATATTGTTCATAATCACCCATATAGATTTTATTATCTATAATCTTTTGAATAGTAGTATCTCTCCATTTCTTTTGAGGATAAATATTATTTTTTTTAAAGTAATTAGCAATTTGTTGAAAACTTTTCCCTTCTAAATACATATCAAATATCTTTTCTACATAGGGACGAGTAGCATTATCAATAATCATTGTTTTATCATCAGCACTCTTATAACCAAATGGCCTTTGACCTGGAATATGTCCTGACTTAATTGCACCATTTAATCCAAATTTAGTTCTTTCTGATACAATTTCTATTTCTAACTGTGATAATACTGTTAGCATTCTTACAAAGAATCTTCCATTAGCAGTAGAAGTATTAACATCATCTCTATCACATAGTAGAAAGCAATTATATTGTTCTAAAACTGATATTAATTCTTCCAAATCACGAACTGAACGGGTAATTCTATCTAGTTTATAAGCAACAATATAATTTATTTTTCCTTCTTTCATATCTTGTAGCATTGCTTGAAATTGAGGTCTATGTTCCATATCCTTAGCAGATATTCCAGCGTCTTTATAGACCTTATAAACTTCTAAATCTTTAAAATTACATAATTGAAGCAATTTTTCCTCTTGTTCACCTAAACTAAATCCTTCTCTTGCTTGATCTTCTGTTGATACACGAATATAAACTCCTGCTGTTTTCCTTTCATTATCCATAATTATCATTCTCCTTTCTTTTTAGGGTAGTGAAAGGCACCAAAAAAGGTGTCACATAACAAGGACACCTCTAGATTTTATTGATTATTTGTACGACAAAAACAACCAATATTATGGGAGTATCTAAACTCTCAAATCAATTTAATGCCTTGCTATGTATTCTGACAATTCAGATAATGGAACTTTATTTTGTAAGTTTCCTAAATAAAAATATTTCTGTTCATTAAAGAACAAGTATAACTGGTTATTTATTATAACCTTATGAGGTTCAACATACGCTAGATTAGTATGTTCAACAATTCGTAAGCACCCTTCGTAGATTTTATATTTCTGCTTACTAAATTTGCAAGACCAATCGATTTTGGTTTTGAGTTCATCACTCATATTGATTTTCTTCTTAATTATTTTAATCATATCACATCACACCTTTCTTTGCAATAACGCACAAAAAAATCAACTATTACTAGTTGACTTAATCATTAACGTCACATTGGTGCGACGATTTTATCTTATGGAGCAGATGATGGGAATCGAACCCACGTTATCAGCTTGGAAGGCTGAAGCTCTACCATTAAACTACATCTGCATAACCAGTAGGCAATTAAAATTATACCAAAAAATAGAATAATTGCAAGTGTTTTTGCCTACTTTTTTGATTTTTCGTGAATTTTTTTTCCTATTTTAAGGAATTTATGTATTTTTGTACTTCTTCAGCATCATCTAAATGATGTTTTTCATGACCAATTATTTGGTAGTCTTCATGTCCCTTACCTAAAATAAGTACAGCATCGTTCTTTTCTATTTTATTTAAAGCTATAACAATAGCTTTTTTTCTATCCAATTCAACTTCATAGTTAGTTGTTTTTACGCCAGCTAGGATATCATTCATGATAGCTTGTGGATCTTCTGTACGAGGATTATCACTAGTGAATACAACATAATCACTTTTTTCAGCAGCAATTTGACCCATTATTGGTCTTTTTTTTGGATCTCTATCTCCACCACAGCCGACAATAGTAATTATTTTACCCTTTTTATGTTCAATAAAGGCATCAATTATCTTTTCTACTGCATCTGGTGTATGAGCATAATCAATTACAGCTATTCCGTCTTTAACTGGAATAATTTCACATCGACCTTTTGGAGGATAAATACTAGGTGTTACTTCTAATATTTGTTCAATGCTAAAGCCCATATTGTTTACTAAAGATAAAGTTGTTATGTAGTTATAAACATTGAATTTACTTTTTAAATTTGTTTCTGTTTCATATTCTTTATCATTGTATTTGAATTTTAATTTAGTTCCTTTTAAAGTGTCCTCGTATGAAATAATTTGATAATCAGTACCATTAAAGCCAAATGTTTTAGTATTGTCATAACTATCTAACCAACTTTGAGCATATGAATCATCACTATTAACTATCATCGGCCCTTCTAGTTGTTTTAAAATTAATTTTTTGGCTTCTAAGTAGTTTTCCATTGTTTTATGATAATCAAGATGATCTTGAGTTAAATTAGTAAAGGCAGCTACTTTGAATTTTAAACCTTTTACACGATTTTGATGTAAGGCATGAGAACTAACTTCCATCATGACATTTTTACAACCTTTTTCTTTGGCAGTTAAAATTAATTCATATAAATCTAATATATCAGGTGTTGTATTAGGCAGTTCCATAACGGCTTCATCAGGAATATAAAAACCAATAGTTCCTATATAGGCAGTTTTACTACCTAATTTATTTAATAGTTGATAAGTTAAATAAGCAGTTGTTGTTTTACCATTAGTTCCTGTTACACCAATGATATTAAGTTCATTTACTTGTTCTTGATAGTTTTCACTGACATAATTGGTTAGCCATTCTTTGGTATTATTCACTACTTCTTGTTCAATAGCACATGGTACTTTGTGCTCAACTATGGCCTTTGCTGCACCATTTTCGTAAGCTTTTTCGACAAAGTCGTGACCATCGACAGTACTACCAGGTAAGGCAACAAAAATATCACCTGGTTTTATTTTTCGCGAATCTATTTTAATATTAATCATTTTTTTCACCTCACTTAATATCTTATAATTTATTTGAATATTTAAAAAGTTTTATTAATCCACAGCACTTTAGTAATAACAATTACTAATCCACACTATTCAAAAAATTGTTTATACCAAACTAGGAAAGTATAGATTGTCCAGACTTTTTTATAACAATCTTTTTTACCGGATTTATGTTGTTCTAGTAATTTTAAGATTCTTTTTTGGTCGAAGAACTTTTCAGCATTAGGACTTTCAAATTCAACTTTTATTTGATTATAAAGGTCATCTTCTCTAATCCACTCTCTTAATGGGACTGGGAAGCCGAGTTTTTTCTTTTTGTATGATTCATTAGGAATTACTTGTTTAGCGGCCGCACGTAATGCTGGTTTAGTTGTTTCTTTATTAACTTTAGCACTGGTTGGTAACTGACGAGCTACTTCATATACTTTAGTGTCTAAGAATGGTGTTCTAGCCTCTAAGCCAAACATCATTGTATTGCGGTCTACAGCATGAAGGAAATCACGTACTAACCAGAAATAAAAATCGATGGCTTGACGTTTAACCATGTTGGAATTATCCTTATATTTTTCGTAAAAAGGTTTAACAATATCACGGGTATTTATTTGATTAGGACATTTAACGATTTTCATCGCTTCTTCATCGCGGAAGATTCTTCCTAAACCAATATTGTAATCTTCTAATTTACGGCCACGGCGATAAATGAAGTTAAAACCTCGTGCTTCTGGGAATAAGCCGGCAAAAGTAGAAGCGACACGACGAAGTGGATAAGGAATCTTCATATACCAAGCTTGATCAACTTCTTCTTTATATGTATTATAACCACCAAACAATTCATCGGCTCCTTCACCTGATAGAACTACTTTAACGTCTTTAGAAGCAATTTGAGCTACAAAGTATAAAGCTATGGCCGATGGATCAGCTAATGGTTCGTCCATATGATACATAATATTAGGGAAAGCCTCAATATATTCTTCTTTCGTGATTTTTTTTGATGTGTTCGTTATTTTTAGTTTTTCAGCTAAGTCTTTAGCGTATGATATTTCATCATATTTAGGGTTATCATAGCCGACAGTGTATGTCTTATCTGGCTTAGCTAAAGAAACTAGATATGATGAGTCAATACCACTAGATAAGAAGGAACCTACTTCAACATCAGCTATTTCATGATATTTTACGGAGTCTTTCATAGCAGCAGATATTTCTTTAACAATTTCATCCATATCTTTATCTGTTTCTTTAAATTCCAAGCTAAAGAATTCTTCAATTTTTTTCTGACCATCTTTATATATTAGTTGATGACCTGGTTCAAGGCGATAAACGCCTTTAAAGAAAGTCTCTTCAGTCGGAGTTGAATTGAAGCATAAATAAGCTGATAAAATTTCTTCATTTAATTCTTTTTTAAACTCAGGATGATCTAAGAATGCTTTAATTTCTGAGGCAAACATTAAAGTATCATTTGTTTCGTAATAGTAAAGTGGTTTAATTCCCCAACCATCACGAGCTAAATATAGTTCTTTATTAACTTTATCCCATATAGCGAAAGCAAACATGCCTCTTAATTTTTTGGTTAATTCATGGCCCCACTCTTCATAACCATGAACTAATACTTCCGTATCGGTAGAAGTTACAAATTGATGATTTTTCTTTTTTAGTTCTTCTCTTAATTCAACATAGTTATATATTTCACCGTTAAAAACAATGACGATATCTTTGGTTTCATTATAAATTGGTTGATTACCTGTTGATAAATCAATGATTGATAAACGACGATGGCCTAAAGCACATTCATCATCAAGATAAAAGCCTTCGGCATCAGGACCACGATAAGCGATTCGATCAGTCATTTTTTTTAATATTTTCTTTTGTGGTTTCTTTTTACTTATATATCCTGCTATTCCACACATTTTTATTCACCTCTATTTTTTGTAATGTAAGTATAATAATCATTTTTTATAATCATCTTACTAAGGCTAAAAGCATTAGCTACTCTGTTATTGATGGTATTTATGTATTCACTTTGGTTTTCAAGAGTTTGACCTTCTTTTAAGGTAAATTTTCTAGTTTGAGAATCATAACTACCATAATCAGTAACCCAACTACGATTAGAAAAAATGGCAATTCCGGCAGTATCACTTAGAATATCTTGACCGATTATTAAACGTGAATCATATTCAATACCAAATAAGTTTAAAAGGGTTGGTAAAACGTCTATTTGGCTGCCAACTTTAGTTACACTTACTGGCTCTTCCATTTGATTATTCCATAGGATAAAATTACTATGATTCACTTCTATTGTACCATCTTTTTCATAAGATGACACTTCATTCATCTGTTCTGTTGACAGTGTATATGGATAGTGATCTCCTACTAAGGCAATTACAGTATCATCCAATTTATTATTTTCTTTTAATTCGTTTATTAATTCTTCAACCATTTTATCTAGTTCCATTTGAGCTGCTAAATAGTATTTAACTGGGTCACTATAGGTTGTTTCACTTAAGTTATCAAGATACTTTTTAGCTATATTATCACTATTGTTATAAGGAGAATGGCCACTAACAGTAACATAGTAAGTAGCAAAATTATTTTCACTTAATAAGTAATCACCAGTTGATTGTTTTACTAAATCTATATCACTAGGTAGCCATTTACAGTTCATACGTTGTTCTAAGCCATTGCCACATCCTAAGTAGTTATTGAAACCTAAAGTTGGCATGGTCTTATTTCGTTTGTAGTAAGTATATGTCCAATCATGGTAGCTTTGGACTTGATAACCAAGTAGAGAGAAGGAATTACCTAGGGCATATTTTATATTAGGTAGTTTACTTTTCCATAAACTTAATGTTTCTTGAGTTGGAATTAACCCTGTTGTTGCCTGGAATTCACCACCTGTTGTACTTAAAAAGACAGGTGAATAAAAATTTTCAAATTCGAAACCTGTATGAATAAGGTTATAAAGAGTTGGAGTTCTATCTTTATCAACAGCTATTTCATTAAAGCCTTCAGCTAAAATAAAGATTATATTTTTACCTTTAAACATACCTGTGTATTGATTTTTTTTACTAGCTTCTTTGTTTTTTATATAATTATTTAAAGTTTTTATTTCATTATTAGCTGTTGCATCATCTAAATTCAAATCCAAAATATTATAACCATAATCTTTAACTGATGACTCTGTATTATCGCTTGGTTCGTCCTGAATAAAATTACTATCTTCATTTATTAGTACATTAGTGTAGCCGAATAATTGTCTCTTTAAATCTATTTTTGTATAACTCAATAAACCAAAATTATCAATAATACTTAAGGAATCATCGATGTTAAAATATAATTTATAAGCAGAAGATGAAAGATTCTTTCCGGGAATTAAAAAAAGAAAGGTTGATAAGTAAGCAATTATAAACATGGAGAAGCTTGTAATAGTTTGATATTTATTATATTTTTGAAGATTTATTTTCTTTCTAAAGATAATCAAGATAATTAGAGGAACAAGTAAAATAAAGAAAGGTAAAAAATGATTTACTATTGTATCTTTGATAATATTTGTAAAGTCTAAAGCTTGATTAGCTAAGCTAATTGTGGAAAAAGAAAAAGGAACTGAAAATAAAGTGTAAAAAATGTATTGAAATTCAAAATAAATGGTAATAATAATTGACACTATAAAAAGCAAGATGGTATTTACTTTTTCTTTACTTAGTTTACAGATCATACCAAAAATAATGGCAAGTGGTAAGGAAAAAATGTTGGTATATAAAAGACCAAGGTTTATAAAGTGTTTACAAAATATTACTTTTATCGTTAACTCTAAAAAAAGGATTGCTACAAAAAAGTAGACTGATGGATTGATTTGTTTTTTCTTCATTATTTTCGCTTCTTTCATAATTCGATATTATACCACAAATAGTTACGTTTATTTGACTTATCTACTTTTTTCGACAAAAAAAGAAACTTTCGTTTCTAAATTTTGATAAGACTTAATTGAACTTTTTGCTTGGCAAGGTCAATATCGGTTACATAACAAGTTACGATATCTCCGACATGAACAATGTCATTAGGATTCTTAACAAATGATTTACTCATCTTTGAGATATGAATTAGGCCATCATCATGTAAACCAATGTCAACAAATGCGCCGAAAGAAGCAACATTTCTAATAGTACCTTGCAATTCCATCCCGACTTTTAAATCTTCGATTTTTAAAATATCACTTTTTAAAACTGGGGAATCTAATTCATCACGTGGGTCTAAACCAGGGGTTAATAGTTCTTTAATGATATCTTTAACGGTATAAATATCACTATGTAATTTCTCTGATAGTTTTAAAGCATCTGCTTGTTTTAATTTTTCTTTGAATTCATCTTTGTTTATATCTTCAATATTTAAAGATAGTTCTTTTAAGATATTGGCTGTTAGGTCGTAGCTTTCGGGATGGATACCAGTTTTATCTAGAGGATTGATACCATCTGGAATACGTAAAAAGCCAATTGCTTGTTCATAAACTTTAGCACTAATACCTTTGATTTTCTTTATTTCATCACGGCTAGTTATCTTTTTTTCTTCTTTATACTTATAAATATTTTCAATAACACTTTTTGTTAAACCAGAAACATACTTTAGAATACTTTTTGAAGCTGTATTAATATTAACTCCTACTTCATTTACCACTTTAGATGTTGTGAAATCTAAGGCTTCTCCTAGAGCTTTTTGGTTTACATCATATTGGTATTCCCCTACTCCAATTGATTTAGGATCAATTTTAACAAGTTCAGAAAGTGGATCTTGAATACGACGACCAATTGATACAGCACTTCTTTTTTCAACAGCTAAATCGGGAAATTCTTCGATAGCTAATTTAGAAGCACTATAAATTGAGGCTCCAGCTTCAGAGGTTATTACATATTTACATGGTAAGTTAAATTCTTTAATCATTTCGGCACAGAACTTTTCAGATTCACGTGAGGCAGTTCCATTACCAATAGAAATAATATCAACATGATACTTTTCAATTAAATTTTTAACAATTATTTTACTTTGAGCAAGGTATTTTTCTTGATTACTACCATTAATAAATGGTTTTATAACCGTTGAATCTAAATACTTACCATTTTTGTCAACAACAGCTAACTTACAGCCATTAACATATCCAGGATCAAAGCCTAGGACAACCATACCTTTAAGAGGACGAGTTAATAGCAAATGTTCTAAGTTTAAACCGAATGTATCAATAGCCATTTTATCAGCTTGTTCGGTTAATTCGCTTCTTATTTCTCTTTCAATACTAGGTAAGATAAGACGTTTTAAAGAATCTTTAATACTATCTTTAACTAAATCAACAACGAAAGATTCTTGATTTTTGATTAATTTCTTTTCTAAGTAACTAGTTATTTCATCATTATTCATATCAAGAGAAACTGTTAAAATCTTTTCTTTTTCGCCCCTATTCAAAGCTAAAACACGATAATGTTTAATATATTTAATATTATCTTGAAAATCATAATACATTTCGTAAGTTTTTTTCTCATCAACGGCATTCTTTTTTAATTTAGAAACTATTGTACCATTTTGCCAAACATTATTTCTTATCCATTTACGATATGAAGCATTATCACTTATCCATTCTGCGATAATATAACCTGCTCCTTCTAAGGCTACTTGGGTATCCTTAACATTTTCATTAACAAATTTAGTAGCCATATTTTCTAAAGTCCCCGTTGTGGGAAAAGACATAATCATTTTAGCAAGAGGCTCCAAGCCATTTTTGATAGCTTCACTAGCTTTGGTTTTCTTTTTTTCTTTAAAAGGACGATAGACATCTTCAACTTCGGTTAGTTTAATACATTTCATAACTGATTCTTTTAATTCATCAGTTAATAAGCCCTTTTCATCAATAAGTCTAATAACATCTTCTTTACGATTAAATAAATTTTCTTGATATTTATATTGCTCTTCAATAACTCTTATTTGATCTTCATTTAAATTACCTGTTTTTTCTTTACGATAACGAGCTATAAAAGGAATTGTGGCACCATCTTTAAGCATGTTTAAGACTTCTTTTATTTGTTGTTCTTGTAATTTTAATTCTTGAACAAGATAGTTTATACCTTCTTGATTTATTATTACTTCTTCCATTTTTAATCACCTTTTTTATTATATCAATGAAATTAAAAAAAAGAAAAGCAATTTTTACTTTTCTTCACTTTCATCTCTAATAAAAGCATTTTCAATCATTTTATGACAGTAAGAAGATGCCTCGCAGTCTTCTTTAGTATTGACCACTTCGTAATATTTATCAGCTTGGGTTTTTGTAGGACTATAAACATTGCCTGTAAACCAAACTTCACCTGTTTCAACATTTCTTATTAAGTACATAAAAGGCTTTTCAAAGATAATATTAATAGTTTCGACCGGAACATCGTAATGGTAATCAAATTCACAACCAGCAGCTCCAGCTCCGCCTTCAACAGTGGCAGCAGCCGCTTTTATTCCTTCATTTGAAAATTCAATATTAGCTTTATGAGCGATTTTTTCAATATAATTATTTTTAGTAGAACTTAGATTACTTAAATCAGCTTTGGTACTATCAAAAACATCTTTAACACCCATTTGTTCTAAATCATCTTTTAAATTTAAAGTGTACTCGTAATTAAAATATGGTACAGCTAAGTTAATATCGTAAATTTTACCTTCAGCAAAGCTATCTTTCTTGATTTCTTTTAAGTTGCCAAGCAAGTTATTTATTTGTTTAGCATTAATACTTTTAACATAGGTACTTAAACTTTCTTGTAAAGGCATGATGCCGACATATTCAAGAGTTGTGCCATTAGATTTCTTCAATTCTTTAGCAAAAACTTGGACATTATCATCTTTATAAAAACGGAAATCGGTAGATTGATATACTTTATGATAGTTTTCTGATAGTTCATTAAGATATTTTTCAACAACTTCATCAACATTTTGACTAGCATACTCAGCACAAGAGCTAGTTTTTAACCACTTTTGATATTTATCAGAAATAAAACTTTTGATGTTATCGCGACCCTTATCTTTAATAATATCATAGTTATTTATAGTAGCATTAGCTAAAGAACCTTCAACTTTTTCGTTATTAAATTTTATGGCAACATCAACTATTCCCAGTAAGTCAATGTATTTTGCGAATGCCTCATGATCATAAACAGCACTGTACATTTTATCATAGCTATCATTTGATGTTTGTTGTATTTTATTTTTCCACTCAAGGTCGATGGCTAAAGCATTTACCAAGAAGTAGTTAACATCATCGGTGTTATCAACAAGATTATTTATTAAATTAAAGGTTTTATCACTAATCCATTTATTGATATTATTAGGATTTTTAAAATCATCATAGATAACTTCAGCTGAATAATTGTTTTTTAAATTTTTAACATAGGTACTTTTTACTTCACTTTTGTAGCTATTTCTAATAAACATAGCATTAGCAAAAGACATATGAGCACTGCTTTCGTAGTTGTTGCTTTCATAATTACCGAGAATGGCATCGATTTGTTTTTTAGTTTCACCACTAGCACCTTCACCAAGCATTTCTAAGGCATACTTTATAGATAATGGACTATATACTATGTTTTTTTCACTATTTTCAAGTTGCAAAAATTTTAAATCGAAATCTTGTAAGTTATTATCAGTTATTTTGTAAGCAGATGTTACTTCCTTAACATCATTAATAACTTCATTCTTCTTATTATTGGGCGAAGAGTTACTAAATATTTTATCTTTAAAAGCAAATAAAGTTAAAACAATGATAATAAGTAAAACGATACTTGTTATAATAAATATTTTTTTCTTCTTACTTCCTTTTGATTCGACCTTAACAGGGGCTGGTTTTGGTTCAGGAACCATTTCAGGTTCTTGGGGATTTTGTTCTTTTTTCATCTCACACCTCTATCTTTAACTAGATTTTATCATTTTCAAAATAAAAAGACAATATAGTTAAGGTCTATTTTGTCTTTGCTTTCTTAGATTTATTTTTTTTAGACTTTTTTTTATTAGGCGATGGTTTAGGCTGATTTACTGGGGCTGGTTCTTCTTCCTCATTCTTAGGTGTTTCCTCGTTTGAGGGAGTAGTTTGAGCAGCCGAAGCGATGATTTTTTGAACTTCTAAAATACCAGTTTTTTCTAATTCTTCATGATAATTCATAGCCATTCCGATAACTAAGATATATGATAGGAAGTAAACCCATAACATTAAGATTACGATATTAGCTAAGCTACCATAGAAGACTGAATAATTAGCATAATGGGAAATATAATACGAATAAATATCGGTTATAACAACCCAGCCAAAGGTTGTAAAGATGGCACCACCAGTGACATTACGACTAGGAATTTTTTTGTCAGGAGCCATCGTAAAAATTATTTTAATAAATAGGAAAATAAATACCCAAGAGAATGGACCTTTTAAGAAGTTTAAAAGGGATACTATCATTTTAGTAGTTTCTACATCAAGGTTAAAGTAATGAAGTAAATTTATGATACTATTTCCTAATAAAGGGGCTATTAAAATAAATAGTACTAAGATAACGATAATAATTTCCATAATTATGGCTTTAAAGCGACGACGGAAAAAACCGGAATCTTTAATGCCATAAATGGTATTAGAAGCAACTATTATAGAAGCCATACCATTTGAAGCGATAAAGTAACCAATTGCTAATGTAACAAAGAAAGCAGGAGTCATTTTAGAAGCAGTAAGAATAGGCTCTAAAAAAGCAGTATAATCACTTCCTAAAGTGTTTCTTAGTAAAGTGGAAACTAAGTTATTGGAAATGTTTAAATATGAACAAGCATAACCAATTAAAGTAATTGTTGGTACCAAGGATAAAAAAAGAAAAAAAGATATTTGACCAGGTAAGATTAGCATTTCGGGACGCCAGAAGGCATCCCAGAAACGTTCAAAGAAAGGTTTTCTTTTAGCTTTCATTAGTTCTCAGCCTGTTCCATCTTTTTATTTTTCATATCTTCTACAGATTCATTTATAGCATCTTCAATCGTTTTCATATCATTTACAATCATGCTATAACCAATTGCAGCGCCATGTTCATAAGGTAAAGATTTAAATTCTTTATTAAGTTTTCTAATGTAGCTAACAATTTGCTTTTCTTGATATCCAACTAAGTATATTAAAAATTCATTTCCATCTGTTCGCATTATGTCAGAATTATCTAGTTGTGTTTTAATTAAAATATTGGCCGTTGCCTTAATTTGATTGTCGCCTTGTTCATATCCTAAGGAATCGTTTATTTCTTGAATTTGATTCAAATCTATAATAATAGTAGCTTGAGGATAGATAGTATTTTTATTCCAATTGGCAACATTTTCATTTAAGTAATTACGATTTTTCAAAGAAGTTAATTGATCTATGTATTTCATTTTATCTTCTTTTTTAATTTTTTTAGCAATTTTTATTTTCTTTGATGAACGATAAGCGAAGAATAAAGCTATTACAACGAAGAAGATAATAATTAAGGAATATTTAGCTACTTTGCCTAAAATAGTTCCGGATTTTATTGTTATAGTATGATTATGAATACCTCGTACTTGGATTGTATTAGGATCTAGAGTTTGGATATATTTACTAAACAAAAGATTAAAAGTTTCATCAGATGAAATATAGAAATTATAAGTATCAGATAAAACATTACGATAACGTTGATTATAATTATCTAAGATATTTTTGTTATAATATTCAAAGCTCAATTCATCTATAACAATTATGCTATCTTTTTTAGCGATCTTTTTTAAGTCTTTATCATTAGCATAGGTTTTTATATTAATATTACCAATACTATTTAAATACTTTTCTAGGATACTATTTTTTAATACATATACATTTTTATCACTTAAAGAGTTAATAGAGTTTATTACTAAGTCATCATCTTCTCTAGTGACAATATCAAAAGAAATATTATTTAAGGAATCTATTTTTTGATATTCTGTTTCAAGGTTATAGTAATTATAGAATAAGTCTATCTTGTTATTAGCAATAGCTTCAGTAAAACTATTAAAGTTTTTATATCTAGAAAAACTAAATTCAGTTTGACTAAAGTCACTAAAGTTAGAAAGATACTCACTGATAATTCCTCCATATGTACCACTTATTAATACTTCATAAGGATGATTATCAACGAAACCATAATTATACGTTTTAGCTTGAATACTTGTTAAATCTTTATCAGAAATATTTAATGCTGAAACAAAGGTTTTTAATTCGTTTGTATTGTAAGATTCTTTTAATTTTTTTTCTTTCCATGTATTGTAATATTTTTCAATTATGGAACTTAAGTTATCATTGTTCTTATCGTAAACAACGTATTTTTTTAAATCGCTAATATGATAATCTATATTATAATTTGAAGTTAAGATAGAAGATAAATGTTCTTCTAAAGGAACGATTGCATATTGAATTGCTTCATTAGCTTCTAAAGCTTCAAACAAATTAGTTGAAGTTTCATAAGGCGTTAATGAAAGATCTTTGATGGTATTTAAATAATTATTAATTCTTTTTTCATCAGATGCTAAAACACCTATTTTTTTATTTGATAATTGAGATAATGAGCTCATGTTAACGCGCTCTTTGCTAATGATTACATAGTGTTCTTCATTAATAAGAATTTGGTTATCAGCAACATCATTACTAACTTTAAAGGAATTGGTTGAAACTGCTTCACCACTATTATAAGTGATAATATTTATGGTAATGCCAAATTTGGTTTGGAAATCTTTGATAAAATCAAAGAGAACACCACTACCATTTTTTCCATATACATCAACATTGTTTAAAACATAAACATTTTGAGTTGAATTAACATTCCTGGCCAGCCACTCTTTTTCTTCGACACTTAACTTATTTTCATCATTAAGAATTAAAAATGTTATTAGGCCTAAAAGAGCAAGGGCAAGAATGGCCCCGATAACAATCAGAATAAATTTCTTGTTTGGCTTTTTCATAGTCTATCCTTCTGTTCCATTATTGTCTACAGTTGGAGTTGTTACCGGATTGTTATTATTCCAAACTAGACCTGAACCATTTTTATTTTTAGCCCCTTCAATTAAGAAACCATCACTTTCAGCTGTTGATTCCTGTTTTAGAGTAAAATGGAAATCATAAAAAGCTTTCTCTTCATCACTAAAATTATCTAATGATTTTAAAGCAACACTTTGAGCTTCAACTAATGATGTTTCACTTGAAAAGTTTAAATCAAAGTAAACGATCTTTCCGGTAATTGTAATTTTAGCACTCTTAACGATTTGATCTGCTTTTATTTTGGTTTCAATATCACTTATTTTGGAATTGTTTATTTCAACGGCTTCGATACCTTCCAAACGGTCGCCATATTTGCCTTTATTACCGCCACTATAAAAGCATTTTATTAAGACAGTAGCTACTAAGATTAAGCAAACAATAGCTATTGCCATAAGTATTGTAAATACTCGATGTTCATTATAAAATTTTTTCATTTTTTCACCTCTAAGCGTAATTAAATTATACTACATTATATGTTATTAAGCAATTTATTTACTTTTTAGGCAAACACAAAAAAAGAAGTTATAGGGAATCTATGACTTCTTTTAATTTATCTTCATTCCAAATAGTTATACCCAGTTTTTGGGCTTTTTCAAGCTTACTTCCTGGTGAAGTTCCGACAATAACAACGTCAGTTTTTTTGCTTACAGATTCAATAACTGTCGCATCGTATCTTTCAAGGATTTTTTTTATTTCGTCACGAGTAAGAAAGCTAATAGTACCAGTTATAACAAATTTTTTATTAGATATAAGGTCATTATTTAATGTTTTTTCACCTTTATATTCAGTATTAATGCCAATTTGTTTTAAGTTAGCAATCAAGGTTCGGTTACGTTCATCTTGAAAATAGGTATAAATGTTTGTAGCAAGAACATCACCAATATCTTTTATTCCTGTTAACTCTTCGCAAGAGGCCTTCATAAGATTTTCTAAAGTATCATATTTTTTAGCTAAGACTTTTGCTGTTTTAGCGCCAATACCAGGAATCCCTAAACCAAAGAGAAGTCTTTCTAAAGAATTGCTCTTACTGGCTTCGATAGAACTTAAAAGATTATTAATACTTTTGGTTCCAAAACCTTCTAATTCAATTAAATCTTCTTTTTTAGTATCTAAGTTATAAATGTCTTCTATTTTAGTAATAATTCCCATATTATAGAAATCTTCAATGATTCGATCGCCTAGACCATCAATATTCATGGCCGGACGGGAAACATAATGGATTAAGCTTTCTATTTTACGGGCCGGGCAATGTTCATTAGGACATAAATAATCGATTCCTGAAGCACTTTTTATAAGTTTTGTTCCACATATTGGACAGGAACTAATCATTTGAAAGATAGAGACATTTTGACGACGATCTAAGACTGGTTCGACAACCTCTGGAATGACATCGCCGGCTTTATGGAGAACAACAAAGTCCCCTATTCGCAAATCTTTTTCTCTTATGTAAGATTCATTATGAAGCGTAGCTCTTCTAATAGTACTACCTGCTACTTTAACAGGTGATAAAACTGCATTCGGGGTAATTTGACCCGTTCGACCAACGGTAAAAATAATATCTTCTAATTGAGTAACAACTTTTTCAGCTGGAAATTTATAAGCGACAGCCCAACGTGGATACTTAGCAGTGTTCCCCATTCTTCTTTGGGCAGCAATATCATTTAATTTAATAACAATACCATCTATTTCATAAGGTAAAGTAGGACGTTTTTCAGTCCATTCTTCAATATAGGCTTTTATTTCTTTAAAATTATGAACTTTTTTGGAATGTTCATTAATTGGTAAACCTAACTTTTTTAGAGTTTGGAGGGTTTCCCATTGGGTTTGTTCTGTTGTATTAGGAACATGATATAATAAAACATCTAACTTACGTTCTTTGGCAATACGACTGTCTAATTGACGAGCTGAGCCAGCAGCGGCATTTCGCGGATTTTGAAATAAATCTTCGCCATTGGCTGCTCTTTTTTTATTAGCTTCTTCGAAGCTTTTTTTAGTCATATAAATTTCGCCACGAACCTCTAAATCGACTGGCTCCTTTAATTTTAAAGGAAGATATTTAATCGTTTTAACATTATTAGTTATATCTTCGCCGGTTACCCCATCACCCCTAGTGGCAGCTGATTTTAAAAGACCATTTTTATATGTTAAATTAACCCCAAGACCATCCATTTTTAATTCGCAAGTAAATTCAGGATGAGAAACTTCTTTTTCGACACGATTTACAAAGGCCTCGACTTCATCCTCATTGAAGACATCAGCTAAGCTAAACATAGGTGTTGCATGGGTTATCTTAGCAAAAGAATCAACAATTTTTGTACCAACGCTTTCCGTTGGTGATTCAGGCAATTTATATTCTGGATATTCAGTTTCAAGTTTAAATAATTCCATTAAAAGACTATCATACTCATTATCGGTCATTTTAGGATTATCATTCAAATAATAATCGACATTAGCTTCATTTAATTTTTCAACAAGATAAGAAATACGTTCTTTAGGATTCATATTTACCTCCATAAATTTTCAGGGTAATCGCCATTCTTAATTAAATTAGCTAAAGCATTCTTAACATTTTCTTTGTCTTCTTTATACGTTACTCCATACCAATTAGCTTTAGTACGTAAAACAAAGACATCAGCATAATGTTCAAGGTTAGCTTCGTTTAAAATGTCTGGTATTAAGAATTCACATTTACTTAAATCAGTATTTTTTCGGAAAAATTCTACCATTTTCTTTTCGATATAATCAAAAATGCTTTTATCAAATACTAACATATTCATTGATACTAAAGTGTCCTTAGAAACCTCAAATGGTTTGAGTGTTTCATCTAAAGGAGTTGCTATTATTTTGTCATTTTCATAAGCAATAGAGCTTTCTGTTATTTGTTCTAAATTGCTATTTTGGTCAAAATCTAAAACACCTCTTTTGACAGAACCATTTTCAGTCATAGTATTAGTTACTGTATAACCAACTGTGGCATATTGGTGAGCTTTTTTCTCCTTAAGGAATTTAGCGGCCACTTCGAAGGAATCACGACCATAAAAGTCATCTGCATTGATAACAACAAAATCTTCAGTTATAGCATCCTTAGCACAATATATAGCTTGAGCTGTTCCCCATGGTTTAGTACGATCGGAAGGGATGTTAACAAAAGAAGGAACGTTTGTCATTTTTTGAAAAACATATTCTACTTCAATTTGTTTATCGACACGAGAGCCAATTGTTTCCTTAAATAATTGATAATTTTCTTCTTTAATAATAAACACAACCTTAGAAAAACCAGCTTTCTTGGCATCATAGATAGAATAATCTATAATAAATTCATTATTTGGTCCCATAGGTTCAACTTGTTTTAAGCCTCCGAAACGGCTTCCCATTCCAGCAGCCATGATTAATAATTGCATATTTTTTCCTCTTTTCTTATATTTTAGTAATACTTTTATGATTTTTTAATAGTTTTTTAATGCCAAAGTTTTTAGCAAAAGCAACCGTAATGAAATCGCCTTTAACTTCAATGACAACTCCACGGCCGTATTGCATATGCATGATGACATCGCCTTCTTTAAAGTCAACATCATCATGTTTATAAAGTTCTTCTTTATTAATTTTTTCTTCTTCAAACATATTAATGTTTTCAACATCTAGTAAACTAGGATCAATTTCTTTGATAAAACGACTAGGTGGATTAATAACATCCTTACCATATAGGATTCGTCTTTTAGCATTAGATATGTATAGTTTTTCTTTAGCACGGGTTATCCCAACATAACATAGACGACGTTCTTCTTCTAGGCCTCCTTCTTCACAGAAAGAGTTTTGATGAGGAAAGATTCCTTCTTCCATTCCAATTAGGAAGACAACGTCAAATTCTAAACCTTTGGCACTATGAATTGTCATTAAGGTTACAACATCTTCATCTTCTTGATGCTCTGTAACATCGGCTATAAGACTTATTTCCTCTAAAAAATCGGCAAGGGACTCAGAACCGGTGCGATCTTCAAAGGTTTTAGTAATTGATTTAAATTCTTCTAAGTTATCAAGACGTAATTCATTTTCAAGTGATTTATCACTTTCATATTCAGCTTTCATATTGGTTTCATCAAGGATTAAGTCAATTAAATCAGTTAGAGTTAAGTCTTCACTTTTCTTAGTTAAATCTAAGATTAAATCTTTAAATTCTTTTTCACGACCCGTTTCTATCGCTTCAAAAAGAGAAATATTTTGCTCTTTGGCAAGTGTTTCAATTTTTTGGATTGTTGAAGGGCCGATGCCTCTTTTAGGAACATTGATAACACGACGTAAGCTTATTTCATCATTATTATTTAAAATTAAGCGTAAGTAACAAATTAAATCCTTTATTTCTTTACGAGAATAGAAATAATAACTACCAACAACTTTATAAGGAATATTAGCTTTTAAAAACATTTCTTCAACTAAACGAGCTTGGGCATTAGTTCGATATAATACACTAATGTTCTTTTTTTCATAGCCTTGTTCTAAAAGTCTTTTGATTTCATCTAAAACAAGATTTATTTCATGTTTACCATCATAAGCACGTAAGTATTTAACTTTACTTCCCTCGCCTTTGCTACTCCAAAGTTTTTTATCTTTTCGTTCTTTATTATTTTTTATAACAGAGTTAGCCGTATCTAAGATACTAGTTGTCGAGCGATAATTTTCTTCTAAAGGAATAACCTTAGCATTTTTATAATCTTTTTCAAAATTTAAAATATTACGGAAATTGGCACCTCTAAACATATAAATTGATTGATCAGGGTCGCCAACAATAAAAATATTTTGATATTTGCGAGCAAGGAGTTTAGATAATTTATACTGAACACCGTTAGTATCTTGATACTCATCAATTAAAATATATTGGTACTTTTCTTGATAATTGTCTAAGACATCTTTATGCTCGGTAAATAATTTAACAGGTAAACGAAGTAAATCATCAAAATCAACAGAATTATTTTTTTGTAAGACTTCCATATACTGATAGTATACTTCAACAGCTACTTTGTCTTGAGGAGTACGAGCAGTATTATTAATCTCATCATCAGTTGGCATATCATTTTTAAAGGAACTTATTCTATTTCTAATAAAGGATGGGGGATTATTTTTAGGATCATAGCCATTATCTTTTAAGATTTTTTTTATAATAGAGACAACATCATCACTATCTAAGATGGAAAAATTGCGATCTAGGTTTAATAAGGGCGCATTTTCTCTGATGATGCGAACACCAAAGGAGTGAAAGGTTCCGACAAAAGCTTGGTTATCAGGAACTAATTTTTCCAAACGTTCTTTCATTTCGTGAGCAGCCTTGTTAGTAAACGTGATAGCCAAAATATTATAGGAAGGAATTCCCTTCGCGATTAAATTAGCGATACGAGTTGTTAAGACCTTTGTTTTACCAGAACCAGCTCCGGCAATTACTAAACATGGACCATCAATATGTTCGACAGCCTCTTTTTGTTTATCGTTTAAATTAGCTAAATAATTCATGTTGCACACTTCTTTCCAAACCAATTATATCATGAAACAAAATTATCTCATAGAAAAAAGAAGTACAATGTACTTCTTATAAATGTTCCATAATAGCAATATTTTTTTCCATTTTAGCAACCAAGTCATCTTTATCATATTTAGAGAAAATATCATCAAATGCTGTTGGTTCTATTAGAAACATACTATAAAATCTTTGGAAAGCATCTTTATAATTACTAATACCAAGATCTTTTAAATATTTTATATTAGTTAAGACAATATGAGAATTATCATTTAAAGCACTTAAACTATTCTTTGGAATATCTTCTTTAAAATCTTCGATAAACTTTTCTTCAAATCCAACTTCTTTTAAGAAAGCTAAATCAGGTTTTTGGTTATCTAAGTTTTCAAATAATTCATTGTCTATTGCTTTGATTGTATCTTGTTCTATCATAATGTTGGACCTCCCATTTCTTCAGCTATGTTTAAACCTAAAAATTGATTCATTAGCTTAATGATAACTGAGGCATCTTTTTGTGAATTATATAGTAAAGAAACGATAGTTAATTCTTTATTTAAGTCTTCTACTTTTTCTTCTTTATCTGTTAATGAAGTAATCAAGTAATACAAGTTTCTTTCAAATTTATTTTTAGAGAAGTATTCATCTTGGAATTTATAAGTATTCTTGTCTACAATTTCTAAAGAAGAATCACTTTCTAAAGTATTTTTAATTTCTAAAGCTCTAGCTTGAACTTCAGGGTTCGCAATAGCAATTGTTTTATAACTATCAGCATTATTAGCATAATAACCATTTAAACTTTCAATTAAAATGGAAATGATATCATTATATTTAGCACCTTCTTTAGCTAAATTTTCATTATTGTCTTCTCTGCTTGGTATTTCTGGTAAAGTTACATCTTTATAAACTTCTTGGAATTCGGCAGGAATATAAACAACTTTTTTGCAATAGCCTGAATCGTCTACATAACTTTCGCCTTTATCTGTTAAATATTTTATTTTCTTTAACACTGGGTTTGTTTCGACACTCATTATTTCAGGAGTTGTTCTTAAAACTTCTTCAGCACCAATTTCAATCAATGAATCAATAGAATTTTCTAATTCGATTGGAGTTTTGAAGTAGATATCAATTTCATTTTTGCCATTACGACGACCAGCGCTTATACCATATTCCTTAAGGACTTCATTTACCCCAATACTATTTTGATTTGGTTGAATTAAAGAAGGTTCAATATATTTACTTTGTTTTTCATCAAAAGTAATATCATATTTGGCAGCATCTTCGATTGAAGAATAGTAAGCCGCAGGATTAGAAATTAAAAGGTAATTTGAATTATCAACTTTGCCATTTTTCTTTTCAATCATTGTTATATTAGCTTGCATCTGTTCTAAATGTAAGCTTATTATTGAAGAAGTAATCAAAATTATGTCTTTAATAGTTTCTTCTTTGATTCCTTTGCTTCTAAATAAATTTATCTTAGATGGTAATTCTTTGTCTGCTAATAGTACGTATGAATCTTTAATGAAATAAATATTTTCTTCAGAAGTTCCAAGAGCTTTTAGTTCTTCTAAGTTTCTTTTTATAACTTCTTCATCGCAATTTTTTAAGATTTTTATAGCTTGTTCTTTTTGAGTAAAGTTATTAGGGTCTAATCCTAAATTAGCAAAAAATTCTTCATCACTTATTTCATCTTTTTTTTCTTCGTCTACTTCGACAATGGGAATAATGTCTGTATTTTCACTACCATAAATATCTTGAGCGCTTGGCTTTGTTAAATCTTCTTCTTTTTCTTCATTTTTTTCTTCTGCAACGTTTTCAACTACATCTTCTTTAGTTTCTTCATCTTCTTCAGCTATTTTTTTAGCTTCTTCAAATGTTACAAAAGGATTTTCTTCTTGCACATTTTCAGAAATTATCTCAGCTTTAGGAGTTAACTCAGTAGGTTGGGTTGTATCTTCTTTTACAGAGGGAATTTGATCAGCAAAAATACCAACATTTTTAGACTCTTCAACAAGTGGACTAGCTAGTTCAATAACTGGTTCTGGTTCTTCTTTAACTTCTTCCTCTTCGATTGCTTCAGTAACTTGATCAGTATTTATTTTACCTTGTAATACTTGATCATTAAATTGTTTCAATTCTTCTTCTGGGAATAGAATTAATTTACTAGCAACGGCAATTTCGCTTTCTGATAAAGCATATGTTTTAGAGAAACTACTGATTTTTCTTAAGATATCACCAATGTAATTTCTTGTATATGTTTCAGCTCCACCTAGGACATCACTTATAATACGACCAAGCTCATGACTTGCTCTTTCATAGTCAGCAATTTGTTCTTCTAATTCCTCAGCTTTGATTCCATTATCTTCAATATGTTTACGCAATGATTCTATTTTTTCTGTTGTCTTTAAAATATCGTCACATATATGATTTTTTAAACTTTCAACGTCTGATATGTTTAACAATTTTTCGCGCATAGCTGAATTATCAAATTCAACTTCCATTAAACCAAAGAAGCGTTGTAAATCAGCATTTTTTTCAAATTCCTCAATCCACATTCTCGTCTCGTCAGGTCCTACTTCAACAGCCTTTTGATTAAGGTTTAACTCGTTTAGAGACTCACTTTCTTTAGTTAATTCTTCTGTACTTCTATTTTTATCTTCTATTAATGTATCCTTTTCAGCAACCAGTTCTCCTTTTATACAACTATTGTTACCGATTAGATTATAAAGGATTGTTAATAATTCTTGATTAGTTCTTATGGCCACTATACACACCTCGCTTATTATGTCTCAATTATAACAGAATGGATTTTAAAAGTAAATCATTTTATTTTCTTTTTATGTACACCACTTAACATTGTCACGAATATAATAAAGTGATCTTAGGAGGGATTAAATGAAAAAAAATATTATTATCTCTATGAGTTGTTTATTGTTAATTTTTGCTATTATATTTGTAAATAAGAAAGAACAGAATGTTAATGACACAAAAAAATTAGAAAAAGTAAAAGTAGCAGAAGTTACACATAGTATCTTTTATGCACCTTTTTATGTGGCTTTAGAAAATGGATATTTTAAAGATGAAGGATTAGATGTGGAAGTTATTTTAACTAGTGGAGCTGATAAAGTGAGTGCAGCAGTATTATCGAAAACTGTTGATATTGGCTTTGCAGGACCAGAATCAGCTATTTATGTCTACAAAAATGGAGAAAAAGACTATTTAGTAACATTTGCAGGGCTTACTAAAAGAGATGGTCAATTTATTGTATCACGTAAAAAAATTGACAATTTTAAAATGGAAGACTTGTATGGTAAGGAAGTGTTAGTGGGAAGAGCAGGTGGTATGCCTTCACTAAATTTCTTAAATGGATTAAAAAATGAAAAAACAGATAAAAATAAAATTAAAATAAATACAAGTATAGATTTTGCTTCTTTATCAGGGACATTCATCAGTGGTGTTGGTGATTTTGTAAATTTATTTGAACCTAATGCAACAAAATTAGAAAAAGAAGGGCTTGGTTACGTAGTAGGTAGTGTCGGAAAATTTTCCGGAGAAATGCCATATACAGCGTTCTATGCTCGTAAAAGTTATTTTAATAACAATACAGATAAAATCAAGAAATTTAATGCAGCTATAAATAAAGGACTTGACTATGTAAAAAATCATAGTGATATAGAAATAGCAAAAAGTATATTAGCGCAATTTCCAGATAATTCTTTAAACGATGTAGAATTAATAGTAAAAAGGTACCGTGAGGCAGATAGTTGGTTAGATAATACTACTATTACCGAAAAATCATATAAAAATTTAGAGAATATAATGATAGATAATAATTTACTCGATGATTTTGTATCATTTAATGATTTAGTTAAAAACTTAAATGAAACCACTTCTCAAAGTTAAAAATTTGTCAAAAAAGTATAATACTATTAACGGGGAAATTGAAGCAATTAAAAACGTGAGTTTTGAAGTTAAAAATGGTGAATTTATAGCTATTATTGGAACAAGTGGTTGTGGAAAAAGTACACTTCTTTCAATATTAGCAGGCTTAGAAGAAAAAAGTAATGGGGATATAACTTACTATAATGATAAAGATGATGTAAAAATCGGTTATATGTTACAAGAAGATGCTTTATTTGAACATTATTCAATTTTAGATAATGTTTTACTTGGGCTAAAAATACAAAAAAAGTTAAATCAAGAAAATAAAGAATATGTATTAAAACTTTTAGAAAAATATCAATTAGCTAAATTTAAAACAAAAAAGCCACATGAGTTATCTGGAGGTATGAAACAAAGAGTTGCTTGAGTATTATAAAGACAAAAAACGTTTCATTTGAGAAACGTCTATTTTTTATTTGATTCGAGTTGCTTAGCATCATCAATTTGTTTTAGTCCTAGGTTAATAAAATAGATAATAACTAACCAAGCAGCAATAGTTAAGCTTATTTGAACTATATAATATGGTAATTCAATTGGCATATCCCAGATGGCATGACAAATGGCAGAAATAAGACAAAGGATAATAAATCTTCGATCGTTTAAGTTTTCTTTTTTTAATTTATCAAAGCCTTTAACGTACATTAAAGCTGCACCCTCGATGGCGGCCCAGGCAACATGACCTCCTGGAGCTAAGAAGCCACGCAACCCAATTATTTGTAACATAGCTTCATCCCCACCACTTAAACCAAATTTCAAAATATAGCCAGCAGTTTCAAAAGCTGCAAAACCAGCTCCGACAGCAGCACCAACTAGTAAGCCATTTAAAATATATTCACTCTTTTTACTTTTAAATAAGAAGACAGCAACAATGACAGCCTTGGCAGCTTCTTCTATTAGGCCAACCATGATTGCTCCTTTATAGTCAAGTTCACCAACAGGAATTATGTCAAAATAAAGAATTGCTAATAAAAGAGATAAGGCACCACCTAAGATAAAGTATTTTAAAACTTTATAAAAAGGGATATTTTTAAATAAATTAATCTCAAAGAAGAAAATTAAAATAGATACCGGAACAGCAAAAGCACCTAAGATAATCATGGCTGGTAAAAAATTAAGATTGCCATAATTAATATAGCCGATTCTTGTAGCAATATAAGCAATTAAAAAGAAAATAAATATTTTAAAATAAACCCAAGCCCTTGCATTTTGAGGCTTAAGATCTTTAACATCAGGGGTTGTTGTTTTACTACCACAAACAAATACCTCATCTAAATCTTCGTCAGTATGTTTCTTAAAAGTATCTTTAAATAAATCTTTGAAAGTTACATAGTTTTTACTAGTTGCGCCGGTTATTTTGTCTAAGTTCTCATTTATGATATTTTGGGTTGTTTTCTTTTGAATTGGAAAGCCACATTTAGGACAAGTACTATCATTTTCGCTTACATTAGTACCACATTCTGGGCATACCTTAATACTTAATTTAATACCACAATGGGGACACACTTTAGCACTAGATGAAACTTCTTTATGACATTCACTACATTTTATTAAAGCCATATTATGCACCTCCTACAGTAAATGTTGTAATTATATGTTCAACTAAGTTATTTATTTCTGTTGTATTAGTATTTTCTTCTTTACTACCAAACATATATACTTGATTATTAATAACAACAGCATATCGATTGTCAACAACTAGGTGGTTATTAACAGTATAATTATAGGCTAGACCATAAACTAGTTTATTGCCGATGTTCCCAGATAATAAATCTATAGTAATTTTTAAATCACTGTATTCGCCACGCATATAATCAGTAAATTTGTTTAAAAATTGAACAGCATTGTTAAAATTTTCATATTTACCAATCATTACATATGGTATTACTGCAGTATTATTGTTAACATTCTTTGACAAATAAATAAATCCATCTTGACCTATTGTTACTTTGTATTCACTAGGATACTCAAATGAGACCCCAGAAGTTGAATCTGTATACACTTGATATCCATTATTCTGAGATGGTGCAGTTGTCGGTTGATTAGGACTTGGTGTATTATTTGTCGTATTTTTATTTTGATTCAGTAGCAAAAAGCCAATAACTAAAATAGCAAGAATAAATAAGTATTTGTATTTATCTTTACTAATTAAAGCATTTTTTTGTTTTTGTTCCTTGGTAGAATTGTCTTTTGATGTATTTAATTCATAGCCACATTTAGGACAAGTTTCTGCCTTGTCACTTATTTCATGGTTACATTCTGGGCACTTTATCAGGGCCATATAAACTCCTCCTCATTAAAAGATAATTTAACTTAATCTTTTCTTTACTTCATTATATTTTAAATAAGGTTAATTGACAATTGACTTGCCAGTTAATCCATTGCTTTTACTGGCAATTTTTTTAGTAATCTGTTTATAAAGAAATTTATATAGTATAATTGTTTGAAGAGGTGAATTTAACATGTTATTCAATGAAATTCTAAACAATTATTTAAAAGAATTAAATTGTAATTCTAAAAAATTATCAGTTTTATCAGGAATATCTGAATCAGTTATAAGTCGTTACAGAAGTGGTGAAAGAACACCCAATGATGTAACCAAAATAGAACAAATTGCGGATGCTCTTTCTAAGATAGCAAGTGATGACGGTAAAGATAATTATTCTAAAGATGAAATACTTAATAATTTAAGGAATTCAATTAAAGCAAATGAGTTTAATTATGAGAACTTTGCCAACAATTTAAATAAGATTATTATAGCTTTAAATATTAATATAAATGATATGGCCAAATATATTGCTTTTGATGCTTCGCATATTTCTAAAATCAGGTATGGTAAAGCTAAAACATCAGACCCTGTCCAACTAAGTACTAAAATATGTAAATATATATGTTCTAAATATGCTGATTTAAAAAATAAAGAAAAAATAGCTACTTTACTTGGTTGTAAAGTTAATCAACTTAATGATGATTTATTTAATACAATTTATAATTGGTTAGTTAATAACAATGATGAAGTAGATCAAAGTAATATAAAAGATTTTTTAAAAAACTTAGATAGTTTTAATTTAAATGATTATATAAAGGCGATTAAATTTGATGAATTAAAAGTTCCTTCAGTACCATTTTATAAAGGAAAAACTAAGAATTATTATGGTTTGGAAGAAATGAAAAAGGCTGAATTAGACTTTTTTAAAATCGCTGTTTTATCTAGGAATAAAGAAGATATTTTAATGTGCAGTGATATGCCAATGGAAGATATGGCAGAAGATCTCGATTTTGGAAAAAAATGGATGTTCGGAATTGCTCTTAGTTTAAAAAAAGGGCTTAATTTAAAAATCATTCATAATTTAGATAGACCATTTAAGGAAATGATGTTAGGTTTGGAAAGTTGGATTCCGATCTACATGACTGGTCAAGTATCACCCTATTATTTAAAAGAAGTAAATAATAATATTTATAATCATTTGAATTATGTTTGTGGAAATGCGGCGTTATCAGGTGAATGTATTAATGGATATCACGATTGTGGAAAGTATTACTTAACTAATAATAAGGAAGAAATAGAATATTATAAGCAAAAAATGGATTTATTATTTAAAAAAGCTAATAGTTTAATGACAATATATCGCGAAGAAAATAAAAAAGAATTTAAAGTTTTTTTAATAAATGATGCAAATTTAAAAAACAATAGAAAAAGATATCTACTTTCACTGCCCCTTTTTACGATTGATGATCAAACATTGACAAAAATCTTAGACAATAACAAAGTAAATGATGAAGATAAGAGAAGAATCTTTAATTATCGTGATGATGAAAAAAATAATATTAAAAATATTTTAGATAACAATGTTTTTATTAAAGATATTATTTATCACCTAAAAAAAGATGATTTTAAGAAAAATGACTTTTATTTATCTTTAGAAAATTTATTTTATGAGACAAAGATTAAATATGATTATGAAAGTTATGAAAAACATTTGAATGCTACTTTAAATTGGGCAAAAAAATATCCTAATTACAAAATAGAGTACAATAACGATCGAACATTTAAAAATATATCTTTAACAATTTTAGAAAATAACTATGTTATTTTATCAAAGAATGCTAATCCAATCATTCATTTTGTAATTAAGCATCCTAAGTTAGTCAATGCCATTGAAAATTTCAAGCCACCAGTTAAGGAATAGTTACAAATAAGTAACTATTTTTATTTGAGATATTTTTTATGTTCTTCAATATATTTTATTAGAGGTGATTTTTTATAAAAATAGTTTGGAACATTTTGACGGACAATTTTATTAAGAAAGATGATACTAATTTAAATGAGATTATTATGCTTAAGTTAGGTAAAGTAATTTGGCAAATGAAAGATTTAGATGATATAGATGATGGAAATTCAGAATAAAGTTGGAATATATTTAAGATTATCGAATGAAGATAACGATAAAGAAGAAAGTGAATCAATTAAAAATCAAAGAAATCTTTTGGTTGATTATATAAAAAAAGAGTCAAACTTTGTTCTTATTGATGAATACTGTGATGAAGATTTATCTGGTGCGGGGACTTATCGACCAGAGTTTGAAAGGCTAATTAAGGATTGCGAAATTGGAAGAATTAACATTGTTTTATGCAAGAGTCAATCCCGCTTTTCACGTGATATGGAAATTGTTGAAAGGTATCTTAATAATAAATTTAAAGAATGGAAGGTTAGATTTATTGGGGTTAGTGACAATGCTGATACAAATAATCAAGGAAATAAAAAAGCTCGCCAAATAAATGGGCTTGTTAATGAATGGTATTTGGAAGATGTTTCAGCTAATATTAGAAGTGCCCTAAATGCTAAAATGAAACAAGGAGAGTTTATTTCACCTTTTGCAGCTTATGGATATCGTATTTCGAAGGAAAATAATAATAAATTACTAGTAGATCCAGTAGCTAGTAATATAGTTAAAGAAATATATACATTATATTTATCTGGTCGTGGTTTTACTACTATTGCAAATGATTTAAATACTAAAAAAATTCCCTCCCCTTCTTTATATAAATGGCAAAGTGGAAGCAAATTGAATATCGTAAGTAAGCAAAAAAGAGACCAAATTAAATGGAATGCCAATATGATTAAGAAAATCTTGACCAATGAATTATATTGCGGACATCTCATTCAAGGAAAAAGGACAACTGTAAGTTATAAGAATCACCATATTATAAATAAGCCTAGAACAGAATGGATTAGAGTTGAAAAGACTCACGAGGCAATTATTGATAGTGAAACATTTAAAAAAGTCCAACAAAGTATTAAATTAAAGAAAAGACCTTGTATCAAAACAGGAATGATCCAACTATGGGCAGGAAAAGCCTTTTGTTTAGAATGTCATAGTAAAATGAAGAAAAAGTCATCTATGAAACATGATTATTTAGTCTGTTCAAATACTCAACAGCACTATAGTAAATGTCCAAATACGAACGCAGTAAGATACGAAATGATTGAACAAGTGATTTTAGAAGAACTTAATAAAATAATTACTAAGTATTTTAATGAAGAACTTTTAAAGAAATATTTAACGGATTATTTTAAACAAAATTTAAAAAAAGAAAATGATGAATTAGATAAGCAAAAGCTAGAATTAATAAAAAGATTAAAGAAGAATGAAATTTGTTTAAAAAAATTATACGAAGATAAAATTGCTGGTCTTCTCACAGGGGCACAATTTAAATTTTTATCAAAAGAATATAATACCGAACAAGATTATTATAAAGAAATGATAAGTAAAATAGCTAAAAAGAAAAAAGAAGAAAAAAAAATTAAGGAATTAAATATAAACAACTATAAAAAATTTAAGCATTTAAATAGAATTATTATTGATGAATTTATCGATAAAATATACATAGGTGAAGTAAAGAAGGAAACAAATACAAGGAATATTCAAATAAAATGGAATTTTGAATAAAATTTTAAAATAAAAAAAGGAAATCACAAAGTTATCGATAATAATATAAGTAGAGGAATGATATTTTTCTCCTACTTAAATACATAATAAAAAATATGGTAAAGGTTGTGATAAGTTATGAAAGAAAACAAATTAGAAACAATTGTGGGATTATTTGATGGTAGTGAAATCAGAAGTATTTGGGATAGTGAAAAGGGAGATTACTATTTTTCAGTTGTTGATGTTATTGGGGTATTAACTAATGCTAATATACCAAGAAATTACTGGAGCGATTTAAAGCGAAAACTATCAAAAGAAGGAAGTCAGTTGCACGAAAATATCGTGCAACTCAAAATGAAATCAAAAAAAGATGGAAAAAGTTATTTAACTGATACTTTAGATACTAAAGGAATTTTAAGATTAATTGAGTCAATTCCTAGTCCTAAAGCAGAACCATTTAAAATGTGGTTAGCAAATTTAGGTAGTGATAGAATTGATGAAGTATTTGATCCTGAAGTAGCTATTAAAAGAGCAATTAATTATTATCGTAAAAGAGGGTATTCTGATAAATGGATTGAAGCTAGATTAAAAGCTATACTAGACAGAAATAAACTTACTGATATATGGAAAGAAGGAGGTATTACTGAAAATTATGAATACGGAATACTTACTAATGAAATATATAAAGAATGGGCTGGTATGAAAGCAAGTGAATATAACTCATACAAAGAAATTAGAAAAGAATCTTTAAGAGATAATATGTCTGATATAGAAGTTGCTCTTACTGATTTAGGAGAAATTGCAACTCGTGAACTTGCGAAAGAGCATAAACCTCATGGATTAGAGCAAAATAAAAAAATCGCACAAATGGGTGGACATGCTGCCAAAGTTGCTAGGGATGATATTGAAAAGAATTTAGGTAAATCAATAATTAGTAATCAAAATACACTTAACTACCAATATATAGGTGAAAATAAGCAAATAGAAAATAAATAACTATATTAAGAATAAAGTTAAAAGTTATAGAACACACTTCTAAATTCTTATAATTACTGGGAAAAACACAGATTTATAGAAAATATTAAATAATGCTTTAATTAGAACACACAAATTCCTAGAAAAATAAGGGAATTAAATAGTAAGTGTCTTTATAATATTCAAGGAGTTGCTTTGATCAGAACTCTAGCTATTAAACCTGATATATTGTTTTTGGATGAACCATTTAGTGCTTTAGATTTTGATACAAGGTTAAAAGTAAGTGATGACGTTTATAAAATTATCAAAGAAAATAAAAAAACGACCTTAATGGTCACACATGATATTGGGGAAGCTATTAGCATGGCTGATAAAATCATCGTTTTATCTAAAAGTCCTGCCCATATAAAAAAAATCTATGATATAGAATTAGAAAATAAAGATTTACCAACAAATAATAGAAAAAATCATAAATTTAATTATTATTATGATTTGATTTGGAAAGATTTAAGTGAAGATATCTAAAGAACAAAGTGCTTTTTTAAAGAAATATAAAAAAAACAAAATAGTTATTTTCTTTTGTCAATTGGCAATAGTGATTAGCTTTTTTCTATTATGGGAATTTTTAAGTAGAGCGGAAATCATTAACCCCTTTATTTTTAGTAGACCTACAAAAGTCATTGCCGTTATTAAGAAAATGATAATTGATGGTAGTTTGTTTAAACATATGTATGTTAGTATCTATGAAACATTAATTGCCTTTTTTATAGGATTATTATTAAGTATTATTGTTTCAACCCTACTATATTTATATAAAAATTTATATAAAGTTTTAGATCCGTTTTTAACTTGTTTAAATTCCTTACCTAAAGTAGCACTGGGACCAATGATTATTATTGTAGCGGGAGCTAACGTAAAAAGTATCATTGTCATGGCCATATTAATTAATTTTATTGTTATTACAACAGTTATTACTAATGGTTTTTATAATACTGATAAAGTAAAAATTAAATTAATGAAATCGTTTGGCGCTAATAGATATCAGATACTTAGATATTTAGTTATTCCAAATTCTTATGAGACAATTATAAGTTCATTTAAGTTAGGGATAAGTATGAGTCTTATTGGACTAATGGTGGTATGGAGAGAAAATTGTTTTTAAAATTAAGATATCTTATAAAATATCTCTATATCATTATCAGTTACCACAACTTTATCAATAATGTGCATAATTATCATTCTTTTTTCTTCAAATGTCATTTTATTCCAAGTGGCTTGTAGATTTCTTAACATTTCTAATGAATTTCTATTTTGTTCCTCATTATTATTGGCATTATCAATTATCTCTAGTATTGACTTTCTTTCTTGTTCTAATTCCTCAATTTTCTTTTTGGTGTCCTCAACTGCAATACCATCTGAAATAAAATTAATCAAATTGTTGATTTGCGAGTTTATCTTTACAAATCTTTTTTCATATTCATTAATAACATCTACTTGTGTAATTTCGTATTTTTTTCTAAACATATTTTCATCTAATGCCATTGAAAATAAACTTTCTAATACCACATCTTCAATTTCAAAAGAATCCCATCTTTTATTTTTACAATTTGGGTCTTTAATAAATTTAGGTTTGCTTTTTTGTTGAGAGTAACAATAACAAATTAATCTTTTTCCCCATTTCTGATATCTATACTTTGCACCACAATGACCACAAATTATTTTTCCTGATAATAAATAATGATTTTCGGTTCTTGCTTTACTTCGTAGTCTGTTAGTTTCCATTATTTTATTGTATAATTCCTCTGATATTACAGCTTCATGCTTTCCTTCAAACTCTTGATCTTTATATGGTACAATGCCTAATATTCTTCTTGAAAGTATCCTTTTTTCTACCATACTTTCATCCATACCAACTATACTACCAATTTTTAAAAAACTATAACCATTTAAATACATTGTTATCATTTTATGTAGTAATTCTACTTGTTCTGGTACAGGAACTAAAGTTCCTGTATTTTTATCATAGGTATAAGGGAATGGATTTTTGCCTCCACCTTTCCAATATCCATTTTCGGCTCTTTTTTGGATACCAATTCTCGTTCTTTCAAGTATTGTTTCTCTTTCAAGTTGTGCGAATATTGATAAAATACCAACCATAGCTTTGCCAAATGGAGTTGTAGTATCGAAGTTTTCTCTCATAGAAACAAAACCTACATTATATTTATTAAATACCTCTTCAATTAAATATAAAGTATCTTTTTGACTTCTTGATATTCTATCTAGTTTAAA
>CAKOHV010000020.1 GCA_934086145.1 uncultured Bacilli bacterium
TTATACAACAAGACATAATAAAAACCTATAAAGTAGGTCTCTCTTTTTTTGAGTCCACTTTATAGGTTACATTTTATAACTATTGTATTTCTTTTTACTATAATCTCATTATTTTTGATTAATGTTATAAAAAAGATAATGATATTTATATAGCAGAGAAAAGAAAACTTGCTACCATGCCAGAATTAACTGCTAAAAGCATATTTGATGGTACATATTTTAAGAAATTTGATTCCTATGTTACAGATCAGTTTATAAAAAGATATACTTTTAGAAAAATTAAAATAGATATAGAATTATCTACTAAAGGTGAATATAATAATTTATATATGTATGATGATTATATTGTTGAAGAAATATTTCCTCTAAATACTAATTCTATTAATAATTTAACAAATAAGATTAACTATATAAAAAATACATATTTAAATAATAATAGTAACATTTATTATACTATTATACCTGATAAAAATTACTTTGTTAATAAAGGTAATTTAAAACTTGATTATAATAAATTACAAGATATGATGAAAAGTAATTTAACAAAACTTAATTATATAAATATATTTGATAAATTAACACTTAATAATTATTATAAAACTAAAAAAATAATATAAATTACAATGTAAACTAATTATATATTTAAAACTATACTTATTTATATATGCTATAATCTTTTTGTATAATAAATTTATATAAATAAGAGGTAGATTATGATAAAACATAAAAAATCAAAAATTAGATTAACAAAAATTGGAAAGATAATTTTTAGCACTAGTTTTATTTTATTAATAGGTACGATATTTATGGTCTCCAAATTATTCTATAGTAAATATTATATTAAAGAGGAAAAATCAGATTATATAGTTGAAATTAATTTTCCTAAATTAAATAATAAGAATTTAATATCTTATTCTAATAATTATATAAATACTAAGAAAAAAGAATTTAAACAAAATATTAGTAATTTAAATAATAGTGATATAGATAAATATCAATTTAGAGCTAATTATCAATTAAAAGATACAAATGAATTAATTGGACTACATTTAACTATTTATGAATATACAGGAGGTTCTCATCAAACTAGATATGATAAATCCTACTATTATTCTAAAAAAGAAAATAAAATAGTTTCATTAGTAGATTTTCTTGAAAATGAAGAAAGCTTAGAAAAGTTATCTAATCTTGCTTATTATTATATAATGAAATATAGTAAAATAAATAATCTTAATATAGATGAAGATATGCCTAAAGAGGGGTTAAAATCGGAAATATTTAATTTTGAAAATTTTGAATTTTTAGATGATGGATTATCTCTTATATTTCCACCATTACAAGTAGCATATTATGCAGCAGGAGAAATAAAAATTACTATACCATATTCTGATTTAAATGGAATAATTAAAAGAGAATATTTAAAATATAGTAATAAACAAGAAGTTAGCAATAATAATCGTAATATTGAAGAATTTAAAAATAAAAAATTAATCGCTTTTACATTTGATGATGGACCGAGTTATATAGGAACTAATAAATTATTAGATAATTTAGATAAATATAATGCAAGAGTAACATTCTTTGTATTAGGAAGTAGAGTAAATGAACATAAAACAACATTAAAAAGAGCACATGAAATGGGAAATCTAATTGGAAGTCACACATATAATCATTTAAATTTATTAAATTTAGATAATTATTCTATAACAAATGAAATAAAAAATACTAATGAAGTAATTAAAGAAGTAATAAATGAAGAACCTGTTTTTTTAAGGCCACCATATGGAAATACAAATCAAAATATAAAGAATATATCTAATATGTATACAATTTTATGGAATTTGGACACTGAAGATTGGAAATATAAAAATGCTGAAAGAATTTCTAATTATATTGTAGACAACGCTAAAGATGGATCTATTGTACTACTGCATGATCTTTATGAAACATCAGTTGATGGAGCCTTACTTGCTATGGAAAAATTAGAAAAAGAAGGATATGCATTTGTAACAATTGATGAACTTGCTAAATTAAAAAATATAGAATTAAAAAAAGAAAAAAGTTATTATCAAATTAATAATTAATAATATTTAAAAGGAGACACATGAATAGATGTAATTGGTGTAATTTAAAAAATCCTTTATATATAAAATATCATGATGAAGAGTGGGGAGTTCTTAATATAAATGATAAATATCTTTATGAAATGTTAATTCTTGAATCATTTCAAGCCGGCTTATCATAGGAGTGTATATTAAATAAAAGAGATTTTTTTAGGAAAGCATATGATAATTTTGATATAAATAAAGTATGTAATTATGATGATAACTATGTTTCTTTTGGTGGGTTTACATGGAGAATACTACAAATAGATGAAAATGGTAATCTAAGAATTGTATTAGATGGTGTAATAAGTGGAACAACATCTAAATATAGAAATAGTGCTTCTGCTGATACACTAGATTTAGCTAAAGAAATGCTTGCTTATGGTAATAGTAATATTAAACCAACTTTAGATAATTGGTATCAAAATAATCTAGCATCTAATTCTGATAAAATTGTAAAATCAAATTTTTGTGTAAACTTTGATTATTATACAAGAAAATATTGGATTAATAAGTGCAGAAGAAGTTGTTTTAGCAGGAGGAGCTTATAAAAAAAATAACACTTCATATTTCTTATATAATTCTAGTATCGATAATTACTACTGGACATTATCCCCAGCATATTACGATCCCGCTCATAAAAATGGAAATGTTTTTATTGTATATAAAAGTGGAGCTCCTACCGACTGGACTAGAAATCTATTAACAAATAGTTATTATATAAGACCAGTTATTACAATTAATGGCAATTTTGAAATGACAGGGGATGGAACAATTAACAATCCTTATCAGTATAAATAAAAAGTTTATAGGTATATTTACTTTCTATAAACTTTTTTCTATTTCAAATTTTGATTTATATATTTCATAAGAACTTCTGTTATCTCTTCTGCGGTTCTTTGCAATTATTATTTAACCATTCTAATATAACATGATATCCACATTCAAACTTATAAAAATAAGTTACAATAGTATCTTCTTTTTTGCAAAACAAAATGAGGCATTGTTGCCTCATTTTCAGAAAGGAGTGTGTAGATTAAATGAAAAACATAAATTGGGACGCATAGGAAAATAGGTTGGGGTTTTCGTTGATATATCAATCTTTATAACTTAAATGCCCATATTTCCTCTACAATTAGATTATATCGCAGTATTTACTGAAATCGGTAGGAAATGTTTAAAAAAATAAAAAATTATGTAAAAAGAAAACAACCCTTTTGGTTGCGATATAAATAATTATTTCGTAAAATTCATTTGATTAAATATATCAGTATCATAAAACTCTGCCATAGTTATCCCAAAAACCTTACACATTTTATATATATTTCTGGAACTAGGATTTTCTACTTTATCATTTAGTAACGCAAATAGTGTTGCTGCCGGTACAGTGGAAAGTTCTGATAACTTATTTGGAGTAATATGGTTCTTTTCACATAGTTCAAGTATTCTATTGATTATTGCCTGCGTAAAAGACATATTATGGCCTCCTTTGTCTATATGTAATTATATCAAAAATATAATAAAAAAACCTCTTGATTTCAATAATTTTTTCTGAAAACGATAAAAATATTTAAAATTTTGATATAAAGTTTACTGAAATCGGTATGAAATCTATTGAAATCGGTTGACGTTTTTGGTAAAAAAAAAGTATAATATTTCTTGTATCGGATCTTATGTTTTTTGCTTTTAAACTACCATTTAAAGATCTAACTTTTGGTACAAAATATGCTGTTTGGAATGACGGAAATAATAATTATACATATAGTTATATATATCAAGTGATAACAAAAACATTTATAATATTTTATTAAAGATAGTTTAGGAGGTATTGTATGAATTTTGTAAGTAGAAGTTTGTTGAGTATCAAAAAAAGAAAAAATCGCTCATTTATATTATTTATGGCTGTACTTTTGATTTGCAATGTTATGGCTGGTGCAATTTCAGTTAAAAATGCCCTTTTAAATACCGAAAAATCTTTTACAGATTTGATTCCAATAGAAGTAAGTATTGAAGAAGATTATTTAAATTTTTTAGAAGATAAAGATAATTCTCTTACTGAAGAAATAATAAAAAAAATTGGCAGTTCTTCTTATGTGAAAAAATATTATTTTTATTATAAATATTGGCTTGGAAGTAACAAGTTAGAAAACGGAACAGAAGAAAGTATTTTAAGAGCAGATGAGAATAATGAAAATCGTCCTTTTAATTCTTTTGATATATTAGGCGCATAAAAAGAAAATAGTTATAAATATTCAAAGACCTATAAAAAGCCCAAATATGGATGATAACTTAAAAAATAAAAAAATGGATAACCCTAAAAAAATAAAATACCTTAAAATATAAAAAAATCCATCAAAATTTAAGTTTCCATTTGACTCTCCTGTTAACTGGAATGATATAGTCATGATTATCAAGGAAAGAATTTATGATAAATTTAAGTAGTCAAGGAATGTTTTAATTGATACAATAAGATTAAGACAGCATTAAGAAAATAGAATAAAAAAATCCTTGGTAATTTTCATCTAAGATTACTATTTAAGAGGAATACTAAAAACTAGTATTATGGAGATGATAATAATGAATGATGCAATCGTATTTGACAAAGAAAAAAAGAAATACATACTATCTGAGCAAATGGTGGAAGTGATAAAAAAATTATCTCAAAGTCGCCCCTTGTATAAGGGTATGCCTAAGGAAATAACACAGGAATTTGAACCTGGTGTTTTAGAATCAAAAATTAATGACTACATAAATGAGACTATTAGTACAATTAGATTTGACTTATTTCCTCAAGAGGGCAATGAGATTGGTTACGATGTTACTAAGATTTCTACTTTAGTTCAAAAATTTAACAACTTATATCCGCAAGCTAATCGTGTCGATCGAGAACATTTCAAAAATCTTTCCCTTGATAAAATAGCTGAATTAGTATTTGTAATTAACGAATTGGAAGAGGAACAAGAACATTATTATTTGACTCGCGATTTAATTGAAGCTAAAGAAGATTGCCTTATAAATATGAGCTATTTCTTAGATGAAGCTACCATTAATGATTGGCAAAGCGGGTATGATAGAGCGATAGCTTCTAGAGATATTAATAAAATGAAAGAGCTACTTACGCACATTCAAGAAATGATTTTAGTTGAGTGGCAAAATTTCTTCCCACCCCTTGATGAAATGGATGATAATAACTTTATCATTATTGGCCATAGTACTTATGCTACCAATTTTACTGGTGAATTCTTTAGTAAATATGTTTCATGTTCTTTGTATACTCCTGGTTTAACTGATACCTTACGTGGCGGTTATGGTTTACTTATGGGACCTGAAGATATTGTTGGTGCTAAAAGTCAAGACATGTACATCAATAATTATGTTACCGATGAAAAAGCTCTTCTTCCATATAGTTCCATTCCTAAAATCGATCACCCCAAAAGAATCATTGCCGAAGCTTTGGATAGAAAAAGGGAAAATATCGCCAACGGATCTATTGAAAAGGTCTATACTGAAGTAATTAAAAAAGGTTTTAAACCAATTGCTATCTTTTGCTTTACCGATGGCTCTAAAGGATTTAACAGGAATCAGCAAAACGCCGAGAAATTACAGAAAAGCTTTCCTAATTTAAAAATTAAAAGTTTCGATGTTATGGCCCATACCAAAGGAAATGATTTAATTGAAATGAAATTAAACCTCCTTAATTCTATTCAAACCGCAACAGCGCCTAATTCATTTCATATAAAAATTGATTTACTTGATGCTTTCGCTTATTTCTTTGAAGAATTTACAAAACTTAAGCAAAAATCTTATTATGATGAAAAAATGATTGAAGAAATCTTTAACCATAATAAAAAAATAATCTCCATATTTGATACTGATCCTGATGATTTATTTAAAGAAGATTTTACTTCTCAAGATATTAAGTATATTTTAAGAAAAAACAGTAAATATAATCTTGATAATCTACTGGCTGGCAAAGCTATTTTAACTAACTTTATTTATTTAAAAAAATTATATCCCTATAAAGATAAAATATCTAACATGTTCGAGGACATAGCTCCATTCTTAGAAGTCTTACAAAAAATCGAAATTACAACTGAATTGTTATATGAAATAAATCACTTGAAACCGCTAAATTTTTCGACTATCGCTAAGTATCTAACATCTCAAGTAGAAATTTCAGAAAAACAAAAGCAAACCGAACTCGAAAAAGAATATAACTTATTAACTTTAGAATATCAAAAATGCAGTTTCATCGAAGAACAATACAAATATTATTGGAATATTAACAATAATAAGGCGTTTATTAGTCTTATTAAAAAAGATTATGAAGAATTAACAAGCGAAATTAAGAAAGAAGAAATGCTTAAGACGGAACAAACTATCAAATTAGTTGACCTTCAACATAAAGAATTTCTTTTAAAGCAAACCCCATTACCAACCGAATATGCTTATTCTGAAGAACATATAAAAATTGCTAGCGAAATAATTGAGCTTTCTTTAAGTATTAAAGAGTTAGCTAAACATTCGTTCCTAAATTTTTGGAAGATAAAAAAAAGTAAAAAGAAAATTAAACGTTTACAAAATCAGGAAGAACAAAATCAAACCCAATTTAATGAGTCTAAAAAACAGATGGAGCAAGTGAATAGTAGGCAGCAAAGCTCCTTAACAAGCGAAATAGAAATGCTAAAAGTAAATCTTACTATGAATAGTGAAAAGCTAGCCCTTTTAACTAAGCAATTAACTTTTCTTAAATCTAAAATAAAAACGTATTATGATTGTGATACTCCAGATGAGGCTAGCTCTAAAATAGAAGAAAGTATCAGTTTCTTGAATCAATATGATTATCTTAATACCATTAAATTATCAAATTTATCATCTAAAATAGCGCAAATAGAAAAATTACTTTCTAATTACCAAGGCACTCCAAATCTTACTTCTACAACCGGCATAAAAAGAAAGTAAAAAAATTATTATCCTTAATTACCAATCATAAAATTATCATTTTTTCCTTGAAAAATATAAATAAAAAGAAAAGAGGACAATCTTATGTATAAAATCGGTGAATTCGCCAAATTAGTCAATATTCCAGTAAAAACTTTACGATATTATGATGAAATTAATCTATTTAAACCATCATATACTGAACCATTTACTAATTATCGTTATTATGAAGACAAACAAATTGAAGAAATTAATTATATTAAAAAACTAAAAGAATTAAACTTGTCACTAAATGAAATTATGACATACGTTAAATCTAAAGACATTTCAATTTTAAAGAATAAATCTTTTGAAACCAATGAAAAACTAGATGTTTTAAATGATTATATAGATGATGAAATATATACGGTAAAAAAAGGTGATTATAATGATTATCTTAAAAACTGGGGGCTTTTATATGCTGAAACCTATTTTGCTTTATCCATTAAAAATAATAATTTGAAATACTATATTGTTGAAAAAGAAAACAAATATTATTTTGACTTAGGTATTTACCAAGATGATAATCAATTAGCAATCGTTTATGATAATCTTTTATTTGCTAATGATATAATTGTTAAAAAAGTATTTGATTTTATCTTCCAAGATGGTAATAAAGAAGTAATCTACTCCGTTTGCACGGATCGATACGATTATGATATAGCCAGTATTATTACTAAAAATCTTCTTGTTTCTAAAATAACCAAAGAACAACAAGGTGGCCGTGAATTTAATTTAATAACAATTAGTGGTGTTAGAAAGGAAGAACAAGCAAATGAATGATAATTACCAAATATATGAAACAGACTATGAAGAATATCTCTTGAATAATGGTCTGCGTTCCTTAGACAATGAAATTGAACAGGCCGTAAAAAATAAAAAAGTTAACTACTTTGTTGTTAAAAAAAATAATAAATTATATACTGATTTCACCTTAGATACTCATAATCATAATTTAATCTCATTACCTAAAAACTATTTAAAAGAAAAAGCCTTAATTGATGCCATTTTAACTAGCTTAAATAATTATGAATATCTCTCTACTTATTTATTCTATGAAAATTACGATACTAAGGAATATAACTTTATTAAAGATAATTATCAAATATTGAAAGAAATTCCTTTAACGCAAGGAATAGCAAACTATAAGCAAGTTCTTTTTAAAAAATAAAAAGCTTTATCATATTTATTCCAAAAACCAAATTTTATTTTGATAACCAAAATATATTTTAAATTTATAGAGTATTTTTACTGATTAATAAAAGACGTATCATCAGAACTATGGTCTTTATATATTCAGTACTTCCGTGATTATTTTCAAAATAAATAACTATAAAATCAATCTCAAAATTATCAATAGCAATTTTAATATCAAAATAATTTTTGATATCATTTAGTAGAACTTAATGTTTTTTTTAATACGATTATCAAAACTCTAAAATATCTTAATTCCCTAAATTACTTGTCCATGATATAATGACTTCAGTAGGAGAGTATAATGTAAATACTTTTTAAATATAACAATTACCACATATAAAATAAATTGAAACGTATATTCTTCATAAATTTCCCCTAAAAAGGATTTCTCCTAAAAAAAGAAAGGCTTCAATCACGACCTCTTGTGTCGTGATTGAGTAGGTGAAATAATATGTTTTATAAAAAATTTAAAGTAGATGAAAATAATTGTATCGATGTTAGTACTATAAATATTATAACTAACGATAAAACCATTGCATTTACGCAGTTAATGACAGATGGCCAAATTATTGAAAAAAAGCCACCAAGGGAAGAAGATCCTCGGATCTTTAATTTGCCAATTCCTGAAGAAAATTTAGGATTTTCAAACCGCTTGACTATCAACCAAATAAAAATAGCTAATCCCAATTATTACAGCCTTTCACTGTATGCCCTTAAAGAAAATAACTATCATCTTATTACTCGGGAGACTTTCATTAATGCTAATAAAGGTTTACTATACGAGTTAAATTATATTCATAATATGCCGCAAGATACCTATTTATCAAGTACTGAACCTGCTCATGAGAAAGATAATGTCAAAGTCCTTCGCAAGTCTAAACGTCATTCAAATTCTCCTCATAACCAATAATATCTTTGCTAAATTAACTTAAGCTGTTCTGCATAACGCAATCTTTAATAGTAGCTCTAAAAGCCCCTGAAATAATAACCATTTTTCTTAATTTGACCGTCTTTTGTTTTGAAAAAGAAATGTTTAATGCTATATTAGCTACTAATTAGTAATATCATCGTATTACTAATCAGGAAACTAATAAATAATTAAGGTGGGTAGAAATATGAAAACACAAGAAATAATCGAACTTATTGCCAACAAAACCGGCGTTAGTAAAGAAGATACATTAAAAGTTTATGAAACCTTATTAGATACTGCCAAATCTAAATTAGCGCTGGGAGATAACTTGGTTGTCGTCGGCTTTGGCACTTTTAGAATAGGAAATAGAGCTGCTCGTAAGGGCATAAATCCACGAACTGGAGCTATCATCGATGTTGCACCTCGTAAGGTTGTAACCTTTAAACCTAGTCCAAGTTTAAAAAAACTAATCAATGAAACTTCTGAGGAAGAAAAATAGTTGAAGATACTATCACTTTGGTGATAGTTTTTTTGAATATTGGGAAAAAAGCTTAAAAAAATAAAAAACTTAGATAAAACAACTCTCTTAACAAAAGTGATAATGGTTATTCATTATCATTTTTGTTATCAAGTATTCACTAAATAAATATTTCACCATTCCTTTTTTTGTTTTTCTCAATCAGTTTAAATATTGACTTAATATATATATATATATATAATTATATGTAGAAGAGGGAAGCTTATATATGAAACAAATCATATTACTAAATTTATTATTACTAACTTTAATTATTACTGGCGGATGTACGGAAAATAATTCTAATGAAAGCAAACAAAAGCAAGAATCATCTACGCAAGTAACGGAAAAAGTAAGCGATAACCAAGTTAGTGAACCTATCACTGAAGAAAATCAAGAACTAGTTGATACCCTTAATAATGCCGTTGCGGACTACATTGAAAATGCTAAAGAAGCTGGTTATTACTTTTTAGCTTTATATAGAATTCAGAATCAATTAAAAGACCAAGGAATCGAAAGATATCAATTTTTAACACTATGTGATAAACCATTTACCCAAAAAATCGAACTAACTTCTTTTAAATATGATGTCGAAGATATGCTTGATTACGAAGCCTTCTGTACCTATGATACTTGGGAATTTAGCGAAAAAGATTATAACGAGGGCAAAGATTACTATACCTTAGTTTATGATAAAAATAACCAAGCTTATTACAACGTTCGAATAAGTTTTAAAGAATTTAATATTAATAATAAAGAAAAATATTACCCAATCTTTAATAGCTCTAAGTTATTAAAATAATTACGAAAGAAGATGAATTTTATGATACACATTATTGCTTATATTATTTCTTCCTTAGTTTGTACTATTCTTTCAACACTAGTCTTTCTCGGGATTTTTACTTCAATTTTCATTGAAATGAAGGGCCTTGGCGATTACATGTATGCTTTAATTGCAGTTATCCTTGGTATAATTGAATTAGTTTGGTTTATCGGAGCTAATTCCCTTGATATGGATCTTAAATCTAATTTAAAAAATCTTTTTGCCTCTTTAAAATCCCCCACAAAAAAAGAATCATCAAAACAAAAAGATTCTAAAAGCTTAAAAACTAAACATAGTCTTTTCTTTTATCTTGAAACAATCATCTTAATTGCCATTGCTGTTTATTCTGTTATATTTCCCCAACATTCATTCTTCTTTAATATTATTTATAATAACTTTTTTGTACAAATATTAACTGGTCTTTTATTTCCTCTTATCATAATTAATACGCTTAATTTAATCGTCGAAAAAGAAGGCATTATTGAAAGTCTAAAAAATAGTGCCTTAGTTATTGTCGTTGGTTCCTTATTTGCTTTAATTATATCAAGTAGCATGCTTCTTGTAGCCGAAGTATGGTATAAAGATATTGCTGAAGATATTAAAAGTTCTTGGTTTATTTATGATAATAATCGTTATGATGAACTAAGGAAGTCCCCTGAATTTAAAGATGAAGAAACTTACTTAAAAAATTACTATGAAAAAATATTACAAGAAGTCATTAGCAAAAGTACCTGTGATATAAATGAACCTAATTGCTTAGACAAAATAAAAACTTCAATGACCACTATACAAGGCATTGAAGAATATGGCTATAAATATTCTAAAAAAGTTATTATTGATGACAATAGTGATTTCCTTTGCCTTATAGATCTTAAGACTAAAAAATATATTTTTTACAAAATTAACTATCAAGACTTTGCTTTTGAAAAATCAACTATTGATGAATATAATAGCTATGCTACTAAAAAATAACCAAGTATCTTACTTAAATTATTTATCTTTAAAATAAATTTATGATGATTAAATATAGAAGAGGAGTGATTATTTTATGTCTTCAAAATCACGTAGTACTTTTCGTAACATTTTGTTTCCCATCTTTCTTACCTTACTAATTATCTTGGGAATTGCTGGGGGCATCTACTTAGCTTTTGCTTTAAAAGAAAATAATTCTAACTTAGGCGTAAATTTAATTAAATATGGTCGTTTTGGTTTGAAAAATTTCTTTTTATATATTGTAATCGCTTTCCTCATCGCTTTTTTAACCCGCAAAGTAGGTGGTGGTCTTGCTTTATCTTTTAGTGTTTTAGGTTACTTCCTCTCTTTTATTATAGCTTTCTTCATCCTCCTATATAAAGACAATCATGCTATTATAGCTTCTAGCCTAATGGTATTGATTTGGGGGACTGCGACTATTCTTATTCCTGCCTTTATTTCCTTTATCTTAGCTGCTATTGCTTTTGATTGGGATTTATCTACTCGAGATGATGAAGAAATTCATGAAGAAACTGATTTATTTGGTCGTAAAATATATAAAAATAAAACTGGTCAAATCATTGCCACAGCTGAAAAAGACTTCTTTGGTGATGATGTTATAAAAAATGCTAAAGGAGAAAAAATAGCAGTTACCAGAAAAGATATCACTGGTCGTCAAAATTATTTAAATAATGACTGCCAAACCATTGCTCATGAAGAAACAAGTATCTTGTCCAACAATAAAAAAATCGTTAACCATGAAAACTTCCAAGAACTTTATGAAGTTGAAAAAAATTTAACAGGAACCAAAATAAAGAAAAAATAATTAAATAATCTGTTTTAAAAGAAAAGGCCAAAGACTCTTTGGCTTTTTAAGTGGCCATAAAGTCCACTAGTAAATCATCTTTTTGGTTTAACATATCATAAATTGTTTGCTTTATTATTCATGCAAAAACGTTGACGTTGACAATATGTATATATATAATTATATATAGGTGAGTGAGTTTACCTAAATAAGTCTAATTCATCCTAAAAGAAAATGATCCTAATTTATATGATAAATTTGCAGCTTGGAGCGTTGATGAAGAAAATACCTCTGGTCAAATTGCCAATATTAAATTTAAAAAATATGATGATGATTCTAAGTATTTTACGATTAAAGTCAAGAAAAGTGATTTATCAATTGTCAGTAGCACCTATGAAATTAATGAAGCTGGTTATCGTGTTAATAGTTAGCTTTGATATCTTCCATGTAAAAGGGTAATACCCCAAAAATAGTTTCTTACTAGAAACAATCTATCAAAAGAAGAATAAATAAAAATAGGTAAGTAAGTTAAATTGACTTACCAAAACTATTATTTAAGGAGAGAAGTTTATGAAAAAAAGTCTTACTAAAATAATCTATGGTTTAAATAATAATAAAATTTCAACCATCCTCGCTTTTGGGATAATTATTCCCATGACTATAATTCTTTTAGTTATTGAAAAAAGTATTGATAGTATTCTCTTAACTTTCCTTATTGTTCCTTTTGCTTACCGCTTTCTGGGTAATATTATTATTAAACTTTTAATAAAAAAGGGCTTTGCTGAGAGTAATGAATACTTCATCTTAATGAACCGAATTGTGACCATGCTTATTTTCTGTGTTGTAGCTTCCATTGCTAATTATCAAGGTTATATTCAGTATCCCTTTATTGGTATTATTTCCGTCAGCATTGCAATGGGGTATTTTGACAAATTCTTCTTCTTTGTTCTTCATTTCTTCTCTGAATTTATTGCCGAAAGCAGTGTTTATGGTTTATCAGATGGCATCGGGAGTGTTGACTCGCTTATCAGCAATTCGCGAACCTCTATTAAACAAGCTGATGGCACTACGATATACCAAGATTCCTCTGGTCAAGTCATCGGTTCCTCTAAATATAATAGCAAAACTGGGGAAACAATTTACTTAAATGCCAATATGGGCTATCTTGGTAAATCTAATAAAGATTCCTTAGGCCATGAACAATATTTTGATAGTAAGTTAAATTATACTGGTCAATCAGTCAAAGAAAGCAATGGAACAACATCTTATTATGATCGCCATGCATCTTTTAAAGGCATATCCAAAGATAATGGCAATACGACCAGTTACCATAAATAAAAATTATTAAAGAGGTGTATATAATGTACTGTGATGAATGTGGATTTAAAAATAAAAAAGAAGCTAAATTTTGTAAGCAATGTGGAGCTCGTCTAATCGATGAAGAAAGTCTTAAAATAGAGGAGTCATCTTCTAAAGTCCTCGAAAGGAAGTTTGATATCACAAGTGATACCTTGAAAATTTCTCAAAAAGAATTACTAGAATACTTAAATCTAGGTAAAGAAATTGAAATAAATAAACTTGGTTTAGAAAATAGCATTAAAGATCTTCAATTATTAGATCATCAAAAAAAGCAAGAAATTGTTCATCCCTTAAACAAAGGAGAAGAACCTAAATTTAAATTTTTTGATAAAGATCAATGCTTCGTCATCTTAGGCCTAATCATGTATCTTGCTTTGCCTTTATATATTTTTAGTGTCTACATCTATGATAAATTTTATCGTTCTTTCTTTCATAAATTTTTCGCTAGTGATTTCCCAGATATCTTTGCCGCTGTTCCGGTGGCTATTATCTTAGCTCTTATCATCTTTATTATTGGTACCATTATTTACTTACTTTTCCATAATATCTTCACTAGACAAACATACCTAAGTAAATTAAAAAAATACCAAAAAGAGTGTACTAAAATCGATGAAGAAAATAATGCTCAATTAATTACTTATAATGGCAAAAAAGATATTATTGCAGGGCGAATTAATAATATCAACCATGACTTAGCAGATGTCGAAAAGACACTGGCTACTTATTATAATTTAGATATTATTTACCCTAAATATCGTAACTTAGTTGCTTTAACAACCTTTATTGAATACTTAGAATCCGGTCGTTGTAAATCCCTATATGGTTATGATGGTTGTTATAACGTCTACGAACAAGAATTAAGACAAGATACAATTATCGGTAAATTAGACCAAGTTTTATTACAATTAGATCAAATAAAAAAGATGCAATATGCTACTTACTTGGCTGTGCAACAAAGTAACCTTATTGGTCAAGCTTTTCTAGATACTTGTAATGAAATGTTAAGTGAAACTCGTAAGGAAAATGCCTACCTTGAAGCCCAAGCTCAGGATGCCAAGATAATAAAAAGAAATAGTGAGATTATGACAACTATTTCGGAATTAAACTATATCAAAAAATAATTTAAAGGAGTCAAACTATGAAAAAGAAAATATTAACTATTTTAGCTATGTTAATTATAGCTTTAAGCTTTGCCGGTTGTGGAAATAAAGCAGAAAATAAAACAACCTCAGACAACATAGAAGACCAAGTTCTAACCGCCTTAAATGATGCTGTTAACGAAATTACTAACGAATGGGAAAAAGATGGTCATAAAGATATCGTTGTCAAAGACATCCAACGTTACTTAGATAACTATACTATTATAAATAGTAGTCGTAGTGCTTATACTGCTACAGATGGTTCTACTGAATATACTATGCAAATGATTGGTTCTAGTAACTATAGTAATCAAAAAGCCATGCTCCCACAAAGTGAAATAAATTATCTGCTAATTTATGATCAAAATAAACAAAAATATTACAGTGTCAAAATATCTTATGACAAAGTAACCATTAAGAACCAATATAAATATGATATTCCAAAATTTGTTAGTGCAACTAAAATATAAGGTGATTTCTTAATCATCTTTTTTTATATTTGGCTTTTTCATCAATCATCACCTTTGCTAATTATAATGAAATCTAACATTTTTTTAGTAACCAAGAAAAAACAAGCTACTATATGATATAATAAAATAGGTGATATTATGTTTAATAAACTTAAAAATATCTTATTAAATGAAGATGAAAAAATAAAAGGTTCTTTATTTGGTTTCTTTGTTGGTGATGCTTTAGGTGTACCGGTTGAATTTGTTAAAAGAGATGAATTAAAAAAGCGTAAAGTTACTAAAATGCTCGAGTATGGTACGCACAATCAACCTCTTGGAACTTGGTCTGATGATACTTCCATGGTAATTGCTACAATTGATTCTTTAAATAGTAATCAATGTCTTAATTATAAATCGATTATGGATAATTTTTTAAAATGGTTTAATAATGGCGAATATACTCCTAACGGCATCGTTTTTGACATAGGTAATACGACTTCAATGGCTTTATTAAAATATCAAAAAGATAAGACATCCTTTCTTTGTGGCTCCGAAGATATCTATTCCAACGGAAATGGTTCCTTAATGCGAATTTTACCAATATCAATATATTTACATTACACTGATGCTCCTATGTTTGACGTTATAAAGAATATTTCAAGTATGACTCATGCCCATATTTACAGCATCTTTAGTTGCATTATCTATTCTGTATTTATTAACGAATACTTAAAAGTACCTAATATTAAAAAGTCTTACGCCAGTATGCAAGTTATTATTAGAAAAATTCTCGAAGATGATAATAACAAAACCCTTGGTAACCTAGATGATTTAAAGCAAAAGTTTAATCGAATAATTTATCATAATATAGCTGATATAAAAGAAAATGATCTTAAATCTAGTGGTTTTGTTATCGATTCACTAGAAGCTTGTTTCTGGTGCTTACTAAATACTAATAACTATCAAGGCGCTGTCTTAAAGGCCGTTAATTTAGGTGATGATACTGATACAATCGGAGCTTTAACCGGTGGCTTAGCAGGCTTAATTTATGGCTATCGCAATATTCCTAAAGATTGGGTGAATGTTTTAAAAAGAAAAGAATACTTAAATGAATTAGTAAATAAATTTATTCAAACAATTAATACTTTAAAGAGTAAAAAAGCTCTTCATGAATGGCCAAACAATCTAAATCAAAATCTCAATTCTAAAAATACTTCCTTAGAAACGACTTCAAAAACAACCGCCGAAAGCTGGCAATGTCTTCCTTTTTCTAAATCCAAAACAATCAAATGCCACATTGAATTAACTAAAGAAGAATATGAAAAATTATCACTAGGGTATCGTCCCCAATCCATGGAAGACCATTGGTTTATGTATTGTACTGATACGGCAATAAATTACTTTCGAAGCTGGACCGGAATCCAAATTTTTAAAGGTCATTACAAGTTTGAAAATAATACCTATCTTATTTATTCATTAGAAATAAATGATAATCGTGAAGAGTATTTTGATAGTGATACTGATGAATCACTAAAAGTATTTACCGAATTAGTAAAAGCAGCATGTAAAAAAAACAAAATAATAGGTAATTTAATCCCTAATTTAATAAAATTTAGCAAATAAGTCTATTAAAAATTTTAAAATGCTTTTGAAAAGGAATGACCAAAAATGCTTAGGTTTAAGTATTGTAAAACCCATCTTGAAGATGAAGAATATATGAATAAAATGAGTTCTATGGGCTGGCATACTAAGAGTTTAGTTGAAGGCTTTTGGCTTTTTACTAAAGGTCAACCGAATAAGTATACTTATCGAATTTATTACCTTCGTAGAATGGATAAGGAAAGTATCCAACATAAAATTGAAGAATTAGAAAAACAAAATATTGAATTTGTTCATAAATATTCTTTTTGGGGTATTTTCCGAACTTCAAAAGATTTTAAACTATATAATAACGACCAATAATTATCGGTTTGTAAGAAAATTAGAAAAACAATGCTAATTGCTTCAATTATTTGTCCGTTAATCATAATTATTTTTTTAATTCTCGCAATTAAGTCAAGCAAAATATTCGTTTTCTTTACTTTCTTAATAAGTATATATTATTTTATCTATTTATACTTAATGATTGGTTATACTAAATTAATTCATCATTTAGAATAATATTATAGATTTAATTTAGTAAAAAAGATAATTTATTATCAAAAAATATTAATTTACAAGTGAGGTAGTTTATGAAAAAATTAAAAATAGGAACATTATTGATTATATTAGGAAATTTATTGTATTTAAGCTATATCTTTTTCTGTGGAAACGAAACAAGTAGTTTTGGTGAATTTAGTAGCGGTTTATTACTAGGTTTATCAATTGGGTCTAACCTAATTGGTATTATTTTAACCGTTGCTTATATGTCTAAAAATAATAAATAGTATTGATAGAAGGAGAAAAGTATTTATGAAAAAAACAATCTTAACCATTATAATAAGTGGGACAATTATCTTAAGTCTAACAGGTTGTAACACCCATTCAGAAAAAGGTCCCGATGATATTCATTCTTTTGCCGGAACCATCATCGAGTGCAATGAAAAAAATATGATTGTTCGTCCGAATGAAGATGAAGCTGAGTATAAGGCAAGTGATAAATTTAGCGTCGTCTATGTTAATGGCTTTAATTCTTGTAAAGTTAATGCTCAAGTAAAAATAACTTATGATGGTCAAATAAACGAAACATATCCCGCTCAAATTGGGACAACTGAGATTGAATTAATTAACGATTTTGACTTTTATATTACTAAACCAGCCGTCCATAATGATATTAAATTTAATGACTATTATACTTCTGATAACCACACAATTTATCTAGCTGGTAATATTGGTGAACTTTATATCAAACAAGATAATAAAGATATTACTTTAAAAACTTATTTATCAACTGCATTCCAAACCTTTGATGATGGCATGAAATACATTACAAATGAACTGGAATTACAAAATACCCTAAACGATGGCAACATCAAAATTTATAAATCTCAAGCTAAAGATGTCACTATGATTGTTTGTAATACCCCTAAAAATAATCAAAAAATTTTAATTGGCGACTACAATCTAAAGTATACTGATGGAATCTGTCAAAATTAGTAAGTATAACTTAAAAGTAAGTTAGTAAATCATAATTTGAAAAAACATATTTATGGAATTTACTAGCCTGAGTATAGTATAATACAAATGACAGTTTATTAATTGTTAGAAAGTAACAATTTGTATGGAGGATTGAGTGTTTATGAAAAAAGTTATTGAAGTTAGCCATTTAACTAAAAATTATAAAGAATTAAAAGCGATAGATGACTTATCTTTTGAAGTATATAGTGGGGAAATAGTCGGATTACTAGGCCCTAATGGTAGTGGTAAATCAACTACTATCAATTGTTTATTATCTTTGCTTAATTATAATAAAGGTAGCATAAAGATATTTGATAAAGAAATGGAACCTGATTCCTATGATCTAAAAGCTCAAATAGGTGTTGTCTTCCAAGAAGTAGCTGTTTTTGATGAACTTACTGTTTATGAAAACATTGATTATTTTTGTGGTCTATATATTTCTGATAAAGAACAAAGAAAAAAATATGTTGAGGATGCTATTAACTTAGTTGGTTTAGAAGATTTTAAAAAATTCTATCCCAAAAAGTTGTCTGGGGGCTTATTAAGAAGACTAAACATTGCATGTGGTATTGCTCATAAACCAAAACTTATTTTTCTTGATGAACCAACGGTAGCTGTCGATCCGCAAAGTAGAAATAATATTTTAGATGGGATTAAGAAACTAAGAGATGATGGGGCAACTATCATTTATACTACCCATTACATGGAAGAGGTTGAAATCCTTTGTAATCGTGTTATCATCCTTGATAAGGGTAAAATAATTGCTTCTGGAACTATTGATGAATTAAAAAAACTTGCCAAAATCGAAGAAAAAATATCTATCGAAGTCAGTGCTTTAGATGACAAGTATCTTAGTAAAATTAAAGAGTTAAAGAATGTTGATGAAGTAAAATACAATGATAATATATTATTTATCACTTATAAAAAGGGTAAAAATAATCTTGTAGAGATTATGGAATATTTAAAAACTAATAAAATTAAATATAATAAAATATTTTCTGAAAGACCAACTCTTAATGATGTGTTCCTTGAATTAACTGGAAAGGAATTGCGTGATTGAATGTTTATCCATAACTTTAAATACTCTTTAAAAACCCTTTTTCGTAATAAAGCCCTAATCTTCTGGACTTTTGCTTTTCCTATAATCCTCGGCACATTCTTTAATATGGCTTTTTCTAACCTCGAAAGTAGTGAAAAATTAGATATAATCAATATTGCCATTATTCAAAATGATGACTTCAATAACAACGAAATATACAAAGAAGCTTTCGTCAATTTAAGTGATGAAAATAATAGTGAACGCTTATTTGCCACCAGATACACAACCGAAAAAGAAGCTCAAAAATTATTAGAAGATGAAGAAATCATCGGGTATATGAAATTAGTTGCTGATGAACCTAAGTTAACATTTACAACAAATGGTATCGATGAAACTATCTTTAAATATGTTGCTGAAGAGATTGCGCAAACTAACAATATTATTCAAAACTTAACAGAAGAAACTATCAAAAGTGAAGTCGCAAATGGTCATTCGCAGATTGATTATGAACAGATTTATAGTATGGTAATAGAATTGACCCAAGCTGATTCTGCTCATCTTAATAATATTTCAAACAGTAATTTAAGTTATACAATGATTGAATTCTACACCCTTATAGCTATGACATGTCTTTATGGTGGTATCTTAGGTGCCATTAGCATCAATCAAAGCTTAGCTAATATGAGTAACCAAGGAAAACGCATCTCAATTTCACCCGCTTTTAAAGGTCAAATTATTTTAAGTAGTATTCTTGCTAGCTATCTTACCCAACTAGCCGGGGTCGCCCTTTTATTTTTGTATACCATCTTCATTTTAAAAGTTGATTATGGTTCTAAATTAGGCTTAGAAATTATTCTAACAATGGTTGGAAGTCTCGCGGGCTTATCACTAGGTGTAGCTGTTGCCAGTATCCTAAAAACAAACGAGGGGACTAAAACTGGTATTATTATGGCTGTTACAATGCTTGGTTGTTTCTTCTCAGGAATGATGGGAATAACGATGAAATATATAATAGACAAAAATATTCCTCTTATAAATAAAATAAATCCTGCTAGTATGATTACTGATGGCTTTTACTCTTTATACTATTATGACACCCTAGATCGTTATCTTTTTGATATCATCAGTTTAATTATTTTTGCTTTTGTTTTAATTATAATTTCTTACTTTAGCTTAAGGAGGCAAAAATATGACAGTATTTAAAGCATTTCTTAAAATATTAAATAAAAATAAATTTATTATAATTATTTATACGATCTTTTTGATTGGCTTTGGTGGTTTCAATATGCAAACAAGTGAGAATAATCCTAACTTCGTCGCTAGCAAACCAGATATTATGATTGTAAACAATGATGAAGAAAAAGGCTTAACCAAAGACTTAATCAAGTATATATCTAGTAATAGTAATATCGTCGAATTAAAAAATAATGAAGAAGCAATCAATGATGGTTTATTTTATCGTGATGTCAACTATGTAATTTACATTCCTCAAAATTATCATAAAGATTTCATGAATGGTCAAAATCCCACAATAAATATCAAAAGTACAGGAGACTACCAATCATCATTTGCCGAAATGCTATTAACAAGATATATCAAGGTAGCTAATATTTATCAAAAAAGTATCAAAGATGAAGACGAACTAATAAGTAAAATAAATGAAACTTTATCTAAACAAAGTACTGTTGAAATCACTTCTAAACTTGATACAAATGGTTTAGCCAAAGCGACATTCTATTATAATTTTGCTAGCTATAGCATCTTAGCATGCTTAGTCTATGTAATATGTTTGATTCTGGCTAGTTTTAAAGATCTTAGAATTCAAAAACGAACAATAATTAGTAGTACCAACTATCGTAAACTTAATCGTCAATTACTATTATCAACCAGTTTATTTTCTCTAATCTTATGGTTCTTTTATATTGCTTTAAGTTTTATTTTAATTGGCAATATAATGTTCTCTATGCAAGGCCTAATTTATTTAGTAAATTCATTTATCTTTACTATTTGTGCCACCACAATGGCTTTATTTATTGGTAGTTTAGTTTCTGATAAAAATACCATAAATGGTATTGTTAACGTTGTTGCCTTAGGCTCAAGTTTTCTATGCGGAGCCTTTGTATCTATGAAATGGCTTCCCGCTAGTGTTTTAAAAATAGCTCATATTTTACCATCATACTATTATATAAAGAGCAACGAAACCCTTAAAGCCTTAGAAAAATTCAATTTTAACACCTTAAAACCTCTTATAATAAATATGTCCATTATTTTAGGCTTTGCCATCCTATTTATCATCTTAACTAATCTTGTTTCAAAAAGAAAACAAAAAATAGATTAAAATATAATTAGTATTATTTATTTTAATCAAGATAAGAAAAAATAGAAAAAGATATGGAATAGTATATAAATAATAAGGGAAGTGAAAATATATGAATATTAATTTTAGATCTTCAACTCTTAATGATTTAGAAGAAATATGCAATCTCAACAATGCTTTATTTAAACTTGAAAAGACCCATTACGATGAAACCCTAATTACTGATTGGCCCCTAACTACCGAGGGCCAAGCTTATTTTAAAGATATGATTTTACATCACTATGTTCAAGTTGCGGTCTTAAATGACCACATAATCGGTTATTTAGCTAGTTCCATCAATGAAAAAGGTCCATATGAAAATATTCAGTATGGTGAAATAAATAATATGTATATTCTTGAAGAATACCAAGGTCAAAAAATTGGTACCAAGTTAATTGCTAATTTCAAAAAATATCTAAAGGATAATAATATTTCAAGTCTTAAAGTTACAGCAAGTTATAAAAATATAAAGGTGATAAACTTTTATAAAAGAAATGGTTTAGCAGAATTTAACATCGAATTGACCCAAAACTTTTAATTACTAAAAAAGTACTTTAGCTAAGGCTAATTCTAAGATGAAACAAAGTATTTGAAAGGGAAAAATGATAATGAAATACACTTATTGTGAAAAATTAATTTGGTATGCAATGCATAAAACTATTATAGAATTTTTTAATGAAAAACATCCTAAGTGGAATCTTAAACTGCTAAAGTCCAAATCTCACCAACGTTACAAGCAAATAATCAGCGAATTACCAGATATTGGGAGTCTTCCTAAAAATTCCTTACGAATTTGTTTAAGTGGGGCCGCTTTGTGGTTAGCATTCTATGAATCAGCAGAAGAAAAAATAAGCGATGAAGAGTTTGGTGAAATGGTCAAAGCCACCATGAACTCCCCATTAATAGTCAAAGCCTTTAGTGCAAAGAACCCGTTTACTAAAAAAGTGCAACTTAAGAAAGAAAAAAATGTCGCACGAGATAATAATGCCAGTACTAGTGAATTTAATTGGCAAACTGAGTTTATCAAAGGTCGCGATGAAAATGAGTATACCATCATTTATCGAAGGTGTGGAATCTGCGCCTTGGCTAAAAAACTAAATCATTCCGAGTTAGTAAAATACATGTGTGTCTTAGATATTATGTCAGTTGATATGCTAGGTGGAGTATTACACCGCACCAAAACTCTGGCCGAAGGAAAAGACTGCTGTGATTTTTACATCTGTAAAAAAGGTTCCAAATGGGATAAATAAATTAGAGGTAATTAGTATGGAAATTAAACAACAAAATCAAATCAAAAAATATTTAATAGAAGAACTTGGTCCTACTAAAGGAAATGAAGTCTTTAGTAAGCAAGAAGAAATTCTAGATGAAATAATAAAAAATATTAAAGGGAAATCAAAAAATCAACAGAAAACCCTCAAAAATATTTGACATTTACAAAATATTTAAAATTTAAGAATTTTTTCTGAAAAATAATATTCAAAACCGAAATAAGTCCATATTTTGCGCTAGAATGGGCGAGGCTTATCAATGTAAAATTCCGAAGACTATCTTTATTTTTAAGACTTATTTCCGTTTTTAACCTAAAAGCGGAAATCCAAATTAAAATTCACGATATATTTTATAACTTCAACATTCGTTAATCTATTTTGATAATATTTCTTTAATTCAAAATGAATCTGTTTGCTATCTAAAAAAATTTAAATATTCTTTTAAATCATCATTTAATACTTTGTTAACGATGTTATCTTTTTATATAATTCAAACTCACTTTTTAACGAATCATACAACTTTTTATCTAATTTTAAACCTTTAACCTCAGGATAAAAGTTATCTAAATTAAAATAATTTGTTACATTTTTTATAAGCATATCAGCATCAATGTTAATAGTTTTATCATTACTAAGTTTTACATTAATCATATTATTATAATAATTTGCTCCATTTAATATATTTTGCATAAAGTATCGCATTAGAGTATAATTTTTCATATTTTCTCCTTTTAGTAATTATACTCATTCTTAATTTTTTTCTATAGTTTATAAAAAAAATAACTTTAAAATTTTTATTCAAATAATCTTATTTTCTTATAAAATCCCTTATATCATCTAAGACTTTCTCATAATCATCTTCATGAAAAATATCATGTCTCATTCCATCATGTAACTTAATATCAACCCTTGTAAATTGTTTTTTCTTATAAATTTTTGCTAATTTAAGTACACCCTTAGAATTATCACCAACCGGATCTTCCATACCTGATATTAATAATAAAGGCAAGTCTTTTTTCATTTTCTCAATATTTTTATTTTCACAAGTGTACTTAATTCCATATAATAAGTCATAAAATAACTCACAACTAATTTTGCGATAACATAACTTATCTTCTAAATAATCATTTAAACCATTTTTACTTTTACATAACCAATCACATTCTGAGCTAGGATCTTTAATCTTTTTATTATAAGCTTCTAGACTTAACTTAGATATAAGTGGCGTGTTAACATCTTCACCATACTTCTTAGCTTCACCTAAGACAATCTTCATTATAATCCTTAAAAGTAATGGATTAACATAAGATGTCCCTGCTAAAATAACTTTTTCTGGCTTAAATTGATAATCAATTAAATAAGTTCTAACTAAGAATGATCCTAGCGAGAAACCTAAAAAATAGTAGGGAAGTTGGTATTCTTCCGTCATTATTTGTCTTAATTTATCAAAATCAGCGACAATTTTATCCCAGCTTTTTATTGGCCCTAAATACATTGGTTTACCATTATTAATACTTCTTCCATGACCTATATTATCGTTCCCACAAACAATATAACCTAACTCTGTAAAATAAGTACATACTTTCTCATACCTTCCAATATGTTCTGTAATCCCATGTGCTATTTGAATTATTCCAATTGGTTCTATCTCTGGTAAATATTTTACAGCATATATTTTTGTCTTATTATCACTTGATAAAAAATCAAATTCAATTTTCTTCATCTTTTCCTCCTATATTATATCTACTTATTATAACACTTCAGCCTCATTTATTTTACCTACTAATCATTATTATCAAATTTTCTTTCTGAGAGTAATTTTTACTTGCTAGAAACTATAGTAGAACAATATTCCTATTTTCAATTTACTTAGCAATATAAGCAATTACTTATTTAATGAAAAATAATCTTTGTTTAATAAAAAATATCTTCACCACCAAAAAGGTTCAAATACTTCAATATTTAAGTTATAATTTATAAAAAAGAAAAGAAAGGAATCAATCACTAAAAGTTTTTTTCTTTAATAAGATTGATTAGGTAAAAAATGAGTAAAAATATTTTAATAATCTCCGCTTCTTTAAGTGGAACAAATAATACTAAAAAACTATGTGAGCAATTTAAAAAAGGGGCCTTAGAAGCTCAAAATAATGTTGAATTATTAGAACTAAGAGGTAAAAAGATAAATAGTTGCTTAGGCTGTAACACTTGTCAAAATAATGGTGGCGTTTGTGTCTTTAAAGATGATGTTCCAACTATCTTAAATAAAATGTTAGCTGCTGATATTATTGTCTTAGCAAGTCCTGTCTATTTTTATTCCATAACTGGTTTATTAAAAACTTTAATTGATCGTAGCTACGCTACCTTTGCTTCTTTAACAGATAAAGAATTCTATTTTATTTTATCTTGTGCTGCACCATATGCTGAACCATATAAAAAAGACTTAGATATAGCTCTTAATACCTTGCGTGGTTATATTACTTGTCTTCCTAATGCTACCGAAAAAGGTATCATTATTGGCGATAATACAGCCGAAGTTAAAATCGAAGATAATCCTGCTTATAACCAAGCTTATATCATTGGTCAATGTATAAAATAATAATTTATAAAAGAGGGGGAACTTATGGAATTTATTAAAGCTAAAACTATCCTTAGCAAAGTTAAAGATGGTAGAGAATGGTATGGAATTGACTATAATATGAATTTATATCGTGGTTGTCCTCATCAATGTATTTATTGTGATAGTCGTAGTAATTGCTATCATATTGAAAATTTTGACATTGTCCGTGGTAAAGACCAAGCTCTTTATATCTTAGAAAAAGAACTTGCTAAAAAAGTCCGCGGTGTTGTCGGCATTGGGGCGATGTCTGATACTTACAATCCTCTTGAAAGAACCTATGAACAGACTAGGGGAGCTTTAAAGCTCATTGCTAAGTATGGCTTCGGTGTCTCTATTGATACCAAAAGTGACCTAATCCTTCGTGATTTAGATCTCCTAAAAAAAATAAATGTTCACAATAACGTTATCATTAAATTTACCATTACTACACCTCGTGATGACTTGGCGCGAATAATTGAACCTAACGTATGTGTTTCTTCTAAAAGATTCCAAGCTATCAAAAAGCTAAGCGATAATGGCCTTTTTGTTGGAATCATGTTAAATCCCGTTCTACCTTTTATTACGGACAGCGAAGAAGATATAAAAAAATTAGTAAAACTCGCTGCTATGAGTGGAGCAAAATTTGTTCATACTTATATGGGCATGACTTTAAGAGAAAATCAACGAGATTATTATTTCCAAAAATTAGATCAGCATTTCCCTGGTCTTAAAGAAAAATATCTTGCTTATTATCAAGATCGTTACGATTGTTCTGTCCCTAATTATCGCCATTTATACAAAGTTTTCTCTACAGAATGTCAAAAATATGGTCTTCTTTACCAAATGTCTGACATAATTGCAGCTTATAAAAAAGAAACATCTGAAAAACAATTAAGCTTATTTTAATTTTTTCAATCTCCTAAGAACTATCTAAAACACTAGAAAAAAATTAAATGTTAAAAAACTTTGCGCTATTTCCAAAGTTATTTGGTAGAAAATTATTAAACATTTTCTATATAATTAAGAGCGAAAGGAAGGTTAAAATGAAATTAGGCGAAAACATTTTAAAATTAAGAAAAGAAAATAAATTAAGTCAAGAACAACTAGCGGAGAAAGTCGATGTTACTAGACAAACCATCTCCAATTGGGAATTAGGTGAAACCTCTCCCAATCCAGAACAATTAAAATTATTATCTAAAGTCTTAAATATCAGCATAGATGAATTACTTAATAATGACATTAAATCTGTCATCGTTGAAAAGGTTAGTAATACTGAAAAATTAGCCGGCATAATTATTAAGATTTTAAAAGTAGTAGGAATCTTTTTTATTATCTATGTGGCCCTAATCATTATATCTATTGTTATGTTTATGGTTCCCTATAATAAAAAAATAGAATCATCATCAGAAGTAGCTGTCGAAAATCAAACCGTTGCTTTAACATGTACCATGAATGATAAAGAATACCATTATCTTATTGAATCAGATAATAATGATAATATAGTTGATGCTAGTGGTAGTGAGTATATTACAGACCTACTTAAAGATAAAGAATTTAAAAAAGGTAAAATTCTTGTTGAATACATCAATACTTATTTTAAAGATAATGGCGGAACTTGTTAACTTTACTTAAAAAATTAACACTTTTACCATTTATCAAGTAATTAAAACCAACTCTAGATTTATTTCCTGTTATAAATTTATTTCTTTTAATACAATGAAACAGGAAGGAATGATTATATGAATCAAGAAAAAATTGGTAAGTTTATTATGACTTGCCGCAAAAAGAAAAAATTAACTCAAAGTGCCTTAGCAGAAAAGTTAGGAGTCACCGATAAATCAATAAGTAACTGGGAAAATGGCCGTAATATGCCCGATCTTGCCCTCTTTAAACCACTATGTCAAATTCTTGATATTTCAATTAATGATTTAATGAGTGGAGAAGAAGTGAGCCAAGCATCTTATCAAGAAAAATTAGAAGAAAATATCATAAATACTATCGATTATTCTAATAAAACTCTAACATTTAAAAATAACTTAATCGGCGTCCTTTTTCTATCCTTTGGTCTTTTAATAGCCGTTACGGCTCTAACAATCTTTCCTAGTGAAAGTAGTTGGGGAAGTATTTATTCTATCCTTGGAGCTATTTTTTCCTTAATTGGTGTTGCATATTTTACTAAAAAGCTTTGCTTATATAATAGAATACTTCTTAATCTAGGATACCTTATTTTATTTGTTATCATGTTAATTTTTATTGATTATTTAAGTGTTGCTAATATCCATCAAGCTCCTCGCTTTGCTATAAAAAAAGTTTGGGCCGATACAACCATATATTATGACACACCATTCTATGATGTTGTTAGATGCCAAAAAGATACTAAAAATGAATATTATAAAATTCTAAAAAATCAATCTTATGATCCTACTAACATTGAAAAATACTGTGACTCTACTGAAAAATAATTATCTAAATAGACATTTTATACTTTCTGTGTTATTCAATAATTTTATTAAAACAGAGCTAATCTGTTTTTTGATTCTTTAAATAAACTCTAGTTCTATTTCCTTATATTTAATACTTAATAATTATAAAATGAACGAGGAAAGGAGATAAAACTATGCATCACAAAAAAATAATTTTTCTTATCATTCTACTTAGTATTATCTTATGTCTTATTATAAATAAAAATAATAAGGTAGATGAAACCAAAACTTCCGATGACGAAATAATCTTGCAAATTAACTTAGATGTTCCTAAAGATTTTGGTTTACTTCTAATTGAATATGAAACTAAAGATGCTTCTGGTAGTGGGGGAGTTTCTAATGCTAATAAGTCTTTAATTAAACATAATGATAACTTAACTTATTCTTTAAGCAAACAAGATTTTAATAATGCCTCTGATATTACAGATTTAACTTTAACCTTTAAAATTGTAACCGAGTATGTTGAACCTAATTACGAAGATAATTACCTAGCTTCTTTGAGTTTTACCCTAAACCCTGTTCAAATTAATGCTCATTATGGTAATACCTATCACATTACTATAACTAGTGACGAGAATAGTTATCAAGCCATCTTATCTTAAAAATTAACTTGTAAAAATGTCAATTTACATATCGAAAAAAAATTTTGTTTACAATTTTGCTGTATAATGATATTATCAAGCTAAGGAAAGGGATTTTTCCGTAGATAAGAGGAGTTTATATGAAAAAGAATAAAAAAACAATAATCATCATCGCGATTGTCTTAATCTTAATAATAGGGGGAGCAGTTGGTTTTTACTGTTACCAACAAATTTTAAAGGGCTCAAATAAAAATGAGACTAATGTTACTGATACTAAAAAAGCTACTAACGAAACTAGTGATTCCATAATTGTTCTATTAAAAGAATATTATTATGAAAAAGGTTTTGTTGATAAAAAGAATCTTTCCTTTTGGAATATTGATAAAGTAGAGTACATTGGTTACTATGAAATCAATGGTAATTTTATTTACAAGGTAACGGGATCTTATGCCTGCTTAGACAAAACTGATAGCTGTGTTTACCAAGAACAAGCATCTGAACCAAAGAATAATGTTTATTCATTCATTCTTTATCTAGATGTTGAAGAAAGTAACTCTAAGTTAGCTATTAAAAATCTTTCTAGCACTTTTGTTAACAATAAAGTTGTTGAAGATAACACAACGCTTGATTCTGATACTAATCTTCATGATAAAGTAAAAAAAGCTATTAAAGAATTCTATACTAGTAAAAACTTATTAAATGAAAAAAATTTAACAAGTTGGAACTTTACTAAAGTAGAATATGTTCAAAAAGAAAATGATACTATAACATATCAAATTGAAAGTAATTATAAGTGCAGTAACAATGATTCATCTTGTGTTTACGTTGAACAAGAACAAGATAAGAATAGTGATGGATCATACAAATTTAACTTCTATGTTGAAATGCAAAACGATACTGTAACTAATCTTTATTCAGCAACTTTTAAAGAAGATAGTGATAGCGATAGTGATGTTGGTTATACAGATGAGTATGATCTTACAAAAGAAGAAATTCTTGATCTTTTCATTACACAATCTAAAAAATCTGGTTTATACCATGAAGAAAATGTTGCTAGCATCAAAGCTACTAAGGCTTTATTTGTAGGTTATTACCAAAGTAAATCTGATACTAAAATATACAACTTAGAAGGAACTTATACATGCAAAGATAATACTAGTGATTGTGTATATCTAGAACAAGTAGGAGAACCAACGAATAATGAATATCCAATTGGTATTTATGTAATGCATAATTTCAAAACAAAGGAAACCAGTTTATCAGGTGCTATTATTTATAGTCCAGAATTAGTTGAATTTAATTCCCCATTAAACTAGAAAAAAACAAGGTAAAATGAAAAAACATTTTATCTTTTTTTGTGTTTCACCATCTTTAACTTTCAAGTTCTCCATGCTATAATCAAGCTAAATTAAGGAGAATTTATTATGCAAAAAATTGAAAAATATTTAAATCAAGAACTATCTATTATTATTGATCATCCCATAGGAAGCCAAGGAACTTCCTTCATCTATCCACTCAATTGTGGCTATTTAAAAGATACCAAGCCTAATCTTTCTTGCTATCTTTTAGGTATTTTTAATCCCTTAACTGAGTACACAGGTAAGTGCATTGCTATTATAAAAGGTAAGCATGCTTCAAAATTAATTATTGCTGATAAAGCATATAGTAAAGAAGCCATTTCATCCCTAATTGAATTCCAAGAAAAAAACACCAACTATGAAATAATTACCAGTGATATTAATTTTAATAGCTTGATTCCCGAATTAAGTGTCTCTAATATTGCCCAAAGTAAAGCTTTTTATCAAAAACTAGGCTTTCATATCGTCTATGAACGACCTCAAGATAAATTTTGCTTTTTAGAATTAGAAAATAACCAAATTATGATTGAAGAAGTAAATGAGCATTGGCAAGTCGGGCAATTAACTTATCCTTTTGGAAATGGTCTAAATATCAGCATGTCTTTAGCAAACGTTCAAGCATACTATGATTTTATAACCAAACAACAAATAAAAATCTTTTTACCTCTTAAAGTTAACAAGTACGAAGCTTCGGGAAAAGTATATCAAGATTCAGAGTTTTTATTACAAGATCCAGATGGCTACTTACTTAGATTTAACAATTAATATTATATATAATCCTTCTAACATATGCTATAATTAGAATGATAATAGAAGAACATAAAAGGTGTTGTAAAGAGGTGTTTGTATGAAAAAGGACAAGAAAAATCGCTTATATATAGTATTATTTTCCTTTATTTTTATTTTAATGGTTCTGAATTCAAGTGATAAATATAGTTTTTTGCCTCTTGCCTTTATGATAGAATTATTTTTAACATCACCTATGACAACTCATGTTTTAAAACCTATCGCAAGAGTAAGTTCAAAAGGCGATTATACGCAAAAATTACAGGATTTTGATACGTGGCGCTTTATTTTCTTAATATTTTTTGATTTTATCAATCCGGAAATGGCTATAATTTGTGACGTTGCTATTTTTATTATTGGTGCTTTCATCATTGTCCCCATCATTACGGCCATCAAAAAAGATCCTTATCTTTATAATAATCCCTATACTGATCCTGATGATAAATTAAATAACAATCAAGAAGAACTTAAAGGAGATGCTAATATGTTAAAACAATGTCCTAATTGTCATGCTATCTTAAAACCAGAGGAAAATATATGTTCAAAATGTGGTGCCGAGTATCTTGAAAATCATTATGTTTCTATCGATAACTTTGCTGAAATTTATCAAAATGAAGATGACGTTGTTATTGAATCCTTTGTCCAAAAAGAAATCGCCACTGCTCTAAGCAATGAAAAAGCCGGCTTAATTCCATCTAGTATTTTAAAAAGAAAGAATCTTTTAAATATCATCTTTTCTTTCCTTGTTTTTCTTTATATAACTTTAATCTTCTTTCATTTCCCACCTTTAACATACATTATTGGCTTGATCATTTTAATTATTTTCTTTATTATTACTAAAAAAGTTAATTTAGTTAAAATTATTACCCGTGAAGTTGAAGCTCGTCCTAATGAAAAAATTTCTAATATTGTAATGACCTATCAAGCATCTCTTGTTAAAGATACATCTTCAACTATTTTAATCGTATCCCTTCTTTTGGCCATATTAACTCCAATGCTTATTTTTATTAAACCACGTATCATGTATGAACCACAAGATAATGGTTATGCCGTTCGTTTCTATACTTTTGGCTTAACTAATTTTACTAAAGCAACTATTCCGGAGACTCATAAAGGACAAAAAGTCATTGCCCTACGTGGTAACACTTTCTCTAATATGCCTTTCTTAAAAGAAGTGGTGCTTTCTGATACCATCACTGAAATAAGAGGCCAAGCCTTCAAAAATGATCACAATTTAGTTCAAGTAAAACTTCCTAATAACTTGGAATACTTGGGTGGCGGAGCTTTTTATAATTGTCGTTCTCTAACATCAATAACTTTGCCTGATACTCTAAACGAAATGGGTGGCGAAACTTTCTATAATGCTACTAATTTAACCTCTGTCCACTTATCATCAAACCTAACCGAAATACGTGGCAATACTTTTGAAAATTGTTCATCTTTAACGACCATTACTATCCCAGATCAAGTTACCCGTATCGGCGGTCATGCTTTTTACGGAGCTTCTTCATTAAAGGAAGTAAACATTTCTGAAAATAGTCAACTTGCTGAAATAGGCTCTTCTGCTTTCCGTAAATGTTCAAGCTTAAATTTCATCACTATTCCGGCTCAAACTATGGTTAATGAAAGAGCTTTCAAAGAAAGTCCAACCGCTATCTCGCGCTATACTTCCAAAACACATAACTTAGAAGAGCAAAACCTTCCGCTTACCAATCGTTTCATTGTTGGCGGCATCCAGAAGATATATCTTAGTTCAACTGAAATATTAGATATGAAATTACTAACCGTTTCAATAGAAGGCCAAGATTCAACGTGGTTTTATATAAAAGATGGTGTAACTAATTACTTTAATATTCCTTTAAATAAAGAACCTCGTCATGTTGAAGATTATTATTTTACAGCTATCGATTATACTGACGAATATGTCACCATAAATATTGATAAAAAGGTAGGGGATTACAATGCCTAATAAATTTATTCATTTACTCTATGTGCCAACTATGGCTTGTAATATGGCTTGTAAATATTGTTATTTAGAAGATAATACTAAAGATGAATATCAAAAAATAAATCCCTTAGACACTTTAACATATGCTATTAATAAATTTCGTTCTAGTAATGTTATCCCCTTTAACATATCTCTTCATGGTGGGGAAGTTACTTCCTTATCACATACTGACTTTCATAATTTAATTGCTTACATTAGCAAGTACTATGCAGATAATAAGGAACTCTTAGCTCAAGCTGGTTTCAAAGTTGGTACTCCTCATATAAAAACTAATCTTTTTAATCTTGATAAACATCTCGATACCATTAAAGAATTTAATGTCTCTATTTCAGGAAGTTTGGACTTACCATTATCTTTACATGATGAATATCGTTTAACCAAAGCTGGCGGCAAAACCTTACCTAAAATCTTAGCCAACATCGAACTTCTTAATGACATTCCTAATAAGAAAAAGGTCTCGGCAACAATTTTTAAAGAACATTACCTTCACATCACCGAAATAATCGAAGATATTAAATATTTAGATCAAAAGACCTGCCTTGATATGAATGACTTTAACTTCATGATCGGCTTTGATTATAACTCTAACGGCTTACTTCATCACTTAACTGAAGAAGAACAAGTTGACTTTTACAACCAAATGCATGCGGCTTTTGATGGTACTAACTTGGATAGCGGCGTTAATGGTCCATGGTTCGACGAATTTGGTCCAACTTACTGTTCAAATTGCGATAACTGTGGTGAAAAATTCTTCCTTTTAGAAAAAAATGGCGATATTTACTCTTGCGTCCGTGGTCAAAAAAATCCCGACTATTATTATGGAAACATTTATCATAATACGGTTGCCGAAATAATGACTACTGCTTACCAAAAAATCTTTCTAAATCATAACAAAGAACCATTTAATGATGAATGTCGTCAATGTGGATACCTCTATTTATGCAAAACTGGGTGTCCCTTTGTAAAAAATAATTATCATACCAATAAAAGCTATACCTGCAAGTTACAACAACAAATGTATCAAGATCGTAACTATCAACCGGATGATAACAACGAAGAATTTGTTTATGACTATGTTTGTAAAATGCGTCTAGAAGATCCTACTCAATATTGTCCATCTCCTAAACCAAACTCTGAAATCCCAACTTTGTCTGAACTTATTGCTAATGATCCAAAATTAAAATATATCTATGATTCTGAATCATTCTTTTTAAAAGTAGACGACACTAAGTACCCTTTAGAATCACAAATCTTAAAAAATAGTCGCCTTATTATATATCTAACCCCTTTATCCAAAGTCACTATTTGTTTAAAAAAACATCTCCTTAGTGAAGAATGCGATTACCCTGAAAATAATTCGCTTTATATCATGCTTTTATCAGGTTCCCTAGTAACTTATGGTGATGAAAATAGAACTAAACAACGCCATCTTGCTACTATCCAAATCTACAAAGGGGTTCTTGATGATTCAACTTCTACAAGTGAAGACTTCTACGAATATGATATAACTAACTTTATCCGGGAATACAAGAAACAATATTCTCTTGATAATCCTAATAACATCTTTTTTACCACTTCCGCCTTACGAGATTATCACTATCTAAAACAAAAAAATAATGCTTATTATCATATTCAAGCTATTAACTTACCATTCCCTAATATTGAATTTTATTATTTAGACAAGGAGCAAAAATATGAATAAAGAACCAGAAACATACGAAGAAATATTAAGAAAAAAAAGATGCATTGACTTAACAAGACACTACAATTTGACCATGGAAAACCTAGAAGAAATCTATGATTTTTTAGAAAAAAATCCTGATGGGTTAATCCGTGGTAATAGTAATGGCCTTTATTTATCTACCCCCGACACCACAAATCCGCAACAAATTATTTATACTACTTGTAAAAACCCTAATATTCGTGGCTTATTGCTTAACCAAAAAGGCCTAACCATTTTCCCATTGATAATCGATACTTATCGTAGCAGTGGCAGCAGAAGTAGTAGGGGAAGCAGTAGCGGTTTCTCTTCCAATAACAATAATAATAACAACAATAACAACAATAATAACAATAATAGATAGGAAAAATGAAGTATGCCATTAATTTCTGAGACTAACCAAGTAAACAAATTGAATAAATTAAATATAAACATTAAAACAAAGTATATTGTTAACCATGACATTTTAGAACGTAATACCAATAATTCTTATAATGATGATATCAAAAACGGTATTCGCTGTAAGAAAGAATATTACCTTCATAATCAACTAGTTCATACAGAGAATAAATTTGATTCTCGCATTTCTTATACATATCTCTTTGCTAAAGATGGTAACCAAGAAACAACATGTCCCAATTGTGGGATGCATTCTAAACTAACTGCTTTTCTTAACGGATGTCCTTATTGTCGAACACATTATAATATCGATTATACCGAAAAAGACCTAGGAGCTAAACAACACTATGATCGTGTCTTAAGAAGTCCCATCTATCGTTTGCTTACGTTTTTAATCGACTGTCTCATAAGCTTCTTAATATGCTATTTCTTTATCAAAAATACCTCTCGAACCTTTAATACTTATGATCTTTTAAAAATCTTCACCTATAGCTTAACCTTATCCCTCATCCTGTTTTACTTTTTCTACGTTCTTGATGCCTACCTTATCTTATCTCCCATCAAAATATATAAAGACCATCAAAATAAAAAGCAAATTGCTTTTTGGGAACGTACTAAAATAAATAAAAAAACTTTTTTTAATAATTTAAACTATGAAATTCAAAAACACTACTATAATAAGTCAAACATAATTGATTATGATATCTTAGACTATGATAATTTTACTGAGTACTATCAAGATAATACAATGTATGTTAAAGTTAAAGCCTATATTAGAGTAGTATCCTATCAAAATAATAAAATTAAGGTTAAATATCTTAATGAAACTTATACCTTACGTCATCTTCCGTCCGTAACTATCAGTTTAAAGAACGGAGCCAATCTTATCAAATGTCCTCAATGTGGGGCTTCCCTTGATGTAACCAAAGGGCAATGTGAATATTGTCATACTAAAATAAATTATCATCAAGAATGGTTAATGGTTTAAAATAGTCTTTTTTAATACTAATAGAGCTTATTAAGGCTCTTTTTTCTTTTTTACTAACCTAAAACAAAAGAATTAATCCAATAACTCAATATCAATTCCATATTTTCGTTAAAAGTGGTATAATCAAAACATATTAAAAGTTAGGGTGTGTATAATGATTTTAGATGTAATTTTATTAATCGTTGGTTTTGTTATCCTAATCAAGGGAGCTGACGTCTTCGTTGATGGAGCATCCAGCGTTGCTGGGAACTTTAAAGTATCCAAAATGCTAATTGGTTTAACCATTGTTGCTTTTGGTACAAGTGCCCCAGAATTTGCTGTAAGTGTTAAATCACTTCTTAATAATAGTGGAGATATTGTTTTAGGCAATGTTATAGGTAGTAATATTTTAAATATTTTATTAATCCTAGGTATTTCTTCCTTATTTCATTCACTAAATGTTACTAATAATACTGTCAAAAAAGAATTACCAATTACCTTATTAATAACAACACTATTTGCCGTTTTACTATCTGATAGTCTCTTTGATAAACATATCATCAATGAATTTACTAGAGGTGACGGTATTGTCTTACTATTATTTTTTACTATTTTTATTTATTACTTAATTAGTATGGCTCGTAAAAAAATCGATAACAATCAAGACGAAGAATATTTATCAATGGGTAAAGCTCTTCTTTATACACTTGGTGGTTTAATTGCCATTGTTATTGGTAGTAACTTAGTTGTTGATAATGCCTCTTCTTTAGCTCTAGCCATTGGGGTAAGTGAAAAGATGGTTGCTTTAACTATCATTGCTTTCGGTACATCATTACCAGAACTTGTTACCTCAGTAGCTGCAACCCGTAAAGGTGAATATGACATTGCTATTGGTAACATTGTTGGTAGTAACATCTTCAATATTGGTGTTGTAATTGGTGTTCCTGTTGCCCTTTTAGGCAGTATCAGTAAAGTAACCTTTAACTACATTGATCTTGCGGCCATGATTCTAAGCGCTTTATTATTATTCCTTTTCTCTTGGAAAGATAAAAAAATATCACGTAATGAAGGTATTATCTTCTTAATTATCTTTGTTATTTACTATGCATATGTCATTTATGCTGGCTAGATAAAATAAAATATTTTCTAAAGCTTACACGAAAGTGTAGGCTTTTTAATTGTTAATTATTGCTTAACTTAAATTCATTATAAAAGGATAGCAATTTTAGTAAATTTTTGATATGATTAATAAAGATAGAATGACATGATTTTATCAAGTAGAGCAGGTGTAGTATTATGAGTAAATTTAGTATTATTTTATTAATTCTTTTGGTTATATCTTTTGGTTTAAATATAACTTATTTTATAAAAAAATTACATAAAAAGAAGTATTCACTCATTCGCGCTAAGCTAGCTTTAATTTTATTATGTTTTATTACTACTTTAAATGTCGCTAATTTTAGTTATGTCAAAGTCAAAAAGACTGATCTTGTGCAAACCAACTTCCTATCTTTTACTAAAACAACAAAACAAGAATATCAAAAGAAAAATGTTGAAGAAACAGCTTTGAATGTCTATTTAACTTTAAAAGATAAAGAAGGACGAATAGTTAGTACAACTAATCCTGCAACTCCTATCGATGCCGTTTATGAGTTTAGTAACAATTCTCCTCCTAAACAAAGAATAAAATTAGAAGATGACTTATTACTAAGTTATGACATTACTAATTTCTTTGATGACGATGGCAATCT
>CAKOHV010000021.1 GCA_934086145.1 uncultured Bacilli bacterium
AATTTTAAGCCAAACAAAGTTAACCTTTGTTTGTTATCTATATTATAAATCGGTAACATTTTAACTAATGTTTAACATACAAATATCTTACAACTATTCAACAAAAGTATAGCCATCCGTTTCATAGTTTTTACAACTCAAATATGCCTTAACATCATAATCATTTTTTGTCTCATCATAATAAATTAGTGCATAACCAATACATGATTTATCAACAGCATCATCATACAAATCACCATTTTCAAGCAAAGTATTTATATTCAAACGCATTTTTTGATTTTCTGTCGGATATATTTCACGAGTTTTTACATAATCTAATGCTGCTGCTGCAACATCTTCTTCCATTTTTTCATGACTTACAACAACTTTTCTATTATTTCCACAGAAAAATATCAAAATTATTATTATTAAAAAGATAATTACCCATAAAGAAATTAACTTCTGTAATTTTTTTGGTAGCTTTTTGAACTTCAAATATAAACCAATAAAAAATGTTTTTATTTGATTCCAAAGACTTTTCATAATCGTTTTAAAATTTTTTCTTTTTCTCTTCTTATTATTATTTTTTCCCATTTTACTCCTCCTAATATCCTTCAGTAGTATAATTTGAACACTTTAAATAAGCCTGACTTTGATATACCCCATTTTCATCATCCCAAACGTTAACGTAACCGTAACATTCAATATTATTAACTTGATCATAAAGTTGATCAATATATCCATTTGTTACCAATTCTGCTAACAAAACCGAAGCAATCCCCGTCTGCAAAGTGTCACGGTTATCAATTACGTAACTTTTACCAACCTCAGCCATTTTTTTCTCATAATCACGATAAATGCTGTAGTCAATATACTTAGTTGAATTTTTGTCACTAGTCGTTCCATTATTATTATTTGTTGTAGTAGTTGAATTATTATTTTGTTTGTTACCTATTTGATTAACATCCATATTTTTATACAAAGATTGTACATTACAAACAGCAATAATCAAAAAGAGAAGTAGTATACAACAATATATAACCATATTTTTCATTCCCCAGCCATGATTATTAAGTTTCATATTACTCCCCTCTTTCTATCAATAATTATAATACACAATAAAATTTTTTTCCACCATGAAAAAACGACTCAATTAATTTAAGTCGTTTTTTTATTTTTTAAAAGCTATTATACTAATTCAACTGTAGCGCCAGCTGCTTCTAATTGTGCTTTTAATTCTTCAGCTTCTTTAGCAGGAACGTTTTCTTTAACATTTCCACCATTATCAGCTAAACCTTTAGCTTCTACTAATCCTAAGCCAGTAATTTCCTTTAATAATTTAATTACTTGCATCTTAGTAGCTCCAGCTTCTTTTAATACAACTGTTTTAGCTGCATTATCTTCTTGAGCTTCAGCTCCTGCTGCTGGAGCAGCTGCTACTGCAACAGCACTTGGATCTACACCAAATTCTTCTTTCATTGCGTCAACTAATTCTTTAACTTCAAGAATAGTCATTTCTTTTAAAGCACTTATAAATTCATCTTTTGTTAATTTTGCCATTTTTATTTCTTCCTTTCTCACTTTAATTATTTTTCTAATTGTTCAGCATACATATTAAGACCAATAGCTAAATCTCTAACATATTGAATCATTCCACCAGCCAACATAGTAAGTAAGCCTTCTCTTGATGGAATTGCTGCATATTCATTAATTGTATCTAAATCTGCTTTAGCACCACTAATAATACCTACTCTGATTTCAGCTTTATCATGATCTTTAGCAAATTTTGATAAAACTTTAATTGGTTCTAACAAATCTTTTCCGAAAAGAATTGCATTTGGACCTTCTAAGAATTCATCTAAGTTTAAATCTAATTCATTTAAAGCTCTTTTTACTAAAGTATTTTTATAAACTTTAATTTCGCTATCAATGTTTTTTAGTTCTCTTCTTAATTCACTCATATCAGAAACACTTAAACCTTGATATGTAAATAATATAACTGATTCACTATTTTTTACATTATCTTGAATTTCTGAAACGATTGACTTCTTAGCTTCTAAAATTTTTGAACTTGCCATTTTTTCCCTCCTTTAGGATTTTAAAAAAGCTTTTCCCCCAAGGAAAAGCTTAAAATACAACATTCATCATGTCATAAAATAAGTATCCTCGGCAAGATTTACTTTTGTACTTGCTGTCTTTGGAAAAACGCTTTTTTTCAACAAATTTATTATATTCTATTAACAATTAAATGTCAAAAGAATTTTTATCAATTTTTACACCAGGTCCCATTGTACTAGATATTGAAATATTTTCAATATATTTTCCTTTTACAACAGCTGGTTTTACTTTGTTAATTGTATTAACAACATAATTTAAATTTTCAAGTAATTTATCATCATCAAATGAAACTTTACCAATAATTGTATGAACATTTCCATATGAATCAGTTTTATAACTAACCATACCTTTTTTAATGTCTTCTACTGCTTTTTGAGTATTCATTGTTACAGTTCCTGTTTTAGGGTTTGGCATTAAACCTTTAGGTCCTAAAACACGACCAATTCTACCTAATTGAGCCATCATGTCTGGAGTAGCAACAATAACATCATAGTCAAACCAATTTTCATTTTGGATTTTTTCTATCATGTCAGTATCACCAACATAGTCAGCACCTGCTTTACGAGCAGCTTCTGCAGCTTCTCCCTTAGCAATTACTAAAACTTTTTTAGTCTTTCCAGTTCCATTAGGTAATACCATAGATCCTCTTAATTGTTGATCGGCTTTTTTAGTATCTAAGTTTAACTTAAAAGCAACTTCAACTGTACTATCAAAATTAGTTATGGCAGTTTCTTTGACTAATTTAATTGCTTCTTCTTTAGTATAAAGAGTATTCTTTTCTACTTTTTTAGAAGCTTCCACATACTTTTTACCTAACTTTCTCATTATTTTACCTCCTAATTGTGGTTTATTAGCGGACTTTTATATATTAACTTATATTTATATTATAAATTATTCTTCTTCTGTTTCTTTATTTTCGTTAATTACTTCTACTTCGTGAGATTCATTTGCTTCAGCTTCAAGTTTTTCTAATTCAGCTTCTCTCTTAGCTTCTTTAATTTCTTCTTCTTTAGCTTCTTTTTCTTGTTCTGCTAACTCAGCATCATTTAATCCTTTAACAGCTACACCCATATTTCTTGCAGTTCCTTCAATAGTTCTCATTGCTGCTTCTACATCGTAAGCATTCAAATCAGGTAACTTAGTTTCTGCAATTTTTCTTAATTCATCAACAGTAATTGTTGCAACAACTTCATTTGCACCTTTTGTGCTTCCTTTTTGAATTTTTGCAGTTTTCTTTATTAAGAAACCAGCTGGTGGAGTTTTTAGTACGAAATCAAAGCTTCTATCATCATAAATGCTGATTTCTACTGGAACGATATCTCCAGCCTTATCCTTTGTAGCATCGTTGAATTTTGTACAAAATTCACCTAGATTAATTCCAGCAGGTCCTAAAACAGTTCCTACAGGTGGTGCTGGTGTTGCTTTTGCAGCAGGAATTTGTAATTTTATTTTCTTTACGACTTCTTTTGCCACGAAAAACACCTCCTAAAAAATTTTTTTCGCGAAAGTGGTCTAGGGCAATCCGCTTTTCCCTCCCACTTAAGCTAATCACATATATACAAATATACATAATTGCACCTAAGATACTAACACACTATATCAATAAATGCAAGATTTTTTTATTAATTCTTTTTTCCTAGTGAATAAGATAATTCATTATTTTTCTTATTTTCTAAACTACCTAACAAATTATAGAAATTATTCACATCAACCAATTGATCACGACGTAACTTATCTTTTGGTAAATTACTCAAATAACTTAAAATACTTATTAATTCATCTCTACTTAAAGGTCGTTCATTCTTATAAATTTTTATAACTTCAAATTCTGGTAATTTAAAGAAATTAGGTAAGAACGTACTAGAGCGGCCTAAACTAAGACGCATACGGCTTAGTGCATTACCAACATAAAATTGATCTCCATCTCTATAATCAGGTACTTGTTCCAAACCATACTGAATAGTAGTAACCTTAATTAACAAATTTTTTACTTTAATATATTGTTCATCATTGAGCCAAGTAAATCTGGCTGGAAGAACTCCCCAATGTTTATTTCGCAAATCACGATAAAATAAATAAGCATCAATATCATCATCTAATTTTGTTTCCCCATATTTAGGAATTCTATTATTAACATCAATAAAATTTTCCAATTCAGCAAATCTTCGATCAAATTGTTCATTCAAAGACTTAACTTTATTTTTATTTTCCATCATCACTAAATACTTAAGAAGCACAATTTGTTCATAACTTAGTCGACCTTTATTCAATTTTCTCATTGCCGTAAGATACCACTTAAATTTATTTAAATAACCTTTTTTTTCATATAGTGAACCATCACTCTTCTTTAAAGCTTCAAAAGTATCTACAAAATTTTGATACCATTCACTATTATTTTCTTTTATTTTTCTAAAAATACCATCATTTATATCAACAAAAGCTTCACCAGTTTCTCCATAAACATACTGATCAAAATTTTGCAAATATTTTTTTCTGTCAGAACCCAATGTTCTCTTTCTCTTATCCATTTTCATTTTACTTAGAGCATCTGCAAAAGCAATAATTTGATATTGTTGATCAATATTAATAACTTGTTCCTGTAACTTAGAAAGAACTTCTTCCATTTTTTCAACAGATTCAACAGTTGGTGTACTATAATTTTGACGATATGCCACTATTGAACCAACAGAAGAATTTGTCAAATTAGAAAATGCTGCTATGGAAACATCAAACGCATCCATTAAGGAAGTAAGTTTAAAACCAAAACTATCTTTATAATTATCAACATGATTATCAGCATAATGATTAATAATAGCTAAATTTCTAAGTTTTCTTACCTTTAAAACGTGTTCATCATCAAACCATTTACCACTTAATACCATTTTTTGTAATAAATTCCAATTGCTCGCATCCTCTGGCGCAAGACCATTTAACAAATCTTCACCATTACCTAATTTATTTAAGAAAGTACTGAATATATTATCGAAGTCATTAATTATTCTCAATTCTTCACTATTTTGTCTTTGATAATTCAATTCATTAATTTTAGTAAGAAGTAACTCTAGTAGCACTTTTTGTTCCTTTGACAATTCTACACAACCATTGTTACTTTCTAAGGTATCTCGTTGCGTATTAATCCATTTAAAAGCTATTGTTCCATCATAAAAATACTCATTTTTATTTGGTCTACGCTTTTCTAAAGAACATATTTGATAGAAAGTAAGCCATTTCAAATACCAATCATATTTACTATTTTTAACTGCTAAAGCGAGATTGGCAGTATCATTTTCTAAGCTTTTTTCAAATTCTAATACTTGTTCTTCAGAATACAATTTGTAAATCATTTGTCCTTTTTTATCATCTATTTTACAAGCTAATTGCTTATAAATCACTCTAGTTTGTTCCAAAATTTCTTTTTGATAAATATCAACTGTTGAAATTTCAAGTTCATCTAATAATGATAAAATTTTACTTACTATAGCTTGGCTAGGTAAAATTTCATTTCTACAAGCCTTACTTATAACTCCACCCGGAATTTGCGTACGTTCAAAGAAATCAATATATGATAAATCGAAACTATACAAAACTTTATCTAAAGCCCCACCATAATTCAAACTACTTTCCTTATTTACCATAACTTTTTTATTTTCAAATAGCAATTCTGTAATTTCTGCTAAGCAAGAAGCCAAATATTCCTTTATTTCTACAGGAACTGCTGGTGAAGGCGTATTATTAAAATGTATAAATTTACGTAATAAAACATTTATAAAAGAGCCATCTGAAAAACGAGCATCATTAGTAATATGACCTAATTTATTTTCTTTTAAATATTCTTTAATTTCCAATAATTTAGCCTTTAATTCCTCTACGCCATTATAATTTAACCAACCTTCAAACGTAATTTCCTTTGACTTATTTTCCTTCACTTTATCTATTACTTTGGGCTTTTTTTCTTTTCTTTCATAATCACACGCTTTTACAGCCACAAAGAAACGTTCTATTTCAGCTAATTGCCAGCTTTCAAAGGCTGATCTATCATAATTTTTTTCCACTTCAAGTAATTTATTAAAAATTCTTTCTTTTAAAGGTTCTTTTCTTTTTCTCAATTTTTGAACCATAAATAACTTAATTTGTAAAAAGTCAGCTAATTGTTCTTCGTCATAACCTAAGAAAAAAGACAATCTCATCATTGAACGAGCCAAATCATCACCAGGTACCATTACAAATTTTTCATACAATAAATATACCTTATAAACAATCTCTTGCTCTTTTATCTTCCCACTTTGACATAATTCAAAAACAGCAACAATCCAAGCTTTAACCGAACCTCCTGACGGAAACATAACATTACGTCTCAATTTATGATAACCATCTTGATTTAAATTTAAGCTTTCAACATATTGGAAATATTCTTCAAAATTTATCAATGGATTTTCAATAATTTGTAAAGTTTTATTAGCATTTTTCACCACTAATAAGTCTTGTTTATTTTTTATTTCAGTAACTTTCTTCTGGTAATTTTCCAAAATTTCATTACAATCTTTTCGATAAGTTTCACAACCATACATAAACTTTTCCCCCTCTTTTTTACATCAGCATGTATTATATTAAATGAAACCATAAAAGTCAAAAAAAGCTTTGTATTCAAAGCTTATTCTTGTATTTTGTTAACTTGGAACAATTCTACTTCAACAGGTGTTTCTTGTCCAAATAAGTCTATTAAAACATTTAATCTATTATTTTCTGTATCAATACTATCAACAGTTCCTGTCATTCCTTTAAATGGACCATCAATAATTGTTACTTTGCAACCTACAGTCATTTCTGATTCAATATCAACTCTACTCATCCCCATTGTTGCCAAAATATGATCGATTTCTTGTGGCATCAAAGGAGTTGGTTTAGCTTTATGTCCTGATGAACCTATAAATCCTGTTACTCCTGGAGTATTACGTACAATATACCAAGCTTCATCTGACATGATCATTTCAACTAAAACATAACCAGGAAACATTTTTTTAACTTTTTCTTTTTTTACGCCATCTTTTATTTCAACTTCTGTAGTTTCAGGAATTATTACTCTAAAAATATGATCTTGCATTCCCATTGAAACTGCTCTTGATTCCAATTTTTCTTTTACTTTTGCTTCATGACCACTATAAGTATTAACAACATACCATTCTTTTTCCATTATACAAACAATCCTTTCACAAATGCTACTAATAATTGAGTTAGTTCAAAAAAGCCAACTAAAATCAAACAAATTACTATTACAGCAACAGTTGATTTTAAAACTTCGCTACCTTTAGGCCAAACAACCTTTTCTAACTCTTTATTCAATGATTTAAAATATCCTTCTTTTTTAGCTGAAGATTTCTTCTTATCTTTGCCATTTTTCTTTTTTTCACTTTTAGAAGATTTTTCTTTTTCTTCTCTTTCTTCTTCCAATTCTTCTTGTTCTACAACCACTTCAGAAGCATCAGTTTCAACTTCAGAAGTAACATCTTCTTCTAATATTTCTTCTTTTTCAAGCATTTTTTTTGTTTGCTTTTGTGCCATAAGTTCACCTCATTTTTTTGTATTAAAAAAACACCTTTTCGTGCTACCAATAAAATAACACATTTCCTTTATAAATACAAGTCTTTTACTACCTTTCATCTAAGATCTTTTTTATTTTTGTTTTTATTCGTTGCATTGAATTATCAACTTGTTTTGGCGTTTTATTCAAAATAAGCGCTATTTCATTATAATTCAAGCCACTAATCATTAAAGTATATACTTCATACTCTGCTGCTGACAAAGTTTCCTTTATTCTAGATAATAATTCTTTTAACTTTTCATCCTTTACTATTTGTTCTAATGGATCATTTAAAGAATTATCACTAAGTAAATCTCGTAAAGGGGATGAAAATTGTTCATAATTATATTCCAACGATAAAGAATCAGCTATCAATTTATTTTTAATACGCCCAGCTTTTTTAATTGATAATTGTAATCTTCGATCAACACAAACTGTGATAAATCTTGCTAAAGAAGCATTTCGATCATCCCGGTACCCATTCAAAGCATCGGCAAAGCCAAGCAATGCATCTTGATACAAATCATTATAGTCATATCCAAGTACTGATGCCATATTCAAATATTTCTTCACTTCTATGTCAATTATATATCGATATTTTTCAAAAATAGCGTCTTTAGCTTCTTCACTACTTTCATTAATCATTTGTAGCAAATAATCATCACTAAAATTTTCGTAATTCATAGTAACCTACCTGTTAACAATACCATAAATTAAAATACCAGCTGCTACGGAAGCATTTAAACTATTAACGCTCCCATATTGTGGGATTGCCAAAATTTGATCACAAGACTTCTTCACTAATCTTCCTACGCCATTGCCTTCACTACCAATTACTAATAAAACTTTATCAGCAAAAGAAACATCACGATAATTTGTTCCATCCATATCTGCCGCATAAACAAAGTAGCCATTTTTTTTAAATTCTTCAATTGTGTTTACTAAATTATTAACAATTGCTACATCAACATATTCCAAAGCTCCACTACTAGTACGCATAACAGTACTCGTTACACCCACACTACGATCTTTAGGAATTATAACAGACTTAATTCCCGCTGCTTCACAAGTTCTAATAATTGCCCCTAAATTATGAGGATCTTCTAAATGATCAAGCATTACAACAACTTTATCATTTAACATCTTTTTATAATCAGCATACTCATAATCATCAACGACCATAATAATTCCTTGATGCTTCCCTTCAACCATCTTATCCATCGCTTTAAGATCCATGAAAGAGTAACTAATCTTTTTATCTTTAATAAAGCTTAAAATTTCATTATCATTAAAGTTGTGTGCCAAATAAATTCTTTTAATACTTTTAATATCATTTTTCATTTCATTAAAAACATTTTTACCAAATACCTTCATATTATTCTCCTAAAATATAATTCATTATCTCTTCTATTCGTTTATTATCTTTTTCAAAATACAAGCGTCCTATTAGGGCTTCCAAGCCAGTTGCCATTCGATAAGTAACAATATCTGCACTTTTAGTACGAGGTCCTTTAGCATTTCTTCCCCATTTTACTATTTCAATTTCACGTTCTGACAAAAAGCCATCGTTAATTAATCTTTCCAAATGTTTTCTTTGACTAGTTGCACTTACGTAATTTAAACTTTCTTTTTGCAGTTCACCTATTTTAGCATAGCCTTTTCTTATCAAAAATTCTCTTACATAATCTTCATAAACCGTATCGCCCATATATGCCATTACTAAAGGATTACACATATCAAATCACCAAATATAATTTAACACAAAAAGAAAAAAAATTCGACATTTATGTATTAAAAAAAAGAATTATTTTGTTTTAATTCTTTTTATAACTTCATTAGCTGCTATTGCTCCTTCAGCATTCGCTGTAACAATTTGGTACATTTCTTTTTTTATTATATCTCCTACCGCATATATTCCCGAGCGCTCTGTTTCATACTTTTCATTCACCTTTATATAGCCCATTTCATCAGCCAAACCTAATGTAATAGCGAAATTAGTTCCAGGAACATATCCAATATATGCAAACAAGCATGAAACATTTAAGCATTTTCCATTATCAAGAGTTACTGAAGCTAACTTGTCATCATCAACATTTAAAGCGACTATTTTTCGATTCTTCTTTAAAATAATATTATCACTATTTACAACTCTATCAACTAAAGTTGCCGCCGCTTTAAAGTTTTCACTACGATGAATTAAATAAACTCTCTGACAAATGTTAGCTAAATACAAGGCCTCTGTTAATGCACTTTCGCCACCACCAACAACTGCTACATCTTGATTTTTATACAAATAGCCATCACATAATGCACAATGACTTAATCCTTTACCTAACAAGGTATCTTCATTTTCCAAGCCTAATTTTCTAGATACTCTACCTGTTGCAATAATTAAATATTTGCAACGATATTCATTTTTTTTCGTCTTAACAATCTTGTCATTAGCATCTTCAACAACATCTAAGACTTCTTCATTCTTATAATTTACTTCTAACTGTTTAATCTGTGAATACAAATTAAAAGCCAATTCTGGTCCCGTCACATTATAGTATCCAGGGTAATTATCAATTCTATCAATAAAATTTAGATAACCTCCTACCATGCCTTTATCTAAGCATAAAATATTTAATCCCGCTCTTTTAGCATATATAGAAGCCGTAACTCCAGCCGGTCCCATTCCGACAATTATCAAATCATAAACCATTAATTATTTTCCCTTCTTATAATAAATCTCACTATCTTTCTTAATAAACAAATAAGCTAAAAAAATCAAACCAAAAGCAATTGATAAAATAGAAAAAACTTGAGCCATTTTTAGATTGCCTATCATCAACGAATCTGTTCTTAACGATTCAATAAAGAAACGACCTATTCCATACCAAATAAAATATAAACAGGTTAATTGTCCTTTCTTCAATCCTTTCAAATAACGACGAATAAGCAATAAGAAAAGTGCTCCCATAAAACACCACAACGATTCATAAAAAAATGTTGGATGATAGTAAACGTTATCAATTTTCATTCCTTGAATAACAAAAGAAGGAATAAACTTCATATTTTGTAAATTACTTAACGTCGTTATCGGGCCATGGGCTTCACTATTAAAAAAGTTTCCCCATCTTCCAATTGCTTGCGCTAGCAATAAAGATATACTAATTAAATCAGTCGTTCTTAAAATATCAACTTTTTTTAATCTACAATAAACTATTAAGGTTATTAACCCCGCAATAGTTCCTCCATGAATGGCTAAACCACCATTCCAAATTTTAAATATTTCAAAAAAGTTATTGGCATAATAGCTAAAATTAAACAAAACATAATACAATCGTGCTCCTAAAATGCCAAATATTACTACATAAAAAGCCAAATCAAAAATAAAATCTTTTTCATAGTTGAACTTTTTACTCTCTTGTTTCGCTAATAAATAAGCCACTATAATTCCCGTCAATATACATATTGAATACCATCTAATTTCAATTGGTCCCATTGAAAAAGCTACCGGATTCATATAATACCTCCTCAGTAAAAACATTATAACATAAATCTTTTTATATCTACCAATAGTTAAAAAAGCTCTATTTCAATAAAGCTTTTTCCTATTTTAGATTTTTTAATAAATCAACAAGTTTCATAAAATTTTCTGGATAATGAGTAGCCCCACTCTTATGATAATAAGTATCAAACTCATCATAAAAAGCTAAACGCCATTTGGGAGACATTGGCTTATGATCTTTACTTTTATCTGGCCAAAAATCAAATTCATCTAATTCCGCATAATCCCATACTAAATCGAATATTTTTTGTTTTATTTCATCATCAGCTTGATATTCCCACAATTTTCCGTCAACATCTATTACATTTTCTAATAAATTAACGATAATGTAATTCATATCCCCATATTCTAATTCAACTCTTTTTATCATTGGTTTATTTCGAACTTTTTTTGTAACTTCTAATTCCCTCGCCATATTTACCATCCTACAAATATTTTTTTAGCCATTGACCAGTATAACTTTCTTCTACTTTGGCAATTTCCTCTGGTGTTCCCGTAGCTACTATTCTTCCACCTTGGTCTCCACCTTCTGGGCCCAAATCAATTACATAATCAGCCACTTTTATAACATCTAAATTATGTTCTATTACAATTACTGTATCACCATTATCAACAATACGTTGTAAAATAACTAACAATTTCTTAATATCATCACTATGTAATCCTGTCGTAGGTTCATCTAAAATGAAAACACTTTTACCAGTAGCTTTCTTTTGAAGTTCTTTAGCTAATTTAACACGGCCTGCTTCACCACCTGATAACGTTGGAGCTGGTTGTCCAAGTTCAATATATGATAAACCAACATCCATCATAACCTGAATTTTATTTCTTACTTTAGGAATATTATCAAAGAAATCTAGTGCTTCTGAAACACGCATATGTAATACTTCTGAAATATTTTTATCTTTAAACTTAACATCTAAAGTTTCTTTATTATATCTAGTTCCTTTACAAACTTCACAAGGAACATAAACATCTGGCAAAAAATTCATTTCTATTTTTTTAACACCATCACCCCAACAAGCTTCACAACGACCGCCCTTGACGTTAAAGGAGAATCTATTCTTACCATAGCCACGCATTTTGGCTTCTTTCATATTGGCAAAAACATCTCTTATATCATCAAAAACACCAACATAAGTTGCCGGATTACTTCGTGGAGTTCTCCCAATCGGATCTTGCGTAATGTGAACTACCTTATCAATGTTTTCTAATCCCTTAATTTCTTTACATTTTCCAACCACAGTCTTTGATTTATAGACCTTCTTAGTTAATGCATTATACAATATATCATTAACTAAAGTCGACTTACCTGAACCTGAAACCCCCGTTACACAAATAAACTTTCCTAAAGGAAACTTAACATTTATATTTTTTAAATTATGTTCTTTAGCTCCCTTAACCTCCAAAAATAATCCATTTCCTTTTCTTCTTTTAGTAGGAACTTCTATTTTATATTCACCAGTTAAATATTTACCCGTTAACGAATTAGGATTTTTCATAACTTCTTCCGGCGTACCACAAGCCATTATTTTTCCTCCGTTAACACCAGCCCCTGGTCCTACATCAACCAAGTAATCAGCGGCCAACATTGTATCTGTATCATGTTCAACAACAATCAACGTATTTCCTAAATCACGCATTTCTTTCATTGAAGCAATTAATTTTTCATTATCACGTTGATGTAAACCAATACTAGGTTCATCCAAAACATATAAAACCCCACTTAACTTACTACCAATTTGCGTAGCCAATCTAATTCGTTGTGCTTCACCTCCAGATAAAGTTCCCGCCGCTCTATTAAGTGTCAAATACCCCAAGCCAACGTTATTTAAAAATTCTAAACGATTACAAATTTCTTTAACCAGTAATTCACTGATTGTCTGTTGCTCTTTGGTCAACTTTAATTTTTTCATAAACTCAAATAAGTCTTCAATACTTAAAGCCGTCATATCATAGATATTTTTCTTGTTGATAAAAACATTTAAAATATCTTTTTTTAATCTTGTTCCATGGCATAAAGAACATTCTGTTTCAATCATAAAGCCTTCTATCCATTCTCTAACCCAACCAGCACTAGTTTCAACATGACGACGTTCTAGATTATTTATAATCCCTTCAAAGAAATCACTCTTAGTTCGAATATTACCATTTTTAGAAACATATTTAAAATCCATCACTTCAGTTGTTCCATACAAAATCTTATCTAATTTAGTACGAGGAAGTTTTGAGATAGGCACATCCAAATCAATATCATAATAATCAGCTACCGTCGACACCTCCGTAAATAAAGTGTTCTGATCTTCTGATAAAGTTAAAATTCCCCCTTCTCTTATTGACTTACTCTTATCAGGAATTAATAAATCCTCAGATATTTTCATTTTCACACCTAAGCCATTACATTCTTGGCATGCTCCCCATGGCGAATTGAAAGAAAACATTCTTGTTTCTAATTGTGGCATTGAAAAATTACAATGTACACAAGCATAGTTTTCACTCATTAATAATTCTTCGCCACCAATTATCTTTAATAAGACCATTCCGCCAGCTAAGCCGCAACTATTTTCGATTGATTCAAAGATTCGACTACGTTCATCACTACGAACAACCACTCTATCAACCACTACTTCAATAGTATCCTTTTTATTTTTTTCTAATTTAATTTCTGAAGCTAAATCAACTACTTCACCATTAACACGAACTCTTGTGTAACCTTTCTGTCTCAAATCATCTAAAACTTGTTGGTGAGATCCCTTCTCATCGCGTACAACAGGCGCCATTATCTCAACCTTTGTGCCTTCAGGGAAACCCATAACTTTATTAGTCATTTCTTCAATACTTTGACTTTTAATCGGTTCATGATGATTAGGACAATACGGAACACCAATTCGTGCAAATAACAGTCTTAAATAATCATAAATTTCAGTTACTGTCCCTACTGTACTACGTGGATTATTATTGGTACTCTTTTGATCAATGCTAATGCTAGGACTTAATCCTTCAATACTATCAACATCAGGTTTACTAGAGCCGCCTAAAAATTGACGAGCATAAGCTGACAAACTTTCCACATATCTTCTTTGACCTTCAGCATATATAGTATCAAAAGCTAAACTACTCTTTCCTGAGCCAGAAACTCCAGTCATAACAACCAAAGAATTTTTAGGAATTTCTAAATCAACATTTTGTAGATTATTTTCTCTTGCACCTTTAATTATTATCTTATCCATTTTTATTCACCAACCTTAAATTTAAATTATCTATTAAAAAAGAACGATTCCAAGAACTATAATATTTCTTATAAACATCTTTATCACCAAACTGGTAATATAATAAAGCACACATAACTGCTACATTATTCGAAAACTTATTTTTAAAAAAAATAATTTCTTCCGGTAACAATTTTGACGTTTTTATTACTTTTAAAACTTGCCAATCATTTAATTTTTTAAATATCTCAAAGACTTCATTTCTCGTTAAAAACTTTTTTACATACATACACCTACACGCATACATATCATAATAACCTTCATAATCATCTTCATATAAAACAGAATCTCCATAACCATAAACTACGGCAATCTTATAGTTATTTATATCATTTGCATCAATATATCTAAAAACATCAGATATTGATGTACACATATGAAATCCATTACCTTGATTACCAAATGATATATCTCCGTCAACTTTATAAGCTTTACCTGCCTCAAAGGGGATACCATATCTATTAGTTTTATCACTATTAAACGCTTTATACCCTTTTATCACAGGTTACCTCCTTATATCATAAAAAATACAATGTTTACATAACTCGTGAATCTTTTTATTATTTAAAAAGCCATTTTTAATATTTATAAACAACTCGCTGTTTATTATATCATCTAATTTCTGTTTGTAAATATTTCCTAACCTAATCAAGCCTTCACTATCTAAACAACACGGAACAACTGTACCATCAACTAAAACGCCAATATGACTTCGGCATCCTAAGCATGAACCATCCTCTGAAAAATAATCATTATTTAAATCGGGCCAAATAAACTCATTATCGAATTCCAAAAAAATATTATGACTTAATTTGACATTATTATTTTCTGTAATCGCAACATGATACTTTTCTTCTAACTTACTTATGATTTCTTTTCTAAAAGGACTTTTAGCCCATAATCTATAAGAAATATAGGTCCCATTTTGCACCATTTTATCTGTTGCTTCAAACAAATCATTAAAATACTCATTTAAACTTTTTCCATTTTCTAGAGCAAAGCCATGTAACGACACATTTACCTGTCTTACATTCTTATTATCCATTATTTTTTTTATAAAATACCCATTAGACGTTAAATTTATTAAAAAGCCTTCTTCATGAGCCACATCTATCAATTCATTAATCATAGGATGTAATAAGGGTTCCCCCATAACATGAAAATACAAGTATTTTGTATATCCCTTTAATTCTTCTAACAGCTTCTTAAAATTATCTAAAGAAATAAACTCTTTTTTCCTTTTTGTTCCATGACAAAAACGACAATTAAGATTACATACATTGGTAATTTCTACATAAATTTTTTTAAACATAACAACACCTATCGTCATTATAGCACACAAACATTTGTTTCACAAAAAATATTCTCCTTTTAGAGAATATTTTATAAACCTAGCGTTTCATATTTCTTATTGCCTAACGCATCAGCTTCCTCATTAATTCCTTTTATTGCTGCAACAATTTCTTCACTCGTCTTATTGGAAACGAAATCATAAAAATCAAGTTCTTCCCCTATCGGTGAATCCATCGTATCTGTACTAGAGTTTTTTATTGCTGGAATAATTAAGCTTTTCTTTTGACTATTGTGCATTTGATTAAAAGTTCTTAAAATACCATCAACTTCCAAACCGGTATAAGCTGCCTTTTCACCACCTAAAACTGCCATCGGAATATCCTTATTTTCAGCACGCGCTTGTTCTTCTTCCATTTTTAATAATTCAGGTATTGTATGCAACCCAAAAACCCCATAAGGTTTCTGCTTATCATATTCTAAATACTCATGATACTTATCTAATTTAACATTATCTCCTCGTTCCAAATGTTTACTAATTAATTGATCAGCCGTCAATAAGTCAACTTTTACATTTTCTTTCATATTTTTATATTTACCATCTTCCATTAAACAATAAAAAGATAAATAATCATCAATATAAGAATACAAAATCACATCATAAATAATCTTTCCATCAATTGATGTTGTAATAGTAGTTAATCCTTTTCTTACTGTATAACCCGCATAAATATATTTAGTTGGGAAATTTTTAAATATATTATTAAATATTTTTACCACCTCTTACTTTTTTGTTTTGAATATGATAAACAATCTTTAAAGACATTTTATTTGAAATAAAACGATTCAAAAACAATCCTAATCGAACAGTCACTCCAGGAACTATCAATAATTTGCCTTTTAAGCACTTATCAATTCCATATTTTGCTACATATTCACTAGATAGTCCTTTTAGATTAAATGAACCACCAGCCGTTTTATTAAAGTTAGTATTTACCGGTCCTGGACATAAACAACTTACTCTAACATGACTTTTTACTCTTCTTAATTCCTCATATAAAGCCAAAGTCCACTTAGTAACATAATTTTTCGAAGCATAGTAAGTATTCAAAAGCGGTCCACTCAAAAAACCTGCACTACTAGCGATATTTAATATATGACCAGTATCTCGTTTCATCATTTGCGGCAAAAAAAGTTTCGTTAAAATATGAACAGCTTTAATATTCAAGTCAATCATTTCCAACTCTCTATTTAAATCAGTTTCCCAAGTATTACCAAATAAACCAAAACCTGCTCCATTAACTAACAAATCAATTTCTAAATCTTTTACTTCTTCAAATAATTTATAACAATTCTCCGTCTTACTTAGATCATAAGCCATAACTTTTGTTTTTGTTTTTATTTTAGCAGCAACTTTCATTAAACTTTCTTTATCACGACTAACCAAAATCACATCATACCCAAGATCGCCTAGATAGTAAGCCATATCTCGGCCTATACCACTACTAGCTCCTGTAACCAGTGCTCTCATATTATCACCCATCTCTATTTTACCAAAATTCTTTAAAATATAATATTTTTTCAAAAAAAAAGAAAAAATTTCTTTTTTTATAAGTTTTCAAGTAAAGGAGGTAACATTTGTTTTTTACGAGATACAAATCCATCCATATAAACTCCTTGAGATACTTCTATACCATAAGAGTCTTCCAAGATTTCTTTTGCATTCTCATTATAGAACAAATATGAACCATTCTTTATTATATCCGTAACAAATAATAAGGCAATTTTATATCCACCATTTTCACACATTTTATTTAATGAATTAATAATGTCATCTTTTATTGCATTTATTTGTTCTAAATCCATTGTCATAACTTGACCAATTGCCATATTAGATTCACTCAATTTAAATGATTTTATATCAGAATTAATAATTTCTTCAACTGTCATTCCCGCTACTGATGATGCAGCCTTAAACATTTCATATCCATATTCGTAAGGATCAACCATTGCAATTTTAGCCAACTTTTTACCAACTTCAATATCAAGATCAGTCGTTGTAGGTGACTTAAACAACAAAGTGTCCGATAAAATTGCTGACAACATTATTCCGGCAATATTTTTAGGTATTTTAACGCCGGCTTCTTGAAACATTTTATATATAATTGTACAAGTACAACCAACTGGCATACTTCTAAAATTAATAGGAATAGCTGTACCCATCGTTCCTAAATTATGATGGTCAATAACCTCCATAATTAAAGCTTCATCAATACCGTCAACACTTTGTGATTGTTGATTATGATCTACTAAAATTACCGGTCTTTTTTGATAATTAGAAGAATCAATTAATTGAATCATTCCTAAACAAGTATTTTTCTTATCAACAATTGGATAATTAGTATGACCTAATTTATTACTTACTTCAACAAAATAATCACGATAATCATTAATACTAAAAGTAACTGGTGTTGGATTTATATTAATTAATTTAACATAATTACATAACTTAACCATATTAGAACATTTATAAGTTCCCATTGGTACAGATATAACATTAACTTTATTCTTACGAGCAATTTCTAAAAGTTCATCTGGTAACGTTATATTACTAACCAAAATTAATAACTTAATAGCTGAGTTAACAGCAAATTCCATTATTTTATAACGATCGCCAACAATTAAAATATCATCTCTCATTAAACTAATTCTACTAATAAAAGTTTTACTCTTATATGTTGCCGCTAAAATATGACCTTCTATTTCATCATCAAAGCGTAAAATTTCTTGACCTTCTAAAGTATTTATAACATTATCATAAGAAGTCTTAATATAATTCATATCACCTTCTATCAAATACTTAGATATCTCTTTAACATTAACGTACCCTGTTAACTTTTTTTCTTTATCAACTAAAGGTAAACCTGTCGCTTTATATTTTAACAAGAATTGATAAGTAGAAAAAATTGATTCATGTTCCTCAACCATTGCTTCTTTATTATAATGCATGTTTCTTATTTGAACTTTAACATCATTTAAAAATTCTGGTTCTTTTACTTTAAAATAATTTAAAACAAATTTACTTTCTTTATTTAGAGCCCCTAGTACTCTTGGTTCTGTATCTCCACCTAATTTATTTTTTAAATAAGACAAACTAATACTGGCGCAAACAGAATCAGTATCTGGATTTTTATGACCAAATATATATGTTGTTTCCATCTAACTTCACTTCTCCCACTACTATCTCCATAGTATAACACAACTATTTTACAAATAAAATAATCTCTAATACTAAATTTATAATTTTTGAACTAAATCTCGATCAACCCATACTACCGGATCTTTTTTAAACCATTCTGGTAATTTTGAAAAATCATCAACGTCGGCATCTTCATAACTATCTAAATGAAATAAATTATAAGTATTGTCCTCTCCAACTAATTGATCTAATAAAACATAACCAGCTTTATTCATTGAACTATAAAAACAACTAATTACTTTTCGTTCACTTTCTGTAACTACTTGTGAAAAATATTTTTGAACTTCTAAAGCACCAGTAATTACCCCTAAATCATTTCGAACATAATCCTTTTCATAACATTTAGCAAATAAATATAAATCAGGACATTCTTCTTTATACCACTTACGAAAAGAACACTTAACAACATAGTCCCCAACACGGAAAGTTCTAGTTGTACTACCTCTACCTAAATCTTGAACTAAATTACAAGCCGTACTTTTTTTCATATAAGTATCAACATATCTTAAAAACTTGTCCCCTAAGCCACAGCGAAAAATATGTTCAACTATTTTCTCATCAATTTTGACAAATTTTTCTATTTTACTAGCAAAATCAGCACGAACATTTTCATCAATAGCAAATCTCTCATCTTTATACATTTCATATTTATAATTACTTGACGTAACAAAAAATCTTGTTGCATCATCTTTAATCAAATAATCATATTTCTTTTCATTTTTCAGAAAATTCATTTTATTTCCATCTAATAGGGAAGCCAAAATATTACTATCATAGTTAGCAAAAATAAATTCTTTTAGTGCATAAAATGTTTTTTCGTCATTTATATGACTAAGCATAAAATAAGCTATCTTACTTACTATTTGTTCACTGACCTTCTCAACAATCTTACCATCGGCATCCCTTTTAACTAAATAATCAAGAACATTAGGATAATATTTTAAAAATCTATTAGTTTGAATATCAGAACAAAAACTTTCTATCAATTCCAACATAAAATAGCCTCTTATTTCTAAATTATCATGATACAAAAGTTCCTTTAACCATTCTTCATCGTGAAAAGCAATACAATATTTCAAAATCGAATAAGACAATGAATGTTTACGTAAAATCAATTCATCAAGATGCTCTTTTACATATTCCACAGACCACTTAGTTTTTCCTAAGAAAGAACTAAAAACACGATCTCTAAGTATAATTGAATTGTCTTTTTTTAAATACTCCAAGCAAAAGTCTTTATAATCTTCTAAACCATAAACAAAAAGAAAAGCTGATTCAGGAGAACTCTCTACCAAGATATCAAAATCATGTGCAATTACTTTTTTAGTTTGCTCACAAACCTTACTTAATTCTAAATCATCATTTCTTTTTAAATTACTTGATTCCTCTTTCATATAAAATCCCCCTTTTTATGGTTTGTTATTATAACACTGACCTTTAATTCATGCAAATTAAAAAGGATTAATCCCTTAATCCTCTTTATTCACTTTTCAATTCAAATAAGATATCACGAAGTTCCATTGCTCTTTCGAAATCTAACGCCTTGGCCGCTTCTTTCATTTCCGTTTCTATCTTAGCAATAATTTCTTGTTGTTCTTTCTTAGAACGTTTAACATTTCCTTTATCTTTCTTGACATCTGTCACATCGTTACTAACTATTTCTCTTATTTCTTTGATAATTGTATGCGGAACTATACCATGTTTCAAATTATAATCTTCTTGAATTTTTCTCCTTCTTAAAGTTTCACTTATCGCTTCACTCATTGCTTCGCTCATATTATCAGCATACATAATAACGTGACCATTTTCATTTCTAGCTGCACGACCTATCGTTTGAATTAAACTTCTTGTACTACGTAAAAAGCCTTGTTTATCAGCATCCATAATTGCTATTAGACTTACTTCTGGTATGTCAATTCCTTCACGCAACAAATTAATTCCAACTACACAATCATATTTTCCCATTCGTAATTCTTGAATGATTTTTAATCGTTCCAAAGTTTTAATTTCACTATGTAAATAAGCTACTTTAATTCCAACATCTTTCAAATAATTTGTTAACTCTTCAGCCATTCTAATGGTCAAAGTCGTAATTAAAACACGCTCATTTTTCTCTTTACGTAAATTAATTTGTTCAATAATATCATCAATTTGACCTTCAGTTCCCTTAACTTCAATAGTTGGGTCTAGTAAACCAGTCGGTCTAATTATTTGTTCAACGCAATGTTGATTAACCTTTTCTAACTCATAATCACCAGGGGTTGCTGATATGTAAATAGCTTGATTTATTTTACTTTCAAACTCATCATATTTTAAAGGCCTATTATCTAATGCACTTGGAAGACGAAAACCATAATCAACCAAAGTTTGTTTACGCATTCGATCGCCATTATACATCCCTCTTACTTGAGGTAAAGTTACATGCGATTCATCAACAACAAGTAAAAAATCTTTAGGAAAAAAATCAATTAAACAGGAAGGAGTTTCCCCTTCTTCACGTAAAGCCAAATGACGCGAATAATTCTCAACGCCATTACAAAATCCGGTTTCTTTAAGCATTTCCAAATCATAATTGGTTCGTTCTTTTAACCTTTGTTCTTCAAGTAATTTATTATTTTCATGCAATACCTTTAAACGATCGGCCAATTCATTTTCAATACGTTTAATTGCTTCTTGCATTTTTTCAGGGCCTGTTACAAAGTGTGAAGCTGGAAAAATACTTATTGTCTTTTTATTTTGAATAACTGCTCCTGTTAGTGGATCAAATGTTACTATTCGATCAACTTCATCACCAAACAATTCAATTTTAATTCCATTTGATTTCTCATTTACTGGAATTATATCTATACTATCTCCTCTTACTCTAAATGTCCCACGATGAAAGTCCAAATCACTTCGTTCATAAGTCATATCAACCAGTTTATTTATTATCTCATTTCTCTTTATCGTTTGACCAACTTCCACAGTCAACATCATTTTCTCGTATTCTTCTTTTTCTCCAATACCATAAATACAAGAAACTGAAGCAACTACTATAACATCACGATTATTTATTAATGCACTCGTAGCTCCATGACGAAGTTCATCTATCTCATCATTAATTGAAGCATCTTTTTCAATATAAGTATCACTTTGTGGTACGTAAGCTTCTGGTTGATAATAATCGTAATAAGATACAAAGTATTCAACATGGTTTTCAGGAAACAACTCTTTAAATTCTGAATAAAGTTGACCAGCAAGCGTCTTATTATGCGCCAATACTAGAGTTGGTTTATTAACTTTAGCAATAACATTAGCTATCGTAAAAGTTTTACCTGTTCCCGTGGCTCCTAACAGTACCTGTTCCTTTTTACCACTTTCTATTCCTTCAACCAGCTCCTCGATTGCTTGAGGTTGATCTCCAGATGGTTTATATTTTGATACTAAATTAAACATAATGACCTCCTTATTGTGACTCATATCAACCCAAAATTCGATTTTGAAGACCAAAAATTGGTATCTCCAAACTAATTAAATAGTTTGATTTTTTAGTGAATAGCAATTGACATGCATCTTGATACCCAAAACATAAAAAGTCCTAAATATCACTAATCGATATTATTTTATCACTTATTTTATAATAGTTTAAGATATTAAATCACCGATTGCATAATACCACTTCAAAAATTAGAAACATCAACTTTATATACGTGATTCTAACAATCGAATATTTCTTTAAACCGCCCAACTTTTCTTTCAACCAGTTTCTCTTGAAGTTAATCTCCAGCCATTTTATATTTTAAAACTAAGTTAAACATGATGACCTCCTTATTATTTTGTTTACTATTAACTAAATTATTAGTCCTAACAACTACTCTTGACATTAAAAAAGTAATTAAAACATAACATTTATTTAAAAAAGTCATCATTTTACTTTTCAAACTAAGTAACATCACATAATGTTTTTGTTACATTATTTTATTATTTTTGCATTAAAAAAACAAGATAATACCAAAATACCTTGTTCATATTTTATAATTTTTAAATTTACTATAAAACTTTATCTTTAAACAACAAATTTAGCCAAAACATTTACAATAAATTTTTTACCCTATTACTTTTTTGATCCCAGAATTAATTAGCAACTTTACATTTTTTAATCTTTTATACATATCTTATCATCTTTACTTAACTTCTCGTCACCAAAATGAACATTATTTTCATCACAAACAACCATTGTCATATTGTATTTTCTACTAACATAATATTTTGTTAAAGCATTTGAATTTTTATCATCATATTCCATTTCATCTTCCAGTTCGCTAAAAGTTATATAATTTTTTGCAAGTGCCTCACTCAAACTCATTTGCCAATCATCTTCTGTATTATAATAAATATCTACGCAATGAAAATAAATATTTTTTTCTAATAATTTTATAGGTATATTTTCTGAGCATTCTTCTCTCTCAACCAAATAAAATTTTGTATACTGTGCATCACTCGAACTTGTTTTAAAATCTTCAAAATATTCCAAACACACAATCAAATTAAGAATTATTATCATAATTAACAACACCATATTCACTATTTTAAGCATTTTTTCATTAATATTTATTTTATCATAGAAAAGATTTCTCAATTTATCCAAATTAAGTATCTTTTTAAACAACGTAAAGAAAAATAAAGCTCCCAGCAAATTTAAAATAATATCATCTATGTCAAAACTTCCTGCCAAAAAAACAAGTTGAAAAACTTCAATTAAACAAGTTACTCCAAATAAAACTATAAACTGCCATTTTATCTTCTTATATTTAGGATTTTTCAAAAATAATAAAATAGACAAAGGAATTAACATTATAAAATTACCGACAATATTATAAACAGCTGACTTTAAACCAGATTTTCCACTAATAAAATTATATATTGTTTTAAAAGGAATTAAGTTAATTTCATTTACATGAAATGCCAAATGTTCCTTATTTATTAATCCCAATCCACTCCTATTGTTAAATAATGTTAAACATGATAACAACATAAAATACAAAATAATATATAAAGTAATATTTTTACGGTAATTTTTTTCAGTATTTAGCTTATTTCCAACACAAAATATATAACCACACAACAAAATCATATAAATTATATTAAATAAAATACTAACATTGTATGTTTGACTAATCGTAACCACTAAAAAAACAATCATCGATATATACACAATTACATAATCTAAAGATAATTTACCCTTTTTCAAAGTAAATCACACCCTTTCAAATAACACTCTTTGTACACTTTAATTATACCAAATTTTCAAAAAAAGAAAAAAAGCCTTCGTTATTGGCTTTCTTTTTAAAACAAATAATTAATATTTATAACAAATTATACTTTTAACAATTTTTTTAAAATCGCATCATCTTTCATGTCTAATTCATCTAGTGTATCCAAATCAATTTCAGGCATTTTAAGATTAATAACCAAATCAATGTAATTTTTCAAAATATTAAATAATAAATCTTGATCCATACCTAATTTATTAATAATCGTTTGAACATCATTATCAGAATAAAATTTTAATCTACTCTGCATATCTTCATCTTCTACCTCTTTTAAAACTTTACAAATTACTTTATAATCAGTTATCATTAGCTTTTTATAAAAAGTCCTAACTTCATCTTTTCTGTTGATACTAACATATTTAAGGTAGCCGACCATTTCCCAAATTATTTCATCATCAAATGAAATATCAATGATATGGTCCATATACTCTTGCTTTGTTATAAAAGAAGACACTATACTTTCAATACTTAGTGGTTCATCTTTTTTTAGTAAATCATATTGATGTGGATTAAAAATTTTTGTTAAATATTCGTTTTCTGATGGTGCTAAAGAACTCAAGACCATTTTTTGTCCCATTTTATCCATGTTATAAAAGCTATATGTTGCATGTAACATGTCAGCAAATAAACTTGGATTGGCACTTATTTCTGAAAAAAGATCAGACATATCTTCAAAATTATACAGTTGAAAAAAGACATCTTTTTCTAAATCAGTCATCAAATGAACTTTTGTTTTGTAAGAATATAATTTATAAGCATCAGTAAATATTACCCCTATAAACATATTTTTATACAAAGAATATGGATCTTTAATAACCGAACTAACATTATCGAATTTTTGATACAATTCTTCCATATAATTTTTTATAGCTTCTTTTTCAGAAAATCCCTTCTTAATTTGTAAATCAGTAATATGCTGATCTACTTCTTTTCTTATCATTTCATTATACTTATCCATAAAAATCCCCCTGATATTGATATATTCTATCACAATATTCTAAAATTGTTCTAAAATTATAGCCTCATTCCATTAACTATTGCAATATCTTCTTTAGGAGAAACTTCTAAGTTCCACCTTTGTTCTAAAAAGTCATTAATTTCTTTTGCAGCCTTGATTTCCTTTTTTATATCTAGCGATTGAAAAAATGTAATAATTAAATCATTAAGTTTTTGTTCATCTTCTAAAGACAAATTATGTTCTTTACTAAAATAAAAGTTTAAATTATTAACCGTTGAAGTAAAAAGCTTATGAATATCTAAGCTAATGGTTTGGTGTTCTTTACAGTATTTACTATTTCTTACTAAAAAATCATATTCAGTAATCTTATTATAACTTTCAATTACCTTTAAAATCTCAGAAACACCAACTTTTTTAACAAATTCTTTTATTTTAAAATAATCTTTACTTTCTAAAATTTGTAAAGTTAGCCCTCTATCAGAAAATTTTTTTAACAAAAAATTATAAAAAGTCAACATACTGTATTCATAATCATTGTTTGTATCATCATATTGACTAGTAAAATGCCCTTTTTTGATTCCTCCATGACTTTTATCATAAAGTAAGTCATTGTCACTCGCCACTTTTTGCAAAGCATTCGTCATAATTTCATCAACTTTTGGGTCATAATCAAGATATCTTGTTCCAACTCTAAAAGGCATAGCTCCTAATTCACTAAGCAACATGTTTATAGCAACTTGTGTATCTCCCTTATATAAAACGACTTTTCGTTCACTTAATTGCCTAGCAAACCTTTCGTTTTCTAAGATTTTTTTATATTTAGCTTCATTTATTAATACAATCGCCGTTCCCGAAATAGGAAGACTTTCATGAGAAACATCTAAGTAAGCATCACGATTTGAGATAGAATAGCCATAATTTGAATCAAGAAAATTTGTCATTGTATCAATAATTATAAAATTTCTTTCAGCCATAACACTATTATATTCCCCAGTATTTTCAAGTGGCGTATTAATTGTAAAATGCTTAGTAGAACGAAAATGAGCTGGCATTTTTACTTTTCCAAGATTTTGATCAAGATTATACAATACTTTGTTATACTCTTCTTCCTCATCATTTCCCAAAATATCTCCGCAAAATTGATTATCTTTTCCATATTTTTTTTGATACTCAGCCATAGCAATACTTTCACGTATTTCACTTGTTAAAGCAAACGACACATTTTCTAATTTAGTATCTTTTGATAACACTTCCCATTGCCAGTTATTAGGTAAATCATCATCTTCACGTATAAGATAAAATTTTAATGCTTTACCATCATTTAACACCTGTCTTTTAATAACATTCAAATTATGTTTGAATTTAGCAACATTTTCTTCGTCATTTGTATCAATAACTTCCTTGGAAAAAGCCATAATTTCGTTATCAGGGTAGTCATAGTCAACAAATTGTTTATTTATTATTTCCTTTTTATTTGCCAATTCATTTGTATATTTACTAAACGAGTCTCTATTTTTTCTAAAAAACTTAAAAGGGTCCATAATATCACTTTCTCTTTTTATAATAACATAAGTCCTCTAAAAACAAGTTCATTAATATCAAACAATTACGATTCTTGACATTATCTTTAAATGAATATTTGCCCATAAAAAAATAGAAATTAAATTTCATCGATTTCTATTTTCATCATTATATATTATAATCAACCTTAACAAATTTAAAATTGAAGACAAAACTGAAGCAACATAAGTTAAGGCCGCCGCTTTCAATACTTTTTTTGTCCCTTCAACTTCTGTTTTATCTAATAATACTAATTTATTCATTTGTTCAATAGCTCGCTTGCTAGCATCAAATTCAACTGGTAACGTAACTAATTGGAAAACTAAGCCTGCTAAAACCATAACTATTGACAATATCAACATATCAGCCAATTGTAATACTAAACTAAGTAAAAATAAAATATATGCCACATATGTTATAAAATTTACAACAGGACATAAAGCAGAACGAATTCTAAACCAAGAATATCCTTCCTTATCCTGTATGACATGACCACATTCGTGACTAGCAACGGCGGCAGCTGCAATCGTTTCCCCGTGAAAAACATCACTTGATAATCTAACCACTTTTTGGGTTGGATCATAATGATCTGTCAAATTTCCCCTTACCTCAACTATGTACATATCAGTAAGACCATTTTCATCAAGTATCTTTCGCGCAACCTCAAAACCACTTAGCTTCTTTTTATTTTTAATTCCTTTATACATTGCATATGTTGAATTTATATTAAGTTGCGCAATCAAAGGAATTATTAAAATTAATAAGTATAAAATAAAGCTCTCCATTAATCTCTCCTATAAAATATTCTTTTCAATAAGTTCTTTTCTTACCCTATCAGCATTAGTAAAATCTTTACTATCACGGTAATTTAACCAACTTTTATACAATTCTTTATCTTCTATAGACAACTCTACTAACTCATACTTTAAACCTAAAATGTAATTAACCAAATTAATTTTATCAAAAACCTCTATAAAATCAGTTTTATTTCTAAGGCGATTATTTAAGTCTTTTACTAAGTCTAATAAATACGTAATCAAATTAGGGGTATTAAAATCTTCATTCATTATTTCATTGATTTTTTCATCTTGCTTAATTAAACCAGTTTGCATATCATTAATTTGAATTACTAAATTAGCTTGTTTTAAGGCATTGTATACTTTTTCATCAATTGTTTTAGTTTCTGCAAACAATGTATCTGTAAAGTCAAATGGCAAACGATAACTTGTCTTTAAGATTCCTAATCTTATCACATTAGCTGAATATTTATTTAAAAGATCTCTAGCTAATATAAAATTGCCTAATGATTTACTCATCTTTACTCCATCAACTAAAACATGACCATTATGCATCCAATAATTTGCCAACTTATGATTCCAAGCAGCTTTACTTTGCGCCATTTCATTTTCATGGTGTGGGAATTTCAAATCTATTCCTCCACCATGTATATCTATTTTTCCACCGAATATTTTATTAATCATTACAACACATTCTGTATGCCATCCTGGACGACCTTTACCAAAAGGAGAATTCCATGTAATACCTTCATTAGTTTTTTTCCATAGTACAAAATCATATGGGTTTTCTTTATTAGAATCAACATCGATTCTCTTTCCATAATCAAGATTATCAACAACCTGTTTACTTAGTTCTCCATAGTCTTTTATTGAGTCAATTCTAAAGAAAACATCATCACCTTTTTGATAAGCATGACCAGAAGCCAACAATTGCTCTATAAACGCAATGATTTCATCCATTGTTTCTGTTACTCTAGGACGATAATCTATATCTAAGCAATTTAAAGCCTTAACATCCTCCAAGTAAATCTTTATGTATTTTTCTGTCAATTCTTTTTCACTAACACCTTGTTCAATAGCAGCTTTAATTATTTTGTCATCAACATCTGTAAAATTACTTGCATACTTTACATCATATCCTAAATATTTAAAATAGCGATATACCATATCAAAAATAATAACTGGACACATATTTCCTACATGAGCATAGCTATAAACAGTAGGTCCACAAACATACATGTTTATTTTACCTTCATTTATTGTCTTAAATTCTTCTAATTTACCTGTTAATGTATTATATATTTTCATTTTCATCACTCCAATTATTATTCACAGATGACCATATTTTATCACAAAAAGTAAATAAAAAGAATACTAACAATTGCAAGTATTCTTAACTTCATTAAAAATTTCTTCTATATCATATTTCTCACTAGTCAAAATATTATACACAATACTATCTGGATTTTTTAAGATTTCTAATACATTTTCAAAACTATTATTAGAACTATTTTTTAACTTACGTAAATAAGGTGTATATAAAACATACTCCGTTTCTTTGTAACAACTTCCAATTACTCTTTTAATAGTTTTTTTAAAATTTTCATAGTCAATTGTTTTAAACTTATTTTTCTTTAAAAAGGCTAAAAAATAATGTTCTGTCCCGACATACGGATTACGTAAATCTTTCATTTCTTGTTCTGCTATTAAAAATAAATCCTCTTGCATTTAATCACCTTACTAATAATATGTAAAAAAAAAGAAAAAATTACTTTTTTCTTTTTTTTTACATAAAACACATTATTGAAAATATTAGTACAAACACTATCAACAATGCTAATGCTAATTTCCAAATGTACTTTAACCAATCTTTGAATGGAATATCTAAATAAGTTAAAATCATCATTAACCAGAAACTAGTTGGTGAAATAACGAAAGCTAAAGAATATGCAGCTCCCATTATTAGATTAGTAGCTACTAAGTCACTTACAAATGTTGTTGAAAGATGTGTTCCTAAAATGTAAATTATAAATTCTGGATCAACACATAATACAGCAATAAAGAATCCAGCAATTAACACTCTAAACATATTGAATTTAGTTCCTAATATGTTAGTAGTTACAGTTACTTGCCATCCGTAAGCATAGCAAACCATAAAGGTTATGAAAACTAAGCCATATATTAAAGCAACTTTTGCCATCTTTTTCATTCCATTACCAAATTCTGTAACAACTTGGTCAAATTTCAAATTATTTATTAAACCAATAATTATTGTTCCTATCGTTAAGATTGCTGACATATTTACTAAATCCCATTTACCAAAGGCCTTAACACTTCCTAAAGCACTATAAATAATTGGAACATCTCCAGCTTTTACATTTTGAATGCTTTCAAGTGCCTTTTCAAAAATATCAACACTAAAACTTTCTTCCCAATTAATAAAAGCTAGCAAACCAATTATAATAATACTTACGACTACTATCATAGTTGGCCATATTTTAGTTTTACGACTTTTTTTAATTTTAGTCTCATCTAAGGCTTCTGCAGCAAATAAATCTTTTTCATCCACTTTTTTTGGTAAACTATTCATATGCAAGATAGCAAACAAATTATATAGAACATAAGCAGCCACAAATAAAGCAATTTTAAAACCAATTCCATCAGTCAACTTTAAACTTAAAGAACTAGCTAAACTTCCCATTCCTGTTGTACCTAAAGTTAAACCTATAGTACCAATAAAAATACCACCAACAGCGGCATTTAATGCTGTAAGTTTATCTTTTCCACATCTTAAGAAAACACTAACGATAAATGGTACAAACATGAATAAAACAAAGAAATCACCACATAAAGATGTATATGCTCCCATCAATAATGTTATAACTAACATCATTATAACTTCTTTATTTTTCACAAAAGAAACTGTTTTATCAAGAAGTTTTCTATACGCTTTGGTTTGGCTTAAAACGCCGTACATTCCACCTACTACCAAAATATACATTATATTAGGCATTCTATAGTAAAAACTATAAAATAATAGTGAAAAGAAATCAAAGATTCCAGCTCTAGTTACACTACCAGCCGTATAAACACCTGATGAACTATAAGAGCCACCAGCAACAAACCATGTCATGATAAGAGCCAAGATTCCAATAAGCATCGTCAACTTGAACTTACCATTATTACTTTTTTCCATTTTCTACCTCCCACTAAATTATAACACAACTATCAATAATGTATAAAACAAAAAGAAGCTTTAGCTTCTTTCTTTCATTGTTGGGAATAATAGAACATCTCTAATAGATTCTTGTTCTAAGAATAACATACAAAGTCTATCGATTCCATAACCAATTCCACCAGCTGGTGGCATACCATACTCTAAAGCTTCAATGAAATCCATATCAATGTCATTAGCCTCATCATTACCAAGATCTTTTTCTTTTAATTGTTCTTCAAATCTTTCTAATTGGTCAACTGGATCATTTAACTCTGTATATGCATTAGCAAATTCTTTTCCTGCAATAAACAATTCAAAACGATCAACAAATCTTGGATCTTCAGGATTTTTCTTCGTAAGTGGCGAAATTTCAACTGGATGTCCATATAAGAATGTTGGTTGTATTAATGTTTCTTCAACATATTTTTCAAAGAATAAATTTATAATATGACCAACTGTTTTTTCATGTTCTTGGACTTCAATACCATGTTCTGATGCTAATTGTAAAGCTTTTTCAACACTCATTTCCTCTTTAAAATCAATGCCTGTTTTTTCCTTAATAGCATCAACCATACTAATTCTCTTCCATGGGCCTTCTAGATTAATTTCATAACCACCAAAATTATAGTCCATTTTACCAATTACATCGCGGGCAATTGTTTGATACATATTCTCTGTAAGATTCATCATACCTTCTAAATCACTATAAGCTAAATAAGCTTCCATTAAGGTAAATTCTGGATTATGTTTAGGATCCATTCCTTCATTTCTAAAAACACGACCAATTTCATAAACAGCTTCCATTCCACCTACTAACAATCTCTTTAAAGGTAACTCTAGAGCAATTCTTAAATACATATCTAAATCTTGAGTATTATGATGTGTAACAAAAGGTCTTGCTGATGCTCCTGTTAGTAAAGTTGATAAAATAGGTGTTTCAACTTCTGTAAATCCTTGATTATCCATAAAATTTTGAATACATCTAATAATTTTAGGTCTTAAGAAAGCAACTTTTCTTGAATCGTCATTAACAATCAAATCAACATAACGTCTTCTATATCTTTCTTCAATATCTGTTAAACCATGGAATTTCTCTGGAAGTGGTCTTAAGGCTTTAACTAAATGGGTATATTCAAGACATTTTATAGTTATTTCCCCAGTCTTAGTTTTCATAATTTTTCCACGAACTCCAACGATATCACCTAAATCCGCAGTTTTAAACAAATTATAACTATCTTCCCCAACATCGTTTATTGAAATATAAATTTGAATATTACCTGTTTTATCTTTAATACTAAAGAATGATGCTTTTCCCATTTTTCTTATAAACATGATTCTACCAGCAACGGTTGCTTCATCTGTCATGTTCTCAAATTCATCATGAGGTATGTCTGCATATTTTTCTTTTATTTCGCTTGCCAAAGCAGTTCTTTCAAATTTATGACCAAAAGGATCTAAACCCAAATCTTTAATTTCTTGAGCTTTTTCTCTTCTTACTAATTCTTGTTCTGTAAATTCTCTCATATTTTCACTCCTTTTTTCTTAATTAAGTATACCATTAATACCGGAAAAATCAATTTATTATTCTTCTTTCAATATTAACGTCATTCTTCTATTTCCTTCTTTTTCATGTTCAACTATTGCTATTTGAGTAGCTATTTCTTTTATATCGTTTACCAATGTATCCTGACCATTATAATCTCTAATTACAAAATCAGGTATTTCAGTTAAGAAATTTTCACTACTTAAATATTGTTTAACTTCTTCTTCACGATACATCTCCCCAATAGGAAAGAACGTGTAAGCCTTATCTGGAGGTAACAACAATTTTATTGTACAGTAGCGCTTAACTTTATCTTCTTTTAATAATGAATAGGAATTATTTTGTAAGAAATTAACTAAACCATATTCACGCAACGCTATAACATCATAATCAGGATCCCCATTATAAACAGTAATTTTATGAAGATACTTTGAATCTTTACGTATCAATCCATAGCCATTAGGTCCCTTTTCAACATACTTACTATCAATAAAAACCGCCTGTGGCTCGTGCAAATTAAAAGAATAAATTTGTGGCTGGCCATTATTAGAATTTATTCGATACATATGAGGATAGTGCATTTCACAACGTTTATCTGTAGCTACTCTATACTGATTAAAAACAAAGCATCCATCATATCCTTCTAAATCTTTTCCTTCATATTTATCATATACCAAATTCATTTCAATTCCTTTATCAAGATCTGTATAAATGGTCATATCATTATGACTATAAGAAATAATATAATTATCTTTTAAAATTCTATCTATTGAATTATCTTCATTTAAAGTAAACTCAACAGCTTCCAATTTTTCCTTATTTACAACGAAAATACAATAAAGATCATCTTTAATTACAAAGCCACTATTATCACCATCTACAGCATACAGCTTAACTGGATGATCGTATCCAAAAGCCTCCTGTATAAAACGCAAAATAGTAGGAAATTTTTCTAATGTTTCCACTCCTATATCAATTATTTGTGCCATATTATTACCTCCTGTTTTTCAAATTCAATGTCACACTATCTTCTAATTTTTTCAATTTTTCAACTATTTCTTTTAATTTTTCACACTCTTTATAATCGTTATTACAAATTCTTACTAAATAATCAGGAACACTTGCGTTGAAACCTTTATTTTCAATCAACTGCTTCATTTCTAAAGCAGTATACTGTCTACTAAAAGGATACAAAATAATTGACTGCCCATTCTTAAATTGGCCTTTTACCTTAAAATAACGTTTTATTTCATTTCCACGATTTAAAGAACAAGTTGTCTTCTTAAAGAAGTTATTCAACCCATAATCTTTGATATTCATTATATCATACGCTAACAAGCCTTGTTCAGCCTTCACCAAAACATACTTCTGTAAATTATTATTTTTTAAGAAAGCTATAGAGCATGGTTCAGAAATTGAATAAGGATATAAACGATTATAGTCTCCTCTATCATTCCATTCATATGCTATAACTAATTCTTCTCCCGAGATCGAATTTATTTGCACATATATAATATTAGAATCAAACTCTGTTTTCTTTTTAGTTTCCTTTTTACAAAAATCTATTGTCTCATAAACTACTGAATTATTACGCCAAGTCATTAATTGACCATTCTTTAAAGAAATATTATATCCATCTAAGGCAGCATAATCTAAATTATAGTTTTCATCTAAAACAAAAACATTATATTTTAAAGTACCATTATTATAAAAAAACACTATGCCATACAAACCATCACAATAAACAATATGTTTTTCACCTGCATAAAAATACTTATAAAACTTTCCACCAATCGTTCCAAAATTATTCTTTATAATATTTAAATATAACTCACAATTTTTAATTTCTTTTACGGAACATTCTTCTAGTTCCATTCTCATCACCAACTTTAGAGAATATTATATATGCATAAAAAAAATAAAACAACAAAAAAATAGTTATTAACTATCTAGTTATTAACTATTTTTTCTATTTTGTCTAAATCTTTCATCTGGATCTAGAATTTTCTTTCTTAATCTTATAGCGCTAGGTGTTACTTCAACATATTCATCATCTTGAATAAATTCTAATGCTTCTTCTAAGCTAAATGTTTTTGGTCTAATCAAAGCTATTGCTTCATCAGAACCTGAAGCGCGGGTATTAGTTAATTGTTTGTTTTTACATGGATTAACATTTAAGTCATTATCTCTATTATGAATACCAACAATCATTCCTACATAAACTTCTTCAGCAGGTCCGACAATTAAAGTACCTCTATCTTGTAAATTAAATAGTGAGAATCCTAATGTTTTACCATTTTCCATTGAAACTAATACACCATTCTTACGTCCACTTATTTCTCCTACATAAGGTTTATATCCTTCAAATGAACGAACCATTACACCTTCACCCTTAGTATTAGTAATGAAAGCACTTCTGTATCCAATTAATCCTCTTGTTGGTGCACTAAATTCCAAATGAACATAGTCATTTTCATCATTATTAACAACTTCTAACATTGCTTTACGTTCTTGTAAATCGTTGATAATTGTTCCAGAATAAGTTGATGGGCAATTAACAATAACCTTTTCAAATGGTTCACATTTCTTACCATCAATTTCTTTGTATAAAACCTCTGGTTTAGAAACGCTTAATTCATAACCTTCTCTTCGCATATTTTCAAGTAATATTGATAAATGCAATTCCCCACGACCAGAAACTTTATATCCATCACTATCTGGTAATTCTACAACTTCTAATCCTACGTTAGTTTCCAATTCTTTTTCTAATCTTTCTTTAATATGACGATTAGTTAAGAATTTACTTGCTTTATCTTTTCCAGCAAATGGACTAGAATTTACTAAGAAATCCATACTTAACGTTGGTTTTTCAATAACAATAGGGTCCATTGGTTCAATATGATCTTTATCACAAATAGTATCACCAATTGAGATATCTGGACAACCAGCAAATGTTACAATATCACCATAATAAGCAATGTCTTTTTCTACTCTTTTAATTCCTTCTTCAACATACAACTTAGATATTCTAAATGAAGAAGTTGAGCCATCATTTCTTGATAAAGCCACAGTTTGACCATTTTTTATACAACCTTTTGTTACACGACCAATTCCTAAACGACCAATAAATGAATCATAATCCAAAGAACTTACTTGTAATTGTAAATAATCTTTTTCACTACCTTCATAAGGTTTACATTGTTTTAAAACAGTTTGTAATAGAGGTTCAATGCTAGTACCTTTTTCATCTAAAGACAATTGTGCAATTCCTTCTCTAGCAATTCCATAAACAATAGGGAAATCTAGCTGTTCATCTGTGGCATTAAGTTCCATAAACAAATCAAAAGTCATATCAACAACTTCTTGTGGACGAGCATCTTTTTTATCAATTTTATTAATAAACAAAATTGGTCTTAAATTTTGCTCTAATGCCTTTTTTAATACAAATCTTGTTTGAGGCATAGGTCCCTCAGAAGCATCAACAAGCAACACAACAGTATCAACAGTTTTCATAATACGTTCTACTTCTGATGAGAAATCAGCATGGCCCGGTGTATCAACAATATTTATTTTATAATCCTTATATCTAATTGCACAGTTTTTTGAATAAATAGTAATTCCACGTTCTCTTTCAATGTCGTTACTATCCATTACACAATCAACAACTTCTTCATTAGCTCTAAACACACCATTTTGTGATAAAAGAGCATCTACTAAAGTACTCTTTCCAGCATCAACGTGTGCCACAACAGCTATATTAATTATTTTATCCATATAACTTCCCCACTTCTTTACATAAAATTCAACAACAACAATAACATATTTTTGAAAATTATACAAGAATAAATTCTAAATCATATGGCAATCGCATAAAAAAAATCAATAAGTTTTGATAAAGACTAAAAATCATATATAATTATATTAATGGTTAGA
>CAKOHV010000022.1 GCA_934086145.1 uncultured Bacilli bacterium
TAATTTTGCCGAATTAGAAAAAGAATTCTTTAGAATAACAGTTGTTATTGAAAAATATTTAAAGTAATCTAGGAGTTAAGTCTTCTAGATTTTTTCGTAATGTGTGAATAATTATTTTTTTGAGGAAGTTAGTCATTTTTAAACGTTCATGTCTAAGATATATTATAGGTTAATCAGGGTTAATCACAAAAAAAGTTAAAAAAAGTTGCATATAATTTTATGTTGTGCTATAATCCTCAACAGTACTTAAGAAGGGGGATTTAAAATGAACATTATTTATTTAGATGGACAAGATGAAATTAATAGAGATTTATTAATGAGATTAGTAGCTAATAATGCTGCAAGAGGTAGTAAAAGAAAATTAGCTACTATAAAAAGATATCATTTAGATGAAATTAATAGAATTTGTGATTATATGATGAGTATTTTAGGTGGATTAGCTATTGATGTTAGAAGTCTTAATGCTTGTTATTACCAAGCTTTAACTGAGTTAAATATTGATAGTAATGATATGACTAAAGTAGTTAAAGCAAAAACTGATTCTAATGAATTAGAACAAAATCATGACTTAGCTATGTAATATGCGAAGAACTTGTAATGGGTTCTTTTTTTTATTCTCTTAAAATTGTTATAAATTAGTTGCTATTTATGTAATAAAAATTTATTATTACTATTTTGATATTAAATCTAACTTTTTTCAAATATCACTTTATAGAAAGTTTATAGTAGTTATATAAATTTTTGTAGGACTTAGTGTTATGAGTTCTTTTTTGCCTACTTTATGTTAGGGAGAAGAAGTGTTATAATTTAAATAGGTGATAATATGAAAAAGGATTATTTAGTTGTTTTAATGATATCCTTAGTTATTTTTGGTGGTGGTTATCTCATTCATTTAAAAAATACTAATGGGCTTACTAGTAATGTAAAAGAAGAAGTTATCAATAACGAATTTGCATCCAATGAAGCAAATAAAAATGTACATTTTACTTATGATAATACCAAGCAATTAAAGACAACAAATTATACCCTTCAACAGGTATATGATTCAATTGCGGAAAAGAAAGGTCAAGTAGAAATACAAATTCCCCAAGAGTTAAACGATATTTATCAAAATTTTTATGACTACTTTGAAGGAAGTAACTTATTTTACAATGTCTATGGTGAAAGTTATGATTATGATGAATATATGTTTATTCATACTTATAGTAAATTAAAAAATAATTCCGAAATGTTTGGGTTATACTTAATAAATTATACTAAATGTCAGATTTTTTCTAATGTTAGTAATAATGAACGAGTAGAAATGACTAAACAATATTGTAGTGAAGAACCACATGAGTAGGAAGGTGAATATGAAAAAAGAAAGCTTAAAAATTATATTAATTTTGCTAATTATTTTTTCTTTTACCAAAGTAAAAGCTATGGAAGTTGGAAAGATTGGTGTTCTTGTTAACCGTTGCGTTTTAAATAAAAATAATGAAGTTAGTATTCCCATAAAAGTTATTGGATTAAATAATGGTTTACTAAGCAATAAAATCTTAGAATATGAACTAGGAATGATTGATAATGATACAGATTTGTATAATGTTTCTATCCAAAATGTTAATGGTCAGGCTTTGCGAAATATTATAATAGATGAGAAACAAGATAGTGATAAAAAAAGTAAAGTTTTGTATTATTTAGGAAAAGATGTTAATTTAACAGAAATGAAGGAAGTATTTAATTTTAGTTTAGTTTATAAGTTAAAGAAACCAATTGAAGAAATAAATGTTTTAGGTAATACAATATATGTTAGTGAAAATGATGAATTATGTAGTAAAATAAATAATGGTAGTTATATAGAAAATAAGGAGTTAAGTCAGATAAAAACAACCAATAAAAGCCAAGGATTTAATTTTGTTTGGATTGTTGCGGGAATTTCTTTTTTAATAAATGTTATTCTTATTATCTATATAAAAACTAATGAGTAGAAGGAGATAGAATTATGCCATATATAAAGGTAAAAACAAATAAAAAAATAATGAATGATCAAGAAGAGAGAATGAAAAATAGATTAGGAGAATTAATTGAAATCTTGGGCAAACAGGAACGTTGGTTAATGTGTGAATTTGTTCCGGAATGTAAATTATATTTTCAAGGTAAGAATAGTGAAGCAATAGCTTATGTAGAAGTTAAAGTATATGGTAGTTGTGATTCACAAAAATACGATATTATGACTGGAGAGATAACAAAGTTGTTAAGTCAAGAGTTGGATATTAAAGCTAGTAATGTTTATATAAATTATAGTGAATTTGATAATTGGGGATGGAATGGTAGTAATTTTTAGGTTGTAGGTGATAAGTGTGAATGATAAGGAAGTAATGAATAAATTTAAAGGTTTAAAGAAAAATGTTAAGCAAGAAATAAGAATAAAATATAAACAAGCTCATTTAGGGCAATACAGACATTCTATTGGTTTATTTGTTTCTTATCTTATATGGGGATTAATTGGTTTAATAGGGCTTTATATAGCATTAACAAGACAAGCTATTTTAGGTTTTATTATTTATGTTATTTCGTTTATTTGTCTTGTTTTGTTGGTAATTTTATTAAAGAAAAGTAATGAAGCATTTTATAAGTATTTACGAAGAGTAATAAAAAAATATTAACGTGGTGTTCGTTAATATTTTTTTATGGATAGTAGAATATTTTAGTAAATAGTATGTTTAACTTTCTTGATTAAAGCATAGTCATCTAAAAAGTTATTTAATTCATCTATATCAATAAGTTTATCAATATCAAGAATTTGTGAGATTATATCAAAACTTATTCCAATATCACGAAGTTTTGACTCAATGTAATCAAAATCTAATTCTTCCATTTCTTGATAGTTTATTTCAAAAAGTATATTGGTAATTAAAGATTTTAAAGTCTTTAAGCTAAGTGTCTTATATTCTTCATTAGGTTCTTCCGTATAGATTGCTGATTTCCCATCAACGTCAATGATAGCTGGGGCAGGATGTCTTTTAATAGAAATTAAGACATTCGCTTCGCGATAATCGGTTTCTGGTTTTAAACTTAAATCAATGTGGTAAATGTTGTTATCGATTAGTTCTTCCACGGCTAAAATTAGTTGTTTAAAAATATCAAGTTGTAATGATAGAGGGAAGACATGCATGTTGTATATAGGAATATGGTGACGATGGTAATGTAGAACGGTTCCTCTAAAGTGATCATCAACCATAATTGGTCTTTTTTGAAGATGAGTAAGATGGATGTTTTCTTGACGTTCTATGGCTTTGTAAACAGCATCTATTCCATAGATTCTTACACCATCTTTGTTGTAGTAGTTTGTCTTAAAACGACTGGCGTTTGTCATTCTAAAGTATCTGCGGTTATCAGCAATGTTAACTCCTTCATCATCATAGACTGTTTGATATAAGCAATCATAACTTGTAGAATGGTTATGATATATTTTGTATAATCTATTTCTGGTTTTAAATTTACCTGTTCTAAAAACGATGCCATCAGTTCCGCGGCCTAATTCTAATTTCTTTTTTTTCATTTTTTCAATATCAGCAGTTGTTAAAAATAATGGTTCAATATGTTCTATTTGTGCCATAATATCCCTTCCTTTGTTAGATGATATTTTATCATAATGTGTTATTTCGAACAAATTTTTGTTTCTTTTAAGCGGTATTTTTTATTATTTTTGTTAATTATAAGTAAAAGAAAGGGAAAAATTCGTAAAAAAAACCGGAAAAGATAAGATTACTTTTCTGGTTGAATTGGTTTATTTTGAAAGTCAAAGCTGTATGTGGAAATTTTAGTAATTTGTTCAAAGATAGATGAAGATAAAAGTTCGTATTTATAGATGAGAGAATCTTTGATGGGCGTAGTTGGAAGGTCAAGGTCTTTTCTAATCTTTTTTAAATAAGATTGTCCTTCTTTAGAAAATCCCAGAATTTTTAGATAGTCCATGGTAGCTTGATGAGCATCTTTTTTAGTTAAACCGATTAAAATATGGGTTAACATCCGACTAATTTTATTATAAGTGTATCTTTTTGTTTTAACATTTTGTATTAGTTCATCAAGGGTTTTAGTTTGATTAACAACTTTTAATAGACGAAATTCGATTCCTTCATCGACATCTAAGTAAGCACTTAGGTCTTTGTCGGTTAAGATTTTGAACTTTAATAAAGTTAGTAATTTATCTTCATCAAATTCAATTATATTAGTTAGTGAACAACTTGGTAGGTAAGGACTTATGTCCTCTTTATTAATAAGTTTCTGACGAATATTGGAAGCACTAATGATACTAGATGTACTATAAGTATCGTGATAGTCACTGGTTCTTTTGATGGTAATTGGTTCAATTTTAGAATTTAATTTATTGATAGCCTTAATATAGGAAATTCCTAGCAAATCATTAGGTTTATTGATGTCTTCAATGATGTTTAAGGCTTTAGCTAAAGCTGTCGGATAATTGATTCCATTTTCTAGGTAACTTTTTACTCTAAGGGGGTAGTTAGTGTCATTTAATTGAATATTAGCTACTTTTTTTAGTAACTCTAAGTTATTTGATTCACTTCCAAAAACGAGGTAATCAGTATGTAATTTTTCTAATAATTTAATGCTATATAAAGCAAAATTATCGGATGACTGAGTACCATAGATGAATGGTAATTCAATAACTAAATCAATATTATTTTCAAGAGCAATTTTAGTTTTAGCTTCTTTAGTTTGGATAGATATTGTACCACGTTGCGTAAAGTAACCATTTAAAATTAGAATAATTAGAGAATCTGGGAAGAGTTCTTTTATCTTTTTTAATTGATAAAGGTGGCCATTATGAAATGGATTATATTCAGCTATAAGACCAATTGTTTTTATAAAAATCACGCTTTCTTTTGTTATGATAAAAGTAAAATTATACTTTTTCTTATGATAATTTTAATATAATAAGTTGTAATATTCAAGAAAAGTTGATATAATTATGGCGCTAGTGGGTGATTTAATGTACATTGATTTAGCCAAAGTAAATGAAGATGGAATAGTTATTGATGATGTGGTATCTTTTGGTGAAGATTATCTTGTCAAGACGCCTATTCAAAAGCTTGATAATGTTAAAGTAGTTGGTCGAGCTTATTATAGTGTGACAAATGAAATTGTCCTTGATTGTAAGGTTGAAGGAAAAATGGTTTTGTTAGATGCTATGCGTGGTGAACCGGTAGATTATCCATTTAATTTTGAAATGTCAGAGGTATTAAGTGAAGAAGATGACGAAAAAACTAAAAAAGAGTTAAAAACACTTGATATTATGGATATTTTATGGCAAAATATTGTACTAGAGGTCCCAATCAGTTATAAAAAGAATCCTGATGAAAAATGTGAAATGTCAGGAGAAGGTTGGGAACTAGTAGATGAAGAAAGAAAAAAGTTAGATCCAAGATTAGCTCCTTTGTTAGAGCTACTTGACAATAACGGGAAGGAGTGAAATCATGGCTGTACCTTTTAGAAGAACAAGTAAAACTAAAAAAAGAATGCGTCGTACTCACTTAAAAAAAGAAGTTGGAACTTTAACTAAATGTCCACAATGTGGCGCAACAATCCAACCTCATCGTGTTTGTACAAAATGCGGTTATTATAAGGGTAACGAAGTAATTAAGGTTACTGAAGAAGAAACTACAGAAGAATAGTTAAGGTTACTATTCACAGCTTAGATAATTAGCTACGCCAAAAAGAAGATGAAATTATTCTGATTTTTCATCTTTTTTGTTTGCCAATATTTCAGATAATTTCAAAGGCTTATCATTCATTAAAGCCATGAGCGCATTTGTTGGGTTAATTCCATTCCTGTAGCATGTTTCAATATATGTTTTTATATCTGCAAAATATCTTGCATAGCTTATATTTTGAAATTGTCCTGATACCTTCATTTTGGATTTAGTTGATCTTAATGCTCGTTCACTTAAATTATCATCACTTGGTAAATTAAAATCATACATCCATATAAAATAATTATCTTTATATTCTAAAATTCTTAATATTAAAGCATTTTCTGTTTGAGAATAATGTCCCTTCGGACTTGTTCTTATTTCTTCTAAACCTTCTAATAGAATTTCATCATATTTTTGATTAAAATTATTTAAATATGCGTCATCAAAAGAATCATAACCCTTTTCTGTATGTGATTTTTTATCATGTATATTATTCTGTACCAATTCTTTAAACTTTTTACACCAAGCATGATTAGTGTTAACATAGCATTTTTCTAAATCTCTTATTAAGTGAACATTACATTCTATATTTTGATAACTATATTTATAATTTATCTTATTATGATCATGCATTACTGTTACATTCTTAGCTAATGTATTTAAAATGCCGTCTTCATTAATACTTTCTTCATCTTTATGTTCATGAGCTGTATACAAAGCAAGATGTTCATTGCCGTAAAATCTCAGACATGCTCTTTTGGTATTTACCATTATAACAGTATCATCCCAATATAGTTGTGATTGCTTATAAATTTCTTTTTTTACATCTTCTTTAAAACTTGCCAAATTAGTTGAGGCTTGTCGTTGTAATTTAGCAATAAATCCTTCACTCATATTTATAGTATTTTCAGAGAATCCACTTATTATTTTTCTTATTTTGTTCATTGGTACATTGCCTTCGTTTGCCAAAGTAAGAACGACTGATTTGATTTCAGTACCATACTGATTTTCTTCTTTTAAATGATTTGGAATTGCCTGATGAACTTCTTTATGACACTTGGAACACTCATATTTTATAAAGTGATTTCTTCTTTTTATTGGAACAAATCTATAGCTTAATTCATCTTTGCAAATTTCACCAATTTCTTTTAGTTTTCCGTGACAACAAGGACATTCTTCAAGAGTGTATTCTACATTATCAGTTATTTCTTCATCACTAAATTTTTCTAACTTGTGCTTTAGATGACCAATTTGACCACCTTTTGATTTATTAGATTTTTGTCTTGAGTTAGGAATTACTTTCTTTTTATTAATTGGAGTTTGGCTAGTTGGTATTCCTGCATTTGTACCATCAATATTCAATAAAGCCCTTAGTCTTGCGATTTCTCTATCTTGTTCTTCAATTTTTCTATCTTTTTGATCTAATAAAGGTTGATATTTTCTGGCAGCATTATTATCAGCTTGTTGAATTGCAATGTTAAATTGTCTTTCTTTTGTGCTATATTTTGATTGCAATAGTTGATATTCATATTTTAATTGTTTATATTCATCTGATTTTTTATCATATTTGTTCAATAATTTCTGATAATCTTTTTCATATAATTTTTCGTAATTTGCCATATTTAACATTCCTGTATCTGTATAACGGCATTATATCGAAAGGTTTTATTAAAGTCCAGAAAAAACGCTGTTATAATGTAAAAAATGTCTTTAAAAGACATTTTTTACTAATATCATTGCATAATTATAGTTCAAGGCTGTGAATAGTAACTAGTTAAGAGCTACTTTGGTAGTTTTTTTTTGATTTATTGTAGCTTTTTTGAACAAGATAATGTATAATTAAATTGTTCTTGCCGATTTAGTACAGTGGTAGTACAGATGCATGGTAAGCATCAGAGGTCAGTTCAATTCTGTCATTCGGCACCATTTATAAGAAAAAGACTAACTAGTGATAGTTGTTTTTTTTAGTTGTAAAAAATAATTTATGGTTTAGGTTAGATTAGTTCTTTTATTAAAAAATTTTAAATTGTTATAAGATTGTAATTTTTATAATATTTTTTGAGTATTTGGTTTATCAGCAAAAAGTAATTATCTATTTTTATATTGTAAAAAAAATTTATTTAATATGAATCTTTTACAATGAATTACGAATATTTGAATGGTTGAATAATAGTACCAATTGTTTAAATTTAACTTCCTTAAAGGTAAAATTTAGTTTATGTTTGAAATTTTAAGAAGCAAAATTGTTATTTTTATAAAAAGTATGCTACAATGAAAACGAAAAAAGGAAGAAATAGTTATATAAAAATATTTAATGATAAAAAAATGATTAAAGTACTTTTTTATAAGGTGAATAAAGAGAAAAAATAATTTTGTTTATAAAAGTATTTTATATTTATGATGGAGGTAGCATATGAATCAAAAAGAAGAACTAGATCAAGTAATGCAAACTTTAGCACAATTTGCTAGTATTAATGGAGGAATAACGAGTGATAATATTTATATATTTTTGAAAAATTATGGCTTGGATTTTAAAAATGTAGATAAGAAAATTGAAGCAAATGATTTAGAACAAATATATAATATTTTGGAACAAAAATCATCTGAAAGAAAAGTAAATTTTGTATCAGCCCCTTTAGATGAGGGATGGAACTTTTTTTCCACTAATATGAACCATGGGGGAAAGTTTGATTTTCAGTGGAAAGTATATATTCCTTTGTTAAGTGAGCATTATGGTTTTGCTGTTAAAAATATAATTTCTTTTTTAGCCAATAATGGGTTTATTTCGGAATGTCTTTTTTCAGGAACAATGCGAAGTGATACGATGATAGTAAATTTAACTGATCCTGATGATGTAACTTTACTTAATAAATTTATAGATGGCAATATCTATTTAAAAGGTTGTTTAGGCAAACATCAACCATTTGTACCTGATTTTAACGGAATTGGAGTTTTACGTGGATATGATAATGATACAAGCTTTACTCAAAGAGTAGCCAATTATTTGAGTGCTTTTATTAATGCTTGTCAACAAGCTCAGAGGTTAGATCTTATTACGATTGATGAATTTTATAAAAGCCTTAAGTATTCTTTAAAATGTGGCAGTCTTAGTGAACCATCGGCAGCAAAGCAGGTAATTGGTCATCTTGATGTGATTTTAAATGGACTTGATTATGTTTATGATGATTGTTATCAAAATAGTTATAGAAAGAGTTTGTAGTAGGAAGAAGATTAATTCTGTAATATTTTAATTTGAATGTAGTACTACATAGAAAAGATAATTACTTAATAAAGTTGATAACTTATATTTAATATTGTTCTTTAAAAACAATCAAAGACTAACTAGTGATAGTTGGTTTTTTGATATTAAACTATTTTTGAGGTGTAAAAAGTAGTTTATGGTTTAAGTTAGATTAGTTCTTTTATTGGGAATGTTTGATGTAAAAAAAGATTGGAAAACCCAATCTTTGTGGATATTTTCTAATATCGTATTACCTAAGAATTTATTTTTTTAGTTAGTAAGATAGTTTTTTAGTATTTTTATAATACTAAGTAAGGATAGTTTAAGTTAATGTTAATTTGTTTTTTGCTTGAATGTGTAATATATACCCTTAAATAAGCCTTTATGTTTAGTTGCAAAATAACTTTCTTTAAAATCTAAATCATATTTATTGTTTTGGGCATATTTTCCATCAAACAAATAAAATGTTTCCATTTTTTTAGCATCATCCTCACTAACGTAAGTGATTTCTTTGTCGGTTAATTTGGCTTTATAAATATTTAGTACATAATCATCATCGCAGTTATATTGACCTTGACAAGATGAGTATTGAATGGCTAATAAGTTATCTTGGGAATCTTGATAAATGTAATAAGTGTTAGTACTTATTAGGTAACTAAAAATTTCTTCAGTAACGGTTTCAACATACTCTAAGTCTTTATCAATTATTTTTTCTTTTTTTAGGCTAGTAAAAATGACCTTAGCATCATCTTCGCTAGCTTCACATCCGGTTAGACCAATTAAAGCAATAATTCCTAGTACACAAATTAAAATTTTTCGCATAAAAACACCTCCTATTTTTTCATAATTATTTAATTATGCTATTTTTTGTTTAAAATTATGTCTCTACTATCCTAGAGTTATTTTAACATATCCATAATTTTTTTGAAGAAAATTGTAAAGATGATAGAATTTATATTATAATTGGGATGTGGTGGTAGCATGAATGAAGTTAATCAGATAATGAGTAAGATGAGTGAAATAGCTTATGGGGTTTTAAATGAAGATGGTATTAATATATTAGATATGGATGATGGGAAGTCGTTTAATGAAATTTATCATTTATTAAGTCCCGAGGAACTTTTACTTAAAAAAGTTGGGGTTTGTTGGGATCAAGTTGAATTAGAAAGAAAGTTATTTAAAGCGGCTGGTATTCCCCATGAGACTTATTTTATTTATATTGATGATAAAAAGTTTTTACCTTCGCATACTTTTCTTGTTTTTTATGATCATAATAACGTTTATTGGTTTGAACATGCTTGGCAAGATGAAAAAGGAATTCATAGATATCATGATTTAAAGGAATTATTAAAAGATGTGAAACAGAAGTTTTTTCTAAGTAGAAAAGATGAAATAGAGAAAAATGAGGGGATTTTTCTATATAAGTATAATCAACCAAATTTTAATATAACCTGTGATGAATTTTATAGTTATATTTTTAAACAAGAAGCAATTGATATTGTTTCTTAGAATGGTTGATATGTGATGAAGGGGTTAACTTAGGAAAAATATTGCTTAAAAATATGGAAGATAAATTGGCGAAAAAGGAGAAAAGATATTATACTATAATAGATTTGTTGGGTTATATATCATTCATTTGGGATATGAAAAGGTATAAGAGAAGTTTTTCTTATTAATTTTACTTTTTTAGGACGAAGATGGAAAGGGAAGATATTAGGTGAAAATTATGGATAGAACTATTTTGCGAGATAGCTTATTTGCTAAGTATTTTGAGTGTCAAGATGGTATTTTGATTACGGAATTAGTTACTAGGCTTCATTTTATTACTGATGCATACGCACAGTTAAATAAAATGTGTGCTGAAAATGTTACTATGTTTAGTAAATTTAATTCTCTAAAAGAAATTAAGGCAGTTAGTTTCTTAGGAAAGCATTACTTGATATTAAAAGAAAAAATGTATTCTTATGTGGTAATTGACGCTGATTTAGTTGAAAATGTGAGGAATCCTAAAGAGATTTTTGATGAAGATTTCTTTGTTAATAATTTTGGGGAGCGAAAAACAAATGAGGGCTTAGCTTACTATAATTTTGATAAATATGAGGGAAATATTCAAGAATTGTTATCTTTTTATTTAGAAAATAAGGAAATTTTTGACTTAACACATCGTTTATCTTATGCTTTTTATATTGATGAGGCGACGACTAGGTTAACTATAAATTTACGTGAAGCAAAGACTCAGCTTTCTTTCGGAGCTCCGGGGCAGTTTTTATACGAACAATTATTTTTTAAAGATGCGCTTATTCCGATGGGAATGCAAGATGCACAGAGGAAAATTGGTTTGGAACGGATGAGTGAAATGCTTGAGAAGGTAAAAGAAATACGAGTACCTATTAGTGTTATTCCAAATGATTTATATCAACAATTTTTAATTAAAAAAGACCCAAAACAAGATAGTTTAGTTAAAAAAATAAATTAATTAAGGAGAAGAATATGGAAAAAGATAAAATAACAGCACGAAAAATTGCAATTTTTACAGATGCACATGCTTTATTAGAACCAACTATGGCGGCTTTAGAGGATATGCAACGAAGAGGAATTACAGAAATTTATTCATTAGGGGATAATATTGGAGTTGGACCAAATCCAAGTGAAGTTATGGATTTACTTGAAGAATATAATGTTAAGTCATTAGCAGGTAATTCAGAGGAGTATACAACGTTAGGTGTTGAGCCATTTAGTTCATATTTTAATGCATTAAAAAATCAAAGTCAGTTATGGACTTTATCTAAGTTAAATGAAAGACAAAAGAGTGTAATGAAGGCTTGGCCTCGTTCAATAGAATTATTGGTTGGTGGTAAAAAATTGGAGTTATGTCACTTTGCCAATGATGTTCGTTTTGATTATACTTTCAATAGTACTTGGTCATATCAGAATAGAATAAATAATCAAGAAGCTGGTTATGAACAATTTTTATATACCAATAGTGATGAACAATTAGAATTCATGGATAAATTGCTAAAAAAGTATGGTAAAGATAGTCCTTTTGTCCGTGGAATTGTTTCGGCTTTAGATGAACCGTTATTTGCGGGTAAAAGAGTTGATTTCTTTGATGCGATAATTCAAGGACATGTTCATTGGAAAATTTATGAAAGTAGTCCTTCGACTGATTTTTATGCTATTCGTGCTGTGGGAATGGCTTATGGTAAAGATCCTGTGAATACAGCATCTTATGTTATTTTAACAGAAAAAGAAAATGGTTATGATTTCGAAGAAATTTTAGTTAGATATGATCGTGAAAAGATGATATACAATATATTAAATAGTGGTATGCCTGATCAAACAATTTATAAGTTTGTAAATTTAGGAATGCATAGATAAGATTGATAAAAATGAAAAAGATGTATAGTGAAAAATTGGAAAAGGAATATAAAGAAATTGTGAAAAAAACAAAAAAGCAATATTTGGGGAAAGCAATAATATTACTGTTTTGTTTGCTATTTTTGTTGTACATAGATAAATTTATTTTATTAGTAATGATTGATTTATTTTTAAGTTTCTTTTTTAGTGTTGAATATTTTGGTTTAAATATAACGTATAAAAATATTTATGATTATTGTACTTTGAAGAAGAAATTCCCCGGAAAAAAGATGGCAATAAGCATGGATAAGTTTGAAGAAATGCTAGATGAAGGAACTCCGGCTAATACTTATTTTTTGATTGATGATACTGTTTTAAACATTGAATGTAATCAAAAATATTATTTTGTGAATTTTTTAGAATTATCTAGTAAAGATGAAGTATTAAAACAAGAAGTTAATGACAGACCGATTAGGCAAGCTAAAAAGATTTATTTGTTGATGTATGATGGTGGCGAAGCTAGGAATTATTTGACCGAATAATTTCTTTTTTTTCTTTTAAGATAAGTTTGATAAGAATGCTTCCAATTATGATAACTAAAAGGGAATAGATTGTTTTACGTAAGCCAAAAAAGAAAAGGCCCAGGCCGATAATGAGAGCATTAACGATAAAGTTAGCGAATGAAATTTTAAAATTTAAGTATTTATGAAGGATAAGATTGATGATTGTTGTTCCACCAGATGAAAAGCCTAATTTATAAATAATTCCACCTGTTATGCCACATATAATACCAGCAATGATAGCGTTTAGAAGGTCTGATAAGGGAAGAGAAGGCATCGAATTAGTTAGTTTGACAAAAAATGGATAAGCAAAAGAAGAAAGAATGGCACTTTTAGTATTTTGGGGTGTTAAAAAGAAGTAACTTAAAATTAAAGTTGTTAGATTTATGAAAAAAATGAGAAAGGTAGGCTTTAATTTGAGAAGATGATTTAGAATAATAGCTAAACCTTGAGTGCCACCAGTAACAAGGTGGAGTGGTTTTAAGATTAAATTAAAATTAAGGGCCGCGATAAAGAGGGCTAGGAGAAGAAGAAAATATTTCATAAAGCATCGCTCCTTTTGTTAATTATTATGACCTAAATTTTAGAATTTAATCGCATAAAAAAATTTAGATTATTTATCTAAATTTTTAGGGGCTTTGTAAGCAATACTTGCTTTAATAAATGATTTAAATAAAGGATGAGGACGGTTAGGACGTGATTTAAATTCAGGATGAAATTGGCAAGCAATATAGTGAGGATGAGAAGGTATTTCAATTATTTCTACAAGATCTGCTTGAGGATTTATACCTGAAAAGACTAAACCATTTTCTTCAAAGATAGAACGATATTTGTTATTAAATTCATAACGATGGCGATGTCTTTCAAGAATTAATTCGGCTTGATAATCTTGGTAAGCTAAAGTATCTTTCTTTAACTGACATTCATAGTTTCCAAGACGTAAGGTTCCACCCATGTTAATTATTTGTTTTTGATCAGCCATTAAGTCAATGATAGGATTTTTGCAAAGTGGATCAAATTCTGTTGAGTTGGCATCTTCTAAGTGACAAACATTACGAGCAAATTCGATGGTAGCGATTTGCATACCTAGACATAAACCAAGGTAAGGTATTTTGTTTTCACGCGCATAGTTAGCGGCTATTATCATTCCTTCGGTACCACGAGATCCAAAACCACCAGGGATAATAATCCCACTGGCATTTTTAAATATTTCTTTTAGATTAGCGGTACTTTTTTCTAGTTCTTCGCTATCAATCCAATTGATTTTGATTTTAGTACCTTCTTGGTAGCCAGCATGTTTTAAGGATTCAACAACAGAAATGTAAGCATCATGTAATTCAACGTATTTACCAACTAGAGCAATTTCAATTTCGTCTTTTAAATTATCAGTTACTTTAACTAATTTTTCCCAATCTTTAAGATTGATTTTACTGATTGGTAATTGAAAATGATTAAGAATTATTTCATCAATTTTTTGTTCATGATAGATTAAAGGAATACTATAAATATTCGTTACATTAGGGGATGAAATAACATTGGTACTTGGGATACTACAGAACATAGATATTTTCTTTTTAAGATCTTCATCTAGTAAAACTGGGGTGCGACAAACGATGATGTCTGGTTGTAATCCTAAACCACGCATTTCGATAACGGAATGCTGAGTTGGTTTGGTTTTTAATTCGCCACTACCGTATATTTCAGGAATTAAGGTGGTGTGAACAAAGATAGTATTTTCAAAACCTGCTTCTAAACGTAGTTGTCGTAAAGATTCTAAGAATGCTTGGGATTCGATGTCACCAATTGTTCCACCAATTTCAGTGATGATGATATCAGCTTGGGATGTGTGGGCTGCTTCATATATTTTAGCTTTAATTTCATTGGTAACATGGGGAACAATTTGAACTGTTCCACCTAGAAAATCACCACGTCTTTCTTTTTCGATGACTGAGGCAAAAACTTTCCCCATAGTCATGTTAGATGTGTAATTTAATTCTTCGTCAATATATCGTTCATAATGACCTAAATCTAAGTCTGTTTCAGAACCATCACTAGTAACAAAAACTTCGCCATGTTGATATGGTGACATTGTTCCAGGATCAACATTGATGTAAGGATCAAACTTTTGCATGAAAACTTTGTAGCCACGTGATTTTAATAATAATGCAATAGATGAAGCCGTAATTCCTTTACCAAGACCAGATACGACTCCACCAGTAACAAAAACATATTTAGCCATTTTTATACCTCCTAATTAAAAAAAAGACTATAACGAGAGATGTTTATAGGCTCTTTTAAATTATACCATTGTCTTTAAGAATTTTCTTTAAAAAGATAAAAAAACTAAACAAGTTTTAAAAGATATGTTAAAATATAATTTAAAGAATAGGGTGTGGTTAGATGAAATGTTCTAATTGTCATAAAGAATTTGCTAATGATTTAAAAGAATGTCCAAGATGTGGTGCTAGTGTAAAGGAAATAGTGGATTTACCTAAGTTAAGTAAGGAAAAAAAGGACAAAGATAGTTTTAGTAGCAATTCTGAAACAACTAAGGAATTTCATTTTGATTTTAAGACAAAACAAAATGCGGATGTGAATGTGGATGTTAAAACAAAAGAATATCCGATGTTACAAGATGATGTAAAACGTTCAAGAACTTCTTTAGAAGATGGTGAGAATGCGGCAGATGGTGGTTTAAAAGAAGATGAAGAGAAAACAGAATTAAGTAAAAAAAATTTATTAAAAATAAAAAATGATAGTAGTTATGATATAAAACGTCGCTATTTATTCATTTCGGGTTTAGTAGGCTTAATGGTCATTGCTTTATTAGTGTTTGCTTATACTTCTTTTAGAGGGGAAAATAAGAACTTAGCAACAGTAGTTAAAGATTATAAAACGGCAATTAAAACTTCTTTAAATATTTATTATCAATCTGGGGGAAAAGAATATAGTGATATTGTTAAAGTTTTAGAAGAAAATTATCAGGACAAACAAGCTATTCAACAAATTCAAAATGATAGTTTAGAAACAATTAATTTATGGATGAGTGATATTCATACACAAAATGCTGATAATACAGATTCTTTTATTGCTATAATTGATTATTATAAGGAATTAATAAATACTTTATATATAAAAGCAGCTTATGAAGATGTTTATTTACTTTCAGAGAGTCGTAAAGATGAATATTTAAGTACTATTGATAATTTAAAGAGAGATGGTCTAGTTTATTATAAGGGAATGGATTTATATAATGAAAGATCTTATAATGAAGCTTATGTCACTTTAGAAAAAATTACTAGTGATAATACTTATTATAATGAGGCAACAATCTTAAAAGAAGAAGTAGTTAATAAAGTTTTAGATTTGTTAAAGAAAGATTTAGATAAATTGGCAGTTAAGGAAAGTAATGAAGAAAGTTTAAGAGTAAATGCTTTAAGTATTATAAAACAGTATGATAGTATTTATGCTGATTTGCATTTACAAGAAAATGCTGAATATCAAAAGTTGACACTTAATTATATGTCAGTTAACTAAAAATATTGGTTTAAAATCAATATTTTTTTTAATAACTATTAAATTTAGCTAGTTTAGTGTATACTATTGAAAGGTGATAATATGAAGTTTGGTGAATTATCTTTAGATGAATTTACGGAATTTGTTGAAACAAGACCAGAAAAAAACTTTTTTCAGACTGTAATGATGAAAAAACGTTTAGAGCTTGACGGAATTAATGTCTTTTTGGTTGGGGTAAAGAAAAAAAATAAAGTTGTGGCCGCTAGTTTGATAGCTGAAGCGGGGCATACTTTTTTAGGACGTAAGACTTATGAAGCTTATAAGGGATTTATTTTAGACTATCATGATGAAGCAGTTTTAAAATTTATGAGTGATAATGTTAAAGAGTTTTTAAAAAACAAAAATGGTTTAAGATTAATTATTGATCCTTATATTCCAGCCGTTTCACGTGATATGGATGCTAATGTTGTTCCTGGCGTTGATAATACTTCGGTCAAACAATTCTTATATAGTTTGGGGTATAAAGATCACGAAGGGGCTCAAGTAAAATGGTGCTATTGTTTAGACATTAATGGTAAGTCTAGTCAGGAATTATTTGATGATTTTAGAAGTAGTACTCGTAATAATATAAATAAAACTTTAACAAAGTATAATTTACGTTTGCGTACTTTAAAACGTGAAGAGTTAGGAGAATTTAAACAAATTACAAGTGATACTTGTGATCGTCGTTCTTTTAATGATAAGTCACTTAAGTATTATGAGGAGATGTTTGATTGTTTTAAAGACGATGTTACTTTTAAAATATGTGAGTTAGATTGTGATGCTTACATTAAACAACTAAAAGAAAACAATGAATTACTTGAGCAAAAGGTGGCTGAGTTATCTGATTCATCTTCTAATAAAAAGAAAAAAGAAGTTATGAAGAAAGATATTGCTAATAATGAGAAGAAGATTAAAGAAGCCGAGGACTTAAAAAAAGAAAATGGGGCTATTATTCCTTTATCGGCAGCCATGTTTATCCTTTATGGGGATGAGATAGTTTATTTATTTAGTGGATCATATGCGAAATATATGAATTTCTGTGGACAATATAGATTACAATGGGAAATTATTAAATATGCGGCAGAACACGGCTATAAAAGATATAATTTTTACGGAATTCAAGATGTATTTGATGAAAATGGTAAAGACCGAGGCGTTTATGAATTTAAAAAAGGTTTTGGGGGATACGTTGAAGAATTATTAGGTTCATTTGAAATTTCGTTGACACCTCTTAATGATTTTTATGAATTTTTACGTAAAATTAAAGCTATTTTGAAAAAATAATTTTTGAAAAAAATAATAATTATAGGTTTATTTCTTTAAATATGGTATTATATTATTATAAGGAGGAGTAAATATGCCATGGGTAATTGGAATTGTAGTAGTTGTTTTAATACTAGTAATAATTAGTACATATAATTCATTGGTAAGTTTAAGAAATAGGGTTAGAGATCAATGGGCACAAATAGATGTTCAATTAAAAAGAAGATTTGATTTAATTCCTAATTTAATCGAAACTGTCAAAGGTTATACAAAGCATGAAAGCGAAACTTTAGAAAACATTGTTAAAGTACGTAATACTTATGCAAGTGCTAATACACCACAAGAGGCAATGGAAGCTGATGGTGAATTAAATAAAGCTGTTTCTAGATTATTTGCTTTAGCTGAAAGTTATCCTGATTTGAAAGCTAATACTAACTTTTTACAAATGCAAGATGAATTAAAAGAAACTGAAAATAAAATTGCTAGTGCAAGACAATTCTATAATGATGTTGTACTACGTTATAACAATAAAATTCAAATGTTTCCAAGTAATATAGTTGCTGGCTTATTTGGATTTAAAACAGAAGCATTCTTCGAAGCTAATAAAGAAGAAAAAGAAAATGTAAAAGTAAAATTCTAAAAAAAACACATTTTTGTGTTTTTTTGTTTTTAAAAATGCTATTATTATATTAGGGTGAATGTGTTATGAAAAAATTTATTTTCTTCCTTATCACAAGTTTGATGCCATTTATTGTCTTGGCGGTGAGCCCAGCTTATCATGTAAATGGTTATTTTGGCGATATGAGGATTAATAGTGATGGAAGTGTAACAGTTAGGGAAGCTTTTATTTTAGAAGGTAGTTTCAATGGGTATGAACGAATTATAAAAGTTGCCAATAGTAATATTGGTTCTAATGAAACAATTAATTTAGAGGGCGATTCTATTTATAATCCGGAACAAATTGATGATCTTAAAGTGGCAGCTTTTAAAACGACAACGGAAAATCGTAGTATTTTAGATAGTGTTGAGGCATATAGTGAGTATAATAGTAATTCCGAAGTTGGAGATAAAGATGTTTATACGCTTGAAAATGATAGTGATGGAACAGCTCATGTTCGTTCTTATTATTCATGTAGTGATTGTGAAGTTGCGTTTTATTATGAGTTTACTTTAAAAGATGTCGTTGTTTTGCATAATGATGTAGCTGAAGTCTATTATCAGTTATTTTCAGCGCAAGATGTTACTGAAGATTTAAATAAAATAGATCTTAAGGTTAATTTTCCTGAAGATGATAATGATGCTTTGATGTGGGTTCATGGTAATGTTTATGGTTCAGTAACAAGAAATGATGAACATAGTTTTTTAATCGAATGTGATAATTTCACAGAAGGGAGTATGCTGGATTTTAGAACTGTGTTTAATAAAGAAAGTGTCGATAGTAATCTTTTAAAACAATCAGGAATAGAAGCTTTAAGTCAAATAAAAGAAATTGAAGCTGAACGTGATCGTGTTCGTCAAGAAAAAATTGAACAAATTAAGCAGACTATTAAAACTTTAAAAGTCCTAAATGCTTTATATGCAATTGGTTTTGTAATTATTATGATAATTGTTTATATTAAATATGATAAAGAATATAAAGTAGATTTTGATGCACAATATTATCGTGACTTTATTGAAGATTATGATGTTGAAATTGTCGAATATTTAATGAAAAAGGATATTTCAGCTAATGCCATGAGTGCTTCAATAATGAATATGATCTATCGTAAAAACATTGAGGCTGAGCCGATTGATGAAAAGAAAAAAAATTATAAATTTACTTTAGTTAGTCGTGATGGTTTGTCTGAAAATGAAAACAAATTGGTTGACTTCTTGTTTGAGACCGTTGGAGATGGAACTAGTTATACGACTAAAAAGTTGCAAAGCTATGCTAGATCTTCAGTTACTTACGAAAAATTTAATGCTTCATATAATGGTTGGTGTAGTGCTGTTAAAAAAGCAGCTCAAGAACAGAATTTTTATTTAAACTTATTATCTGTCAAAATTAAAACGGCAATATATATTTTTTTAGGTTTCTTATTACTTTGGGTTAATTTTGATGTTAGAGATGATTTGGATATCTTTTTAGTAATTGGTGCTTTTATAGTTTTGGTAGTTGCTGCTATTTATGTAGTATCATTCGCAAAAAAAACGGAAAAAGGTGCCTTGGAATATCGTAAATGGACGGCTTTTAAGAATTTCTTAAATGATTTTGGTACTTTTGAAATTAAAGAGTTACCAGAAATTACATTATGGGAAAAATATTTAGTTTATGCAACGGTCTTTGGCTTAGCTAAAAAAGTGCAAAAAGTAATGAATGTTAAAATTCAAGAAATGGGACCAGCTGTGTATAATGGAACGGATACTTATTTGTACTTAGGTGATTTTGGTGCTATTAATGAAGTTGTTAGTTCTAGTATATCTAATGCTCATCAGTTAGCGGTATCAGAAGCTGCAGCAAGTAATGTTTCTAATTCTGGTGGAACTGGGGGCGGCTTTAGTAGTGGCGGCGGCTTCGGTGGCGGCGGTGGCGGTGGCCATGGCTTCTAAGACTAAGTTGTTTATTTGTTACTAAGAATACTATGATTGAAACATAGAATTAGTAAAATACGGTGGTTACTTTTAAGTATGAAGTGAAGAAGTATTTGAAAAAGATTAAAAAGCTTGGTATTAATACTTTAGTGATTTTGATAGTAGTAATTTGGGTTGTTTTGGTTAGATAAAAAGAATTTAGAAGTATTTTACCTATAAGGTATATTGGAGGTAAATAGTGTATAATGTTAAATGTCCCAATTGTGGATTTGAAAATAAAAACACCAATATTAGATGTGAATCATGTGGTACCGAGTTAAATAGTGTTGATCTAAGTGAGACTTTTCCAGATAATGATTATTCTTATCCAAAAGTCAAAGTTGTTAAAGTAAGTGGTAAGAAGATAAAACTTATAATTAATATAATTTTGGTAGCTAGTTTATTACTTTGGTTTGTTATTGGACTAGTTTTTATTGGCGTAAGCTTATCTTCAATCAAAACAGACAAAGATAAAACGGCGAATTATTTAGAAACGGAAGGGAAGCTTGTCGGATATGAAAATTGCCAACGAGACAGTGATGGTGATGAGTTATGTAATGGGGTATATGAATATACGGTAGGTGATGTTGTCTATAAGGGTTCACCTAATTTGTTAAGTAATCATACCGGATTTAAACAAACTGTTATCGTAAAATATGATCCAAACAATCCAAGTGAATATAGTATATATGCCGGGTGGAATACTTTGTTAATTGTTGGAATAGTAATGGTTATTGTTTCTACAGGACTATTTATTGCAGCTGAAATTTTTTTAAATAAATTTTTTAAAGATTCTGGTGATAATGAAGAAGACAATGAGGTTTTAACGACCTAGATTGTCTTTTTCTATGGGAATGAATAAAGTCAAGAGATATTTTTCTTTGGGTACGAAAAAGATTATTTAAAGTTAAACTAAGTCTTAACAGAGATTCGTAGTTTTTTTGTATTTAGCTTATAAAGAAAAATTTTTATGAGTAAAAAATAGGAAATTTAAAAAAAGTTGAGGTTAGTTAAAATAATTAAAAAAAATAGTCTTTTTTTTTAGGAAAAAATTGCGAAAGGAAGGACTTTTGTTTATAATGATATTGAGGTTAGGGGGAGTTGTAATGCTAAAAAATTTAGTTATCAAAAAATCTTTATTGGTTGGAACCATGTCTTTATCTATTTTGGGCAGCAAATATAGGGTTGTTAAGGATCCAGAAGTTATTCGAGTTAAAGGCTACTTAGAGGATTTTTTGACGGAAGATAATTATGTTGATTTAAGTAAAATAAGTACATCATATGATATTAAGAATTTTAGTGGGGAAGATTTAGTGAAAGCTTTGTCTGATAGTGATATAAAGTATGTAAGAATTACAGATGATTATATTTATGATGGAAAGCATGTGGAACCTTTTTTACAAAAAACGGCCATGAATTATAAACATATCTTAGGCATTGATGATAATTTTAAAATTGTTTATGAAGGATATGAACCAATTAGAAATGTTGTGGATGGTTCGTTAGTTTATGAAATACCTAAAGGATACAAATTAACAGATATTGAAGTTATAGCCGAACCAGTTAGATATGATGAGTTAGCTTCTAAAGAAATAGTAGTTACTGAAAATGATTATGAAGATTCTTATAGTTTAAGTTTAAAGAGGAAATAATGGAATTAGCAAAATTAGAAGAAAGATTTAGAGAAGTGGCTGCTTATGATACAAACGAAGATATTTTGGTCGTTATTTTCTATGGAAGTCGTGTAACAAAAAGCAATAAACCAACAAGTGACTTAGATGTTCTTATTGTATCTAATAAAAAAGGTAATTTTAAAAAAGGTTTTTTAATAGATGATATAAAAATTGATTGTCAGGTATATGGAATTGATAGTATCTATGATGCTATTTATGAGAAAAAAGTAATGTCCAATGAGTACTTTAGCGCAGTTTTACAAAATGGATTGGTCTTGAAAAATGAAAATAAAACAATTGAATTAATTGAACGTTATATGGCCAAAGTGGCGAAAATTAAGCCCAAAAAGAGAATTATAAGAAGCTCCAGTAAGAAAGAGTTGATTACTTTTTATGAGGAATTCTTAAAAAGTCAAGATGATTATAGTTATTTTAACTTAGTAGAAATAATTAGAAAGAATTATCATTATTTAAAAAATTTTTCTTATATTAATAATTTAAAAGCTGCTAAAATTTATTCGGCTAAGGAAGCATATGAAAATGATTATTGTTTGAATTTACCACAAGAAGACTTTATTGCTTGTTATCTAAAGGCTTTGCAAGAGACGGGGATTTCAAAAAGAATGATGTTAATTAAGGAACTAATGGGCTTTTTGGATATTTCGTTAGAACCAGATGTCTTTGAAAGGAAACAAGATTATTTTAAAGTATATACAGCTAATGAAATGAAAATGCATTTATTAACTTTCTATAATAAAATAGCTAGTGTTGATGCGGGACTTAAAAGTGATTTATCAATGGCGAAGGTTAATTACTATTTAGTCTTAAAGGAAATGGCTGACTTTGGTAAGTTTTTAATGTTGGATGATGAAATAAAAAAGCAGTATGACGAATTGTTTGCAAAAGCTCGCCAAGAAAATAATATTGTTGATGGAATATTGCACTTGTGGGAAATTTTTCATTTGATAGAAAAAGGTTATCATTTTGATTATGATAATTATATGTTAAGATTATAAAGTAAGGTGACGTGGTATTATGGTAGTCGAGCTAGGCAATATTGAAATTCCTTTGGAAATTGTTAGGAAAAAAAATAAGAATATTTATTTTAGATTTAATAATGAGGGAACATTAGTTGTTTCTTGTAATAGATTTGTATCAGAAAGAGAAGTACGAACATTAATTGAACAAAATAAAAAATCATTATTAAAAATGTATGAAAAATATACAAATGTATTAGAAAAAGCGCAACAATTTTATTATTTGGGACGACCATATACCGTCGTTTATAACGATGATTATCAAGATGTGGTAATCGATGATAATTGGCTTTATGTAAAAGATGCTAAACGGTTAGAACAATGGCAGAAAAAAGAGTGTTTACGAATTTTTGAAGAACGAATAACACAATTATTACCTAATTTTTCAAAGATACCACCATTTAGTTTACGAATTAGAAAAATGAAAACAAGATGGGGGGTAAATAATGTTACAAAAAAGATTATTACCTTAAATAGTGAATTGTTACGTAAAGAAGTTGATCTAATCGATTATGTAGTAGTACATGAATTATGTCATTTTTATGAAGCAAATCATAGTAATAGATTTTGGTATCAAGTAAGTTTAAGGTATCCTAACTATAAAGAAGCTAGAAAAAGATTGAGGGATTAGAGATGGAAATAATAAAATCATTACAAAATCAAAAAGTAAAAGAATTAAGTAAGTTGAATCAGAAAAAATATCGTGAGCAAGAAGGCAAATTTTTAGTTTGTGGGGAACATCTAGTTGAAGAAGCTTGTAAGAGTGGATATTTAAGGGAAGTTTGGCAAACAGAAGATTATCAAAAAAATTTTGATGTTCCGACGATGTATGTATCTTATGAAGTCTTAAAGAAAATAAGTAATTTAGAAACACCGCAACAAGTTATAGGTGTTTGTCAAAAAAAGAAGGAAGGTTTAATTGGAAAGCACCTACTTTTAATTGATGATTTACAAGATCCTGGAAATTTGGGAACTATTTTAAGAAGTGCTGTTGCTTTTAATGTGGACACAGTTGTCTTGTCACCAAATTGTGTTGATTTATACAACGATAAAGTTATTAGAGCCAGTGAAGGAATGCTTTTTCATTTAAATATTATAAAGAGAGATTTAAAAGAATTTATTTTAAAATTGCGTGATGAACAATATGTTATCTTGGGAACTAAAGTAGATGGTGGAACTGATTTAGAGCAAATTGTCAAAAGTGATAAGATGGCTTTTATTGTAGGAAATGAAGGGGCTGGAGTTAAAACAGAATTACTAGAGGAATGTGATGATTACCTTTATATTCCAATGAATAAAAATTGTGAAAGTTTAAATGTCGGAGTGGCAACGGGCATTATTCTATATAGCTTATTTAGTAAATAGGAGGAAACCTAATGGAATATATTTTGATTGGTAAAATAGTAAATACCCATGGAATTAAGGGAGAACTTAGAATAAAGAGTAATTTTTTGATGAAGGAACGCGTTTTTAAACCAGGAATGAATTTTTATATTGGTAAAGATAAAACTTTAGAACAGGTTACTTCTTATAGACATCATAAAGAATTTGAAATGGTTTGCTTAGCAGGGTATGATAATATAAATCAAGTTTTAAAGTACTTAAAGAGTAATGTTTATGTTAAAAAAGATGATTTAAGTTTAAAAGAAGATGAGTATATTTTAGAAGAATTAGTGGGGTTTAAAGTTATTGAAGATAAAGAGGTACTTGGTAAAATTAAAGAAATAATGTATAATAATAGTAATGTTTTATTATATGTTGAGGCAGAAAAAAGTTTTTACATTCCAAACAATAGACATTTTATTAAAAAGGTGGATATGGTAAATAAGGAAGTTATTGTAGAAAATGCAAGAGGACTGATACTATGAAAATTGATATATTAACTTTATTTCCAGCCATGTTTGACGGATTTATAAATGAATCAATTATTAAAAGAGCTATTGAAAAAAAATTGGTTGAAATTAATGTTATTGATTTTAGGCAATATAGTGAGTTAAATAATGGTCAGGTTGATGATACGCCTTATGGTGGTGGGGGTGGCATGGTTCTAAGAGTTGAACCGCTTTATAAGGCAATTATGACGCTAAAGGAAAGTGATCCGGCAGCAAAGGTTGTTTTAATGTGTCCAGATGGTGTTTTGTATAAACAGAAAATGGCCGTTTCTTTAGCTACCCAAACTCATTTAATATTCGTTTGTGGTCATTATGAAGGATTTGATGAACGAATAAGAACTCTTGTCGATTATGAAATTAGTATCGGAGATTATGTTTTAACCGGTGGGGAATTACCAGCGATGGTTGTTAGTGATAGTATTATAAGATTATTGGATGGGGTTATTACCAAAACAAGTTTAGATAGTGAATCATTTACGGATAATTTATTAGACTATCCAACTTATACTAAACCTCAGGAGTTTATGGGAATGAAAGTCCCCGATGTTTTACTTAGTGGAGATCATCAAAAAATAAAAAAATGGCGTGATGAGATGCGTGTTTCGCGAACGAAAGAACGAAGACCAGATTTATTTAATTAAAAGAAGGTGAAGTAAAATGGCAGGCTACTTAGTTAATAAAAATCATAATGATTTAGCGGTTGTGGCAATAAAAGATTTAGATGGGTATAAATTTAAGCCGCGTAATTGTGGAAATCATGTTAAAGTAAGTCAAGTAACTATTGTTAATGGCGTTATGATTGATCGAATATTGACAATAAAGTTTGATAAATCGTTTAAAAAATTGGTAGCGATGGCCATGCACGTTATAAATGATGATGATGCGACTTCGGATGATGCACAAATCGTCTTAGATGAAGCTGAGTTAGTCAAAGAAATATTGATAAATCGTTACAATAAATATTTCAAGTTAGAAAAAGAACAATTACTTTTAAAAAAAATTCATGTGATTGAGAATGAAATGCGAATGAAAATGGTTGCAATTAAGCAAAAAGCTCAGTATTTAGAACAACAAGAGGAGCTTCATCGTGGTCGCGGCTTATAATTTTATTAAAAAGTGGATCTTTAGCTTGTAAAGGAATACTTTTTTTGTTATAATCGTAATTGCTTCAAGGAAGAAAATCCGCTGAATTGATAATCTATGATTTTCTGGTAAAGTAAAATAGTTTGAGAAAGGAAGTATATTATGGCAAATTTAATTGACCAAATAAATGCGAAGCATGTAAAAAAAGATGTTCCTGAATTCCGTGTTGGTGATACTGTAAGAGTAGACGTATGGGTAAAAGAAGGAAAGAAAGAGAGAATCCAAGCTTTTGAAGGCTTAGTTGTAGCTAAAAAAGGTGGTAGCGTTTCTGAAACATTCTCAGTACGTAAAAAATCAAGTGGAATTGGTGTAACAAGAGTATTCCCAGTTAATTCACCTGCAATCGATAAGATTGTTGTAGTTAAGAAGGGTGTTGTTAGAAGAGCAAAACTAAACTTCTTAAAAGGTATGAAGAAAGAATACAAAGTAAAAGAAAGAAATTAATTTTGTTAAAAAAAGTACTTTCACAAATCGTGAAAGTACTTTTTATACGTGATCAATAGTATTTTGAACACAATTGGCATTATTGTTTTTTTCAGTTTCTAAAAGGGTATTTATTTCGGTATTACGATCAGCTAATAAAGTAATTGTAAAATTATCTGCCTTAATTTCATTTGATTGGAAACTTGTTACTTCATAATTGTTATATAAATGTAAGGTATTATATTCATATTCACATTTTAATTGATAGTTATTTTCAATTTGATTATATTTATAACAATAATTTTGAAGATTTGTTTCATCTTCTGAAGAAATATTAACGTAAGATAATTTGATTTCTTCATTGATATTAGTAACTAAATCATTTTCAGCTTGATAATTCGTGATGTAAGAAGAAGTTCCAGAAATTATTCTATCTTGGAGAGGAATTTCATAGTTAGTTACTTTGGCTAAATCTTCTTGGCATGTATATGATTTAGGATCAATTTTTTTTATCGCATTTTTACTAAGTAAAACTTGTTCAGTTTCATTAACACCTTGGGTTCTTTCAACGAAGAAGACATTATATGCCCAATAAAGACAAACCCCAAAAACGATAATCAAGACAACTAATAATAAAGCTTCTTGTTTCTTCTTTTCTTTTTGAAGTTGTTCGGGAGTTTTTTCTTCCTTTTTCTTAGCTGTTGTTGTAGGAAGAGTACTCAAATCGTTGATATCGATTTTACCTTTTTCTTTAGGATTATTACGTTTTGTTGATTTCTGTTCTGGTTCTATGATAGGTCTTTGCTCAACGGGAGGTTTGACAACTTTTTTTACCGGTTGTTGTTGCTCTTTACGAAGTTTTTCTTCTAAGGCACGTTTTTCTTCTTGCTGTTTATGAAAATTCTCGGCGTTTTGGTTAAAAACATTGAATGCATCATCATTAAAAGAATCATTAAAATTATTTTGATTATTATTGTTCACTTATACCATCCTTTACTTTCATAATTATAACATAAAAGGGGAACAAGTTTGAAGAGGAAATATTATATTTACTAAAAAATTAACTAAATGATTGTACATTTTTTTTATTAGATGATAACATTTTAAATAGTATGATAAAATATAGATGGTGATAAAGATGGAAGAAGAAAAGAAAGAAAACAAAATTTGGAAAAATATAAAAGAGTTAATTCCTTATGTCATAATTTTATTAGTAGTTATTTTAATAAGAACATATTTGGTTACACCAATTAAAGTTCAAGGACAAAGTATGTCGCCAACTTTAACTGGCAAGGAATTTATGATTTTAAAAAAATATGATAAGACAATCGAAAGATTTGATATTGTCGTTGTTAATACAGATCATGATGATATTATAAAACGCGTGATTGCCTTACCGGGGGAAACTATTGCTTGTGAAAATGGTAATATTTATGTGAATGGTCGTAAATTAGAAGATAATTATGGTAGTGGAGTTACTAGTGATTTTAAGAAGGTTACCTTAAAGGAAAATGAATATTATGTTTTAGGAGACAATCGTGAAGATTCTTTAGATAGCCGTTATTTTGGACCATTTACGAAAGATAAGATTAAAGGAACAACTAATTTAATTTTATTCCCTTTTAATAAAATAGGGGTTGTCAAATAAGCTTTTACCAAGTAAACTAGTTTAGTAATTGAGATTAAGTGAGGATGTGGTAAGATGGAAAGAACAATATTATTTGCAACCGGTAATGAAAGCAAAGCTAAGAGATTTAGTGAAGTACTATTAAAAAATGGAATAAAAATGTTAACAATTAATGATATATCAGCTCAAGTTGAAGTCTTAGAAGATGGTAAAGATGCTATTGAAAATGCCATAAAAAAAGCTGAAGCTTATGCTGAAATGGTAGAAATGCCTGTATTTGCAATGGATGATAATCTATATATAGAAGGAATTCCTTCTTCATTACAACCAGGAATGTATGTCAGAAGAGTTAATGGAAAACGTCTTACTGATGAAGAAATGATTGAATATTATGCTAACTTAGCTCATCAATATGGTAAGGACGGCAAACTAGATTGTCATTGGGTGTATGGAATGGCTTTGTTTAATGAAGGAAAAGTTTCAACATATACATGGAACAATAATGATTTTTATTTGGTTGATAAACCTGCTTCGAAAATTGATTCTGGCTATCCTTTAAATTCTATTTCAATTGATAAAAAAGTAAACAAATATTTTTGTGATATTACTAAAGAAGAAAAAGAAAACAATGTTGATAGTGGAGTTATTGATTTTTTGTTAAATAATTTAAAATAAAACATAACAAGTAATATTTAGGACTTAGATGGAGTCTAAATTACTTGTTTTTTTGTGTGTATTTTAGGATTTAAGGGAAAAAGTTAGATTATGTTGAAAAGGTTTTTTAGTAAAAGTAAGTTTTAGAAGCTAGAAAGTTTTTTTGCTATCTTTATCTTTTGATTTAGACATGATATACTTTATATATAATAGTAGGTGAGATATGAAAACAAAAGTTAAAATAGGAGTGTTTTTGGTTATAGTAGTGAGTATTTTATTCTATATAAATAGTTCATACTCTTATGTTGAAAAGAAAAATGGAAATGAGGAGAATGTTTCATATATAGTTGAAGTTAAGGAAGATTATAATGAGTATTTTTGGCAGTATAAAACAGAAATAAATAAAATAGTTTTTGCAAGGCAAGCAGATATAACGGATTATATTAAAAAGTGGGATGTAAGTACGCAAAAAAATCAGAGTATTATGGCTTACTTGACGTTAGATGGTGAACAGAAAGTTTTGTATATTGTAGGAGATGAGATAAAAGCTAATCCTAATAGTTCTTATTTGTTTGCTGATTTTACTAATCTTGAAGAAATAGAAAATTTAAATTATTTAGATACAACCGAAGTTAATGATATGTCATATATGTTTTCGGCTTGTGCTATGTTAAGAATGATTGATTTAAATGGTTTAAGAACTGAGAATGTTACTAATATGTCATACATGTTTGCTAGTGATATTAATTTGGTTGAAGTATTAATGGATGAACTTGATACGGAAAAAGTTGAAACTTGGGCGGGAATGTTTTTTGAATGTAGTAGTATTGAAGAAATCAATTTAACTAATTTAAGAACAGATAATTTAAAAAATATGGCTGATATGTTTAGATATGCTACTAATTTAAGACAGGTTGATTTAAGTAATGTTAATACTAGTAAAGTTACAGATATGTCTTTTATGTTTGATAATTGTTCTTCTTTACAAAGTTTAGATTTAAGTAATTTTGTAACGGCAAATGTCGAAGACATGAGAGGAATGTTTGCTAATTGTAGTGCTTTAGAAAACTTAAATATATCATCTTTTGATTTTCGTAGAACCAAGAAAGTTGGCTATGATAAGGAAACAACAATTCCAACATATATAGAATATGGAATGTTTTATAATTCACCATTACTTAGAATGACTTTTACAATAAATAATTCGGATATGGCTTATATGTATATGTTTGATAACAACCAAGATATAACGTTAGATTATACTAAAGAGGGGGAAACTTTAGTTGATAAAGTTGTTGGGTTTAATATAAAAAAAGGGATGTTGAAAGATGAGTGAAGAAAAAAAGGTAGAAAAAGACCAAAAGAAAAAAATTAGCATTCCCTTTATCTTAAAAGCTCTAACAGTTGTGGTATTAACTTTTCTTACCATTTTATTATCCTCAAACTATTATAAAGAGGACTTAGAAAAACAAAGAATTTATTTTGAAGAACAAGAAGCGTTACGCAAGATTGAATTAGAAAGAGCCCGCAAAGCCGCCCTAATTACCAATGCTAAAGAAGCTGTAAAATTATTATATATTGATAATGTTCCGAAGGATAGCTTGTCAGCTGAAGAATTATTAAATGCTGAAAATAAAATTGAATTAATTGAAGATGATGACCAAAAAAATAATCTAAATACTGAATTAAATGAAGTTAAACAATATATAACTTTTAGTAGTGCTTATCAAACGATTTATCCTAATAAAATTTTAATTGCTAATGTTGATGAGAATACTTATAATGAATTTTTGGTTACTTATGATAATTTGAAGCAAGAATGGAAAGATATGTATGCTAGTGATATCGAGGATATTAAACTTCAAAAGAGTCAAATGACTAATGCTTATAATAGTGTTGTTTCCTTATTTACTAGTTCGGCAATGACGACTGTTAAAGCTAATGTTACAAGAACTGAGCATACTAATGCGGTAAAGGTTGTCGCTTTATTAAAACAAGAAAATTTAAAACAGGACTATAATAATAAACTTAATGTAGTAATAAAAAAGATTGAAGAACGTGAAGCTTATCAAAAAAGACAAGAAGAAATAAAAAAAGCCTGGGTTGTTTTAAATACACCGTATATTAGCCAAAATTATGCTAAAATATACAATGGTTGTGAAGGAGCTTCGTTATTAATGGCTGTTCAGTATAAAGGTTATTTAAAAAATAAGACGCTAGCTGATGTAGCAGCGGCAATGCCTAAAAGTGATAATCCTCATGAAGGTTTTTATCTAGATATTTATGGAACGGAACCTAAAACAGAATCGCATTGGATTGCTCCTGATGCTTTATCTAAGTTTGGTCGTGAATATAGTGGAAATTCAAAGATATTTAATGCCACTGGTTATTCTTTTAGTCAGTTAGAACAAGAATTATCTAAAGGAAATCCTGTTATTATATATGTTACAGGAGGAGAATTAAATAATCCTGTATGGAAGGAAGGCCAAGAAGTTCCTGTAAATTTACATGTTATTTTGTTAGTAGGTTATAATAATATAACTAAACAAGTTATTGTAAAAGATCCATGGACACATAATGAGTCTTCAAAATATAAATACTATTCTGAAAGTCGAATCACTTCTATTTATAATCAAGTGGGTAAAAAAGCCGTTGTTGTTGGTTAAAATAAAAGCTTAGATATTTTGAGAGGAAAATAACTTTACAGAGTAAGTTAAGGATTTATGTAAAATGATTATAGAAGCTATTAGCCTAAAAATGGTTAAGAGCTTTTTATTTTAAAATATTTGTTATTTAAATTAAAAATAGAGACATAATACCTAGAAAGAAAAAGAAGAATGTGCTAAAGTAGAAGTATGATAGAAATGAGGTTAATTAATGAAATATGAAGATTTGAGTTTTACAATCAAAAATAAAGAAGGGCTAGATGTTATATGTGACATAGTTTCCGTAGTACCAAACGATGATGGTGATGAACCATATGTAGTATTTACTGATTACTTAATGGATGAAAATGATGAATTTATTATGCAATATGGTAAATTAGTTAAAGTTGATGATGATTATGTATTAAAAGTCGTTGATGATGAAAAAGTTATCGAATTAATAAAAGAAAAATTGCAAGATGAAATTGTTGATTATGTAAATAAATCAGTTCAAGAGAATTTACATGACTAAAGAGGAAATAAATGAAAAAATAGCTTCTTTACAGGGGGAAAATTTACAAGAAGAACTAAATTTAAGAGGCAAATTAGTCAATGCTTTAAAAAAAGAAGTTAAACAAGAAAAAGATAAAAATAAAAAAGCTTTATTAGAAGTAGAACTGATTAAAGCAATAGAAGAACATAAAAAAACAATTTTAAAATTAGAAAAAGAGCAGGGCAAGGCCATAAGTATTCCTAAAAGGGTTGGGCTAAAAGTAACAGAGATTGCAGATACGATTAAGATATTTATGAAAAAACAAGATATTCTTGGAAAGCTTAAAACAGCTGGAGTATCGACAGCAGCTTGTACTATCTTTATGGCTTCAATTTCAGCGGGTTTAGCTGGAATAGCAGGAACATTGTCTTTAGCGACGCTTACATCGTTGTTTCCTTCAATTTGTTACGTTGCTTTAAGTAACGTAATAAGAATGGGTTTTACGGATACGCAAAAATCAAAGATAATAAAAATATTAACGGAAGGAAATGAAGTTGCTAAAGTAACACATGGTTTTGTAAAAGAAAACATTTTAGAAAATAAGGAATTCTTAGAACATTTAAAGGAATATAAGAATTTTGAGCAAAATACTAACGATGAAAAAATTGAAAAGTGTAAAGCTTTGATTGCTAATTATCGTGAAATAATTCAAAAAGCTCCTAATGAGAAGATTAAAAGCTCATTAGACTTGGAATTAGCCGGTGTTTTGACTGATTTGAGAAAATGTTTAAATGTTAAGAAGAAAAACTACATAGATGATCAAGAAAAATTATCAGCTGTAGAATTTGTTAAGTTAGAAGCCGAAATAGCTTCTACGTCAGCAGAAATATACAAGATAACTAATAAAGTAAACTTAGTTACGAAAGAGACAACTAAAAATATTGGTAAAAGTGCTGTTTCGATGTATGCATCACGAGCTTTGTTGCTAGGAATATTCCCACAATTGGGTTTCCAAAATTTAACTTCAGCCATGATGCCAATGGTTTATACAGTAATCAGTAACTTAGCGGCTAGCGACCAATTGAAAGATAAAATAAAAATAGCCAAATCAAACTATGTAGAGCAAGTAATAACATTTAACAATAAAGAATTAGCCGATGAAATATTCGGAAGTATTCGTAGTACAAAACAAGTAACTATGTAAGGAGAAAAAGATTATGAATGAAGTAACATTTAAAATGAAAAATGATATAGGCGTAGAAATAGAATATACAGAAATAGGGAGAATAGAACTGGATAGAAAATACATTTTATATACTGATTTTGTACCTGAAAATAATAATGTAGGTTTTAGAATCTTCGTTGCAGAATTAAAAAAAGATGGTTTAGAAGTAATTAAAGATAAAACAGTAAGAGAAAAAATAATTAGTGAATTTAATAAACAAATTCTTAGTATGGCTAAATAATGACAGAAGAATTACAAGCGGAACTAAATAAAAATTTAGCTCAAATAGAAGATTATACTCTTACTGAAGAAAAAATATTAAAAGGAAAAGAAACCATAGCAGAGAAATTAAAAGAAGCAATAAATGATAATATCGACTTAACCGAAGAAGATAAACAAATAATTGATGCAGAGTTAAACAATATTAAAACAAGTAATTCTAAAGATGAGATAATGCTTTCCATTAGTAAAATAAGGGATGTGTTAGCTAAATATCTTAAAGGATTAAAAGAAGTGGAAAAGCAACCTGATAAAGAAGAACATGATAAACAAGAAACAAATGAGCAAGAAGAGATTCAGCAACAAGAAAATAATCAAGAGGAAGTAACTCAGGAGCAAATAAATCAAGAAGAAAATAATCAAAATGGCGAAGAAAAACAAGAAGTAAATGAAGATGTTGAACAAGAATTGGAACCAGAAGAAAGTTTTGATACTGATAAAATCGATTCTTTAAGTGAAGATTTACAAAACGCTCAAGATGCTAATTATATTTCAAAGATTACAGCTAAAAGAGGAAGATTAATTAGAGAAATTCAACGTGAAATAGCTAAAATTAAAAAATCAGATAGAACAGACGCTAAAACAATTGAAGTTTTAGATAAACTAGAAACAAGATTAAGAACGGAAATCGATAACCATAAAGAACAATTAAATGATCGATATCGTGATGAATTTAAAAAACAAAAGGCAACAGTTCCAGCTATTTTAACTGTTTTACCAAAAGGAGTAGTATTGCAAGTTCAAAAAGTTGATACTTGTATTCGCGAGATGATAGCAGCTAAAACTCTTAAACAGAAAATTGCTGCTGGCGTTAATATTGCTAAGTCCTTAGGAATGGTGGCAGCCACACCGATAATATTTACGGCTAAATTCATTGCTAGACACTGGTATTTAGTTTTACTTTTATTGTCTTTACTTAAAGCCCCAAACTTTAAACTTAATGATAAAAAAGACAATGATGATGAATTTGATAAGAATCCAGGAGTGGAACGTGAATATGGTGTAGATAATGCTTTTGATAAACAGTATGGTTTTGATGCTTCACTAGCTGGAGAACCAGCATTGGAACAAAATTTAGGGCAAACGCCATCATTTGCTCCAGATTTGAGTTCAGGCTTAGAAAATCTGCCTAGTATTGATACTAGTTTTTATACTTCAAAATTTCCAGGAATGGAAGGCAATTTTGCCGCTAAAGCCGGTGTTAAAGCAACTGAAATTGTTGATGCGCTTAATCCAGCAGCAAGTCAATATAATATTCCAGCCGATGAATTGAAAAATGTTGCAACAGCACAAACAGTTGGAACACCGGAAACAGATGCAATGATGGAAAAACTTAAAGTTGATGCTAATCAATATGATTTAGGAACGCAGCGCTTACAAGAGTT
>CAKOHV010000023.1 GCA_934086145.1 uncultured Bacilli bacterium
TCTATATATAGAGCATATCACACATTATTGTGATAAATCAACTAACTTGGCGAAGAACCAGAATTTTTTACACACTCAAAATTTTAGCTATTCTTCATCTGTTTTCGTTTTTCTTGTTCTTTTTTTAGGTTTGTCTTCGGATAAGTTCTCGTTTGTAGATGAAGATGATTGATGTTTAGAAGATTCTTTTTCTTCTTTTTTAACTGGTTTAGGAATAGCGGCTTTACGTGAAAGATTTAGACGATTACGATTGTCGTATCCTTCAGCTTTAACGATTATTTCATCCCCTACTTTGAACATATCTGATGGATGTTCAACTCTTTCCCAGTCAAGTTGTGAAACATGGCATAGGCCTTCGCAGCCTGGCCATAATTCAACGAAGCAACCAAATTCTTCGACTTTAACAACTTTACCATTATAGATTTCGCCTGGAACAACTTCTCGAACAACTTCTTCAATCATAGCACGAGTTTTATCGATTATTTCTTGATTTTGATGGTAAATTAAGACAGTTCCGTCATCTTGAAGATCAACTTTAACAGCATTAACATCATTAACACTAGTTACATTAGATGCTTCTAGGATAATCTTAGTTATCATATCGCCACCCTTACCAATGACATCTTTGATTTTATCTGGGTTGATTTGGAATTGAGCAATTTTTGGAGCGTATGGTGATAGTTCTTTACGTGGTTCTTTAATTACAGATTCCATAACGTCTAAGATTTGCAGACGTGCTTCCTTAGCTTGGTCTAAGGCTTCTTTTAGAATTTTTTTAGTAACACCTTTGATTTTAATATCCATTTGAAGAGCGGTTATACCTTTTCTAGTTCCGGCAACTTTGAAGTCCATATCTCCCATATGATCTTCTAAACCTTGAATATCAGTTAAAATAGTATATTTTTTGCCATCCTCGCTAGTTATTAAGCCCATTGCGATACCAGCTACTGGAGCTTTGATTGGAACACCAGCGGCCATAAGACTTAAACAACCGGCACAAATTGTGGCTTGTGATGATGAACCATTTGATTCAAGGATTTCAGAAACTACTCTAACAGTATAAGGGAATTCTTTTTCATCAGGCATTACTTGTAATAAAGCTCTTTCACCTAAAGCTCCGTGACCAATTTCACGACGTCCTGGGGAACCATAGCGCCCTACTTCGCCAACAGAAAATTGTGGGAAGTTATAGTGAAGCATAAAGCGTTTGCTTGCTTCAAGGCCTAGACCATCAAGGATTTGATTTTCCTCTAATGAACCTAAGGTAGTTGTAGCTAAACTTTGCGTTTCGCCACGAGTAAAGACAGCTGAACCATGAGTTCTTGGAAGTAAGTCAATCATCGCGCTAAGCGGACGTATTTCATTCATCGCACGACCATCAGTTCTTTTTTTATCAATTGTAATCATTCTTCTTACAACAAGGCCTTCGATACTATCAACGACTTTTTTAACCTGTCCTAGTAATTCGTCACAATTTTCTTGTTCGCCATATATTTCAGCAAAATTTTCTAGAGTTTCCTCTTTTACACGATCAACGGCAGCATATTTTTCAAGTTTAGTTTTATCGCCAGTAAGGGCTTCATACATTTTGTCAGTTGCAAATTCTTTAACAGCTTTGGCAACAGCTTCGTCGATATGAGCTAATTCTACTTCTACTTTAGGTTGACCAATTTCTTTAGCAATTTTTTCTTGGAATTCACATAACATTTTGATATGTTCATGTCCAAACATTAAGGCTTCAAGCATTTCTTTTTCAGAAACCTGCTTAGCTCCTGCTTCAACCATACATATGGCATCTTTTGTTCCGGCAACAGTTAAATGAATAGTTGATTGTTCATTTTGTTCAACAGATGGATTGATAATATATTCTTTACCAATTTTACCAACAATAACACCGGCAACTGGTCCATCAAATGGAATGTTACTAATACATAAGGCTAATGATGTCCCAAATAAAGCTGCCATTTCTGGTGAACAATCTTGATCAACAGATAAAACAGTATTGACAACTTGAACCTCATTACGGAAATTTTCATCAAACATTGGTCGAATTGGACGATCGATTAAGCGAGCTGCCAAAGTAGCTTGTTCAGTTGGACGTCCTTCTCTCTTGATAAAACCACCAGGGATTTTACCAACGGAATATAATTTTTCTTGATATAAAACGGTTAAAGGAAAGAAGTCTTGTGTAATAGCATTATGTCCCATTACAGCAGCTGTTAAAATAACCGTATCTCCATATCTTATTAAAACGGAACCATTAGCTTGCTTCGCTAATTCGCCATTTTCAACAATTAATTTTTTACCCAAAAAATCTAATTCATAAACATTTTTACTCATTTTTTTACCTCTTTTCTTAAAAAAAGACACTTAAAAATAAGTGCCTACTTTTAATACTATTTTCTGATTCCTAATTCTTTAATAGTATTTCTATAACTTACTACATCATTTTCTTTCAAATAATCTAGTAAACTACGTCTTTTACCAACTTTCATTTGAAGTCCTCTTTTTGAATGATAATCATGAATATGAGTCTTTAAATGATCAGTTAAGTTATTAATTTCTTCTGTTAAAATAGCGATTTGTACTTCTGTTGCTCCACTATCTTTTTCATTTTTACCGAATTTTTTAACTAATTCTGCTTTTCTTTCTTTTGAAATAGCCATTATAATTTCCTCCTTTTATTATTTAACCGTTTAAACTTAGTATAGATTTGGAGAGTTCTAAACCAAGAGTAAACTTACTTGTATAGTATATCTAAAATTAATTGGTATATCAAGTATTAATTATTTTTTTTTACTAATTTATGATTATTTTGTTGTGAATTTTTAGAATAATTAGATTTTGGACGATATTTTTTTCCGATTTTTTGTAATACTTGTTTAATTATTGCATCTGAAGCAATATATGATTTTACAAAATAAATTGAATCTTTAGGAATGTAATATCTTTCTTCATAGTTAACATATGATGGTTCTCTGTAAATATCTATAGTTTCGTCTTCTGGAGTGTTTCTTTCACGATGAAGGGGAATACATTCATAGTTTTCTTCATCACATCCAATAACAAAAAGATAATTTTTACAGAAATTAACGATTAAAATTGTTCCTAGTTGTGGTTTAAAATTACGAATATATCTTTCAAAAATTTTACGGATTTCTTCATCATTGAGCAGTGTAGCATTTAAGGAATAGAGACGAATTATTTTTGCATAAATTTGTGAGAGGTCTTCTCTATCTAAGACAAATTCTGGAGTAAGTCCCGTTTTAGTTATTTCAGTTGGTTTAACTGGTATTAATTGACGTAAGTCAGCTATAGTGCCTTTTCTTACGTTACTTTTTAGTCCATATTTTTCTAGTGGTAATTTAAATTCAGTCATGTATCCACCAATTTGAGTTGTTAATTTTAAAGCTTTAAAATTACCTGATTCTTCTCTATATAAAACTAAGTACGGTCTATTTTGGGAATGACGATGTGGTTTCACCTCCGGTGAATGAATAAAATTAACACCATAAGTCCATACTATTTCACCGACTTTAGCGTTTTGTTTTCTTGAAAATTCTTCATATTTATTTGCCATATTAAATCCCCCTTTTTTAATTATATAAACATTTTATATGGCTTAGCTAATAAAATATCCTTAGGATATTCTTGATAAATAGCAACTATTTGATTGTCATATTTAAGACATGCTATTTTATTAGTAAATTTTTTAGGGATTATGGCCCCATTTTTTACTTTTTCATATTGTTCTTTGGTAAGGTTAATTGTTTCTAAATCAGATAAGGCTTCTTCTTTAGTAATCAATTTAAAGTTATTTTGTTCAATTTCTGAAATGGTATAAGCTTCAGAAAGTTTAAAATTTCCTTGTTCCGTTCTAGTTAGTTGACTCATTGTTCCGACCGTATTTAATTTTTCACAAATATCGTCAATTAAGGCTCTAATGTACGTTCCTTTGGAAACTTTAGTTTTAAAAGTTATTTCATCATCAGCAAATTTTAATAGTTCAATACTTTGAATATCAATTTGACGTTTAGGTAAGGAAACTTCTAGGCCGGCACGGGCATATTCGTATAATTTTTTGCCATTTACTTTAACAGCAGAATAAAGAGGTGTTGTTTGAATGCTTGGTCCTAGAAAAGTTTGAAAGACTTTTTCAATATCTTGACGATTAATGTTAAAGGCCTTTGTTTCAAGGACATTGCCAGTTATGTCTAAAGTATCAGTTTTTAGACCAAGTTTTATAGTTGCAACATATTCTTTATATTCGCTAGTTAGTAATTCACATAGTTTAGTTGTATTGCCGATGCAAACGACCAAAACGCCGGTGGCAAGTGGATCAAGCGTGCCAGTATGGCCAATTTTCTTAGTCTTAAAAATTTTGGTTAGCTTGTTGACAACATCTCTGGAAGTAACTCCAGCTGGTTTATTTACAATTAAAATACCATTCATATAATCACCTCCGTTATAATATCACGTTTTAGACCTAGTTACCAGCTCATAAAGTAGGCTTTTGAAAAAGTAGTCTTTGAGAAACTTCCTCTTGTTGAAAACTATATAATGTAATATTTAAAAGACCATTATTTAAGGTTGCTAAGAGAAAACCAGGATTGTTTATTTCATCATCTTCGTAATATTTCAAATCATCACTTAAAGTTGGTACAGCAATCGCCGAATTATTATATATTTTTAAAGAATGACGATGACCAATAAAGGTAATTAAATTGGGTAAATTAGGAATTACTAAGTGATTTTTGGAGACTTGATGGGTTAAGGAAACAAGGTTGTTTTGCCATGTTAAATAAGACTTAGCCGTTCCGAGTAAGCGAAAATCAGATCGCTCTTTAAGAAATTCAAGATAGCAGGCATTTTTCCGTAACAAATGAAAATCGTGGTTACCAAGCAAAAAATAAGTTTTTATTGACGATGCACTTGGAAAAGTTTGGACCAAATGATTAAGTTGGTTTAATGGATTTAAGTAAGCTTTCTTGGGATAGCCAAGGGTACTTTGAACAATATCCCCAACATGTAAAATTGTAGTTATATGCTTAGCGGCGGCTAATTGATAAACATATTTTAAGTAATTAAGATTTTCACGTTGACTACCTAAATGTGTATCACCGATAATGATTATTGCTGATGAGGAAACACTATATAACGACGGTAAGGAAAGTAATTGATTGATAGGAACTTTATAAAAGTGCAGAATAGCAAGTAATTCACTTAAAGTTAAATTATAAGACGTAAGAATTGATAAAGGATTTTGGTCGTTAGCATAAGCATTTAAGATTTGTGATTTATCTTTTATTTCATTTAAATTAGTGTAAAGCATTACTTGCGACGATTATAAAGAATTGGATAATCAATATTAAATGAAGGATCTAAAGTAGTAACTTCCAGAGAGCCATTATCATATTCTTTTACTAAACGCTTCGCTAATTCAATCATCCTATCTTGATAAAAAGTCGGATTAGTCCAAAGAAGATTGCCAGAATGATCACAGCCACACATTGCAATATAAAAATCCATTTTATTTTGGCAGAAACTTTTAATAATGGTTGAGGTAGCTTCACAGGATAAGATGCTTATGCCTAAAGAATGATGATCAACGGGAGTATCTAAGGTAAAGGCTTCTTTGTGAATAGTCATATTAGGATAATTAGAGGTCATTATTCTTAGTAAAGGCTCATATATAGTAATGGTTCCTTTATGGATTTTTTGCTGGTACGCCGCAATTTTATTAGCAACCGCTGGAATAAATCCAGAGCCAACTTCGATAATATTGCGCTCTAGACCAAATAATTCTTTAATCTTTTGAAGATGAGCTTTGTAAAAGGTATTTTGGTCTTCGTCTAAACCAAGTTCACTATAAATTTGCATAAGTAAGTCAACGCCATTTTTTTTAGTAACGTCAGTAAAAAAATGTGCATCAATAAAAGCTCTTTCTTCGGCATTATAATATTTTTCATAATTTTCTTTATATAATTTGTATGCTTTTTCTAAACGTTCTTTTGCTGATGATGGTGAATTAGGCTTATTTAATTTTAAGGCTTTAAAACTAGCAGAAGCTTGATCATATTTAATTTTCACTATTTCATCCCCTTTTACGGTTAATTATTTTATATAAAAGTAGATAGGTTGTCAATGTTTTTAAGAGATGGCATTAATAATAGCTATGAGCGAGGTTGATTGGTTGTTGGATGGGCAATTTAGAGATGATTTTAGGATTGATGAAGAATTTTAAAGGAAATAGCTTATTTTAAGCATATAAAAAGATATAGTTTGCACTATACCCTTTTATTTAGTATTTTTTTCACCGTTATGAATATTAGTTATTATTTTTTCGATGTTATTACCATAAGCTACTGAATTATCAAAATGAAAGACAATTTTAGGAGTATGTCTAATTTCAATGCGATTAGCAATTTTAGTACGTAAGTACCCAGCTGTATCATCATTTAATTCACGCTCTAATTTTTTAGTATCTGTAACATTAGGAGAAGTAAAATAAACTTTGGCATAACCTAAATCATTAGTTACTTCAACCCCAGTAATTGTTATAGCATTTAGTAGTGAATCGTGAGCTTCGTTAGCACAAATGTCACTTAATTCACGACTTATTTCAGACGCAATTCTTTTTACTTTAATTTGATTCATCTTTTAACCTCAACCTCTTCATATACTTCAACAAGATCACCAACTTTGATATCAGTATAATTTTCAAGAGTTAAACCACATTCAAAACCTTTTTTAACTTCTTTAACTTGATCTTTTTCTCTTTGTAGTGAAGAAATTTTTGTATCAGCAATAACGATACCATCACGGACTAAACGCGCTTTAGCATTGTTTTTAACAACACCATCAACTACATATGAACCAGCAATTGTTCCTACTTTAGAAAATTTAAATAGTTTACGAACTTCAACAGTTCCGAGAATTTTTTCTTCGAATACTGGTTCTAGCATACCTTTCATGGCTGCTTCCATGTCTTCAACGAGTTTATAGATAATTGTATATAATCTTATATCAATGCCATATTCTTTAGCAATTTCTTTAGTCGTATTAGAAGGACGAACACAGAAACCTAGAATAATAGCGTTTGAGGCATTAGCTAAGACAACGTCACTTTCAGTAATAGTACCAATACCACTACGGATTACCTTAACTTTAACACCTTCGACATCAATTTTTTCTAGGGCATTTCTAACAGCTTCTTCTGATCCTCTAACATCGGTTTTTAAAACAACGTTTATTTCTTTAACACCAGCATCAATAGAAGCAAATAAGTTATCTAAAGATAAAATTTGTTTTTGAAATTTAGTGTCTCTAGCTTGAACGGAACGTTTTTCGGCAACTGATTTAGCAATACTTTCACTTTCGAAGGCCATAAATTTGTCTCCAGCTGATGGGTTATCAGAAAGACCGGTTATTTCAACTGGCGTTGATGGGCCAGCTTCAACAATTGATTGACCTTGGTCGTTTTTCATTGTTCTAACTTTACCATAAGTTGTTCCAACAACGATTGGATCACCAATTCTTAAGGTACCATTTTGAATTAATAAGGAAGCTACTCCACCAATATTTTTATCCATCTTAGATTCTATAACAGTTCCTAAGGCATAACGAGATGGATTGGCTTTTAATTCTTGCATTTCAGCGGTAGCTAAAATAGTATCTAGCAATAAGTCGATACCTTCTCCACTCTTCGCTGAAATATCAACAAATGGAATATTGCCACCCCATTCTTCTGGTGTAATACTATGTTCAGCCATTTCTGTTCTAATTCTTTCAGGACGAGCATCTGGTTTATCAATTTTATTGACAGCGACAATTATTGGAACGTTGGCAGCTTTAGCATGGTCGATAGCTTCTTCAGTTTGAGGCATCACACCATCGTCAGCGGCAACAATAATAATAACGATATCAGTAATACTAGCACCACGAGCACGCATTTCAGTAAAGGCCGCATGACCTGGAGTATCAATGAAAGTAATTTTTTGGCCTTTTTGTTCAACTTGATATGCCCCAATTGCTTGAGTTATACCACCATATTCACTTTCAACAATAGCACTTTTACGGATTGTATCAAGTAAAGTTGTTTTACCATGATCAACGTGACCCATAATAGTAACTACTGGTGGACGACTAACTAAGTCTTCTTCACGATCGTTAGCTTCATATTCTTCAAAGTTAGAAATATCTTGAGTTTCTTCCTTTTTCAAAGTTTTCTTATATTCAGAAGCTAAAACACTAGCCGTTTCAAAATCAATTGCTGATGGTAAGCTTAGCATAGCGCCTAATTCAACTAGTTTCATAACTAGTTCAGTTCCATTAACATTTAATTCATCAGCTAATTGTTGAACAGACATTCCTTCCTTGTAAATAACAATATCATCTTGTTGATTTGTCATTAATTTTTCTTTATGTTTATACATTGCTTTTCTTTTAGACATATACTCGTCTTTAGAACTTTGAATTTGACTTTTTTTCTTTAATTTTTGTTTTTTATTAGTTGTTTTAAAATTTTTATCTAAGTTATTAGATTCAACTAAGTCTTCTACAACTTCATCAATAGCGTCAAGTTCATCTAAAGTTGTATCTGTATCAGTGCTAATTAAATTAATCGTATTATCAAGGATAATTATGTCATCCTCTGATAATTCATCGGTTCCACTTTTTACATTAATACCTAATTCATTACATTTTTTTAATATTTCAGCTACTGAACTGTTGGTATCATTAGCATATTCTTTTACACTCATCATATAAATCCACCTACTCTTTCTTTTTATTTTACGATTTCATTTAATTGATCATAAATTTGATCTGGGATATTTATTTCTAAAATACGATCTAATATTTTAGTTTGTTGAGCTTTTTTGATAACCTCTGGATCTTTTTTTAAGTAAGCGCCTCTTCCATTGGCTTTTCCTATTAAATCAACGATTACTTCCCCATCTTTATTTCTTACGACACGAAGTAAATCTTTTTTTAATGTTTTTTCTTTTGTGACAACACAAGTGCGTTCAGGCATTTTTTTCATTGGGAAGCCTCCTTTTTAGTTGTTTCCTTCGGCATTAACTTGGTTTAAAGTTTTGACTTCTATTTTATACTTAGTTAATTTAGAAGCTAATTTGATATTAATTCCTTTTTTACCTATAGCAAGTGACAAATTATCATCATCAACGATAGCTAGAGCTTCTTTTTTCATTGGATCAAGGATATTAACAATGGCGTTCTTAGCAGGACTTAAGGCATTCTTAATGTATTCTGCTGGGTCAGTACTATAAAGGATTAAATCAACTTTTTCACCATTTAGTTCTCTTAAGATTGAACCAATACGAGAACCTTTTTCACCAATACATGAACCAATAGCATCAATTTTTGGATCGGTTGATTCGATAGCAACTTTGCTTCTTTGACCAGCTTCACGAGCTACAGCATGTAAAACCAATGTTCCGTCAGCTAATTCTGGGATTTCAGATTCAAATAATCTTTTAACGAAGCCATAGTGTTTTCTTGATAAAAGAATTAATGGTCCTTTAGTATTAGCTTCAACTTTGGTTACATAGACGCGAATACTAGAACCCATTTTTAAATTTTCACCTGGAATGATTTCTGATTTAGGTAGAATACCTCTTGTTCGACCAAGTTCAACATAGTAGTTACGAGCATCTTCCATAGCTAAGCTACCTACTAACATTTCATCTTGTTTATCTGCAAATTCATCAATAATAGAATTTTTTTCAGCTTCTCTAATTTTTTGCGTTAAAACTTGTTTAGCAGTACCGGCAGCAACACGACCAAAGTCTTTTGGAGTTACTTCTTTTTCAATAGTTTCACCAACTTCGATATCTGGTACCATTTCGCGAGCATCTTCTAATAAAATTTGCGCATCAAGATTAATTGCTGGTGGTACGTCTACTTCATTTCCTTCTTCATCTATTGTAACATCGCCTTCATCAATTTCATCAACAACGACGTAATAAGATATAACCTTTATTTCGCCGGTTTCTCTGTTAATATTAATCTTAACATTTGTTTTGGAATCAAAGTTTTTCTTATAAGCTGTAGCTAAAGCTTGCTCCATTCCATCAAAAATGATGTCTTTGCTAATTCCTTTTTCTTTTGATATAACATTAACTGCTTTAATAAATTCTTGTGGGTCCATATGACCTGTTTCTTCTACTGTTTGTTTTCTTCTTGGCATCTTACATATCTCCTTTTTCTTTACTAGTAATGTCTAAAATATAAGAATCATCAATCAAGTTAAGCTCATCTATTATAGGATTTATAATATTGGTAGCTTCGACGATCGTGTCTAAGTCAAGGCCATTGGCATTGTCTAACTCAATCCTTAAGAAATTATAGTTTCCTTCTTCTTCATAAGTAACTGATTCAACACTAATATTCATATCTTGCATGGGCTTTAAAATTGCTTGTCTAATTCTTTCTAAAATTATGTTCATGACTCACCTCTCATCACATATAATTAATAATAAAAGTGGGATCTTCGAGCCCACTTAAATCTGTAACTTGATTATAACAATAAAATAAAAATTATGCAACTTTTTAATTAATGACTTTTTAATTAATAACTTTTTAATTGTTTAATATCATAAAATATAGTATTATTATAATTATGAGTATAGTATAAGGATTTGGTATTATGGAACTTAAAAAAAGCAATTTAATTATGATATTGGCTAATTTGATAATCTGTATAAGTTCGATAATAATAGCTAAAAATATTATAAAGCCATCTTATGCTAATAGCAGTGATGATACAAAATTAGCATTTAACGAACAAAAATTAGAAAATAAATTTGATGTTAGTGATTTTAGTGGAACAGATATAAAGAATATTGATATTGTAAATAAAGAGTATATACCAAATCAGTTAATGGTTTTAGATAGTCAATTTAAAATAAATGAAGACACTTTAAATAAGTTTTATAAAATAGTTAATAGTTATGGTGCTGGGACTTCTTTTTATATTGTTAGTTTAACAGATGGTATGAGCATAGGATATAATGTTGATAAAGCATTTGAAACAGCTAGTTCAATCAAGGCACCTTATGCATTATATATTTATAAAGAAATTGCTAAAGGAAACATTGATGGAAATAGCAAAATAGCTTATCAACCACAGTATTATAATAAAGGAACAGGAATTATAAAAAATAGTGATTTTGGAACCGAATATACAATCAAACAATTAGTTTATTATTCTCTAACAGAATCAGATAATATAGCACATCAAATGTTACATAAAAATTTTGGCGTTAAAGGTTATAATGATATGTTAAGTTCTTTAGGATGTAAACAGCTATATTTAACAAGTGGTAATCCTTGGGGATTTACTTCTGCTAGAAGTGCAGCATTAGTATGGCAAGATATTTTTAATTTTAGTTTAAATGATGAGACAGGTATTGAATTTTTAAATATTTTAAGTAATGGTAAATATAATTATTTTAAAGAAGTAATGCCTTCAATACCTAGTGCTAGTAAAACTGGTTTTGCTTCAAAAGATGTTGTAGAAACAGGAATTGTCTTTGATAAAACACCTTATATTGGAATTGCTATTGCTAATAAAGGCGGTAATATTGGAGCTTATACGGAAGTTTTAAAATTAGTAAGTGTAATGAATGAAATAATGAATGAGTATAACACATATAAAGAAATTGCTTAATGATAAGCAATTTTTTATTTTATAAAACCATTTTGAACTACTTTTACTTCATTAACAACTACAAAAGCTTTGGGGTCGATAGAAAAAAGTAACTTTTTTAAATTAGTTAGGTAACGGCTATTTAAAGTTATAAGTAAAATTGTATTTTGTGTTTCTGTATTAAGTGCATTAGTTGTATTAATAATAGAAACTCCATACCCCTCTTCTCTTATTTTGGCAATATTCTCGGGTGTAGCTTTGCTTGTTATTATTTCAGCACTTATTAAGTAATTGATATAGTTTGTTGATAAATAAGTACCTAAAATAGTTCCAACAGAATATCCACTAGCATATGATATAACAATAAAAAAATTAGTCATTTCAGTATTTAAAGCTTCTCTAACAACCATAAACCATATTGATATTTCAAAGAAGGCTATAAAACCAGCAGTAAATGTTTTACCTTTTACAGAATAAATGGTTCTAACAGTTCCTAGAGTCACATCAATAATGCGGGCAAAGAATATTTTAATACACAAAATGACTAAATCCATAAAATCAACCTCGCGATAAAGCTACTATTAATAGTATAACCACAACGGCAACGATTAATACAATCATTTTTCCTAAACGATCGTCAGGATTATAGGCTTTTTCTTTTTTATAAAGAGCGGTATCCTTATTTCGATATTCATTCCAACGAGGATCAAGCATTTCACGCATTTGTTTTTGTTGATCCATTGGAATCATTCGGCCACAGCCGGGGCAAACTCCACCTTTCGTTGGCAAGGCGGCACCACAATACTTACAATTCACTATTATCACCTAAGGTAATTTTACCATGAATATTCTTTTTTGACTATTAATCTTGATAATCTTCAATAAAATGATTACCTTTATGACCTTCATTAGTTGGTTCTTCTCTTAATAGGTCATTAAAGTTTTGTTGACGCAAAGCTTCATAAACCATAATGGCAACGGTATTAGATAAGTTTAAAGCACGGACATTAGCTGTCATAGGCATACGCATACAATTATCTAAATGGGGTTTTAAAATTTCACGAGGAATTCCGGTTGATTCTTTACCAAAAACAAAATAAATATTTTCATCAGAATCACTATAATCAAAAGACGTATGAGGTTTGTGACCATATCTAGTTAAAAAATAAAAAGTTCCTTTAGAAGCATTCTTCTGCATAAAATCGTCCCAATTTTCATAAACTGTATAATCACAATGATCAATATAATTAACCCCACTACGACGAATATATTTTTCATCTAAAGAAAAACCTAAAGGTTTTATTAAATGTAATTTAGTATTAGTCGCAACACAAGTTCGCATTATATTACCTGTATTACCTGGTATTTCCGGTTCAAATAAAACAACATTAATCATAATAAATCCTCCATGAACAAAAGACAAATAAATTTGCCCTTGAAATCTCACGATTTCAAATTTCTACTTCACAGACACTCTACTGAGTCTTCTCCATAGACTTAAAATCCGATAGTCGCTACCGTACATACTTTTTTATTTTTCTTTTTTTATTTAATTATTTCTTATTATTTTAGCTAGTTTTTCTATATACACTTTTCCCCCAACTAGTTTTTAATAATACGGTCTTTATCATACAATATTGTTGTTCATATAGCAATATATTTTTACACAATTTTTAATTATTTTTTTGTAATAGATGAACTTTCCTATAAGATTTAAAATCCCCCAAAAAAGCTTTAAAATGACTTGTCCTAAATGTGGGAGAGACAATGCAATATAAAAATGATAATGAATAATCACTATCACTTTTTTGCATGAGTAGATTTATTTACCTACTCTTTTTGTGTTTATCTACTTAAAACGTTTTTTTCTAATATACAAAAAAAGCCTTATGGCTTTATTCTTTTGATACTTTATTGACATCTAAAAATTTTTGAAAATCATTTACTGTCATTAATTCGCCATCAACTGGCTTTATTATACCACTTTTTGATACTTTTCCATCTTTAAAATAAACAATTGTTGGAATTTCAGTTATCTTGTTTTCTTTTAAAGATAAAGAATCATTTATTTCATCTAAATAATTTTTGTCATTTATAACATCTGTAACATTTAAATAGTATATAGAATCATTTAATTTATATTCTTTGATTAAATCTTTGACCTCTTTTTCCATATTATATACTTTTTCATCACCAGTATAACTTACAAATACAAAATACGAATCAGGTACCTCTTGAAACACATCTTTAGCTTCGTTTAAATCTTTTATTTCCATCGAAATGACATTATTTTTTACTAAGTAAGATTGGGCAACTTTATTAGCCTCATATACTCTATACCAAGAAAAACCATACCAAGTCAATAAAATAACTACTACAACTATTATTCCAGCTATCCAGTAATTTTTAGTTGGAATGTACTTCTCATTTTTTTTAACATTAGCCATAGCATCATACCTTTCTATATGCCTATATTTTATCATACATTAATAATTAATGCAAAAGATTAATAGATATGTTTTAATTTTATTTTGGCCAATTAGGCTTTTTAATTAATCGCTTTTATGACTATTTCATAAGTTAATTTTAGGAGGAATGATTATGTTTTTTGAAGATATAATTTTTGAAAATAATTATAAAGATAAACAAGTCGAATTATATACTTGCAATGATGGATTTTGGTTAGGCAATATGTTTAAAAAAGAATATAAAGGATTTAAAAATTATAAACCAACGAAAATTAGAGCAAAGAATGAAAAGGATGACCTATTACTTAGAATATATGAATTAGATTTTGCAATTAATGATTTATCTTTATACTTAGATTTACATTGTGATGATTTAGATGTTTATAAAATTTTTAGAAGCTATGTTAATGAATATAATAAATTGATAGAAAAATATGAGATTGTTTATGGTCCACTAGAATTGAATCAAAGTGAATATCAAAATTATGAATGGGCTAATGGTTTATGGCCTTTTGAAGGAGTTGATATTTAATGTATAAGTATGTAAAAAAATTAAATTATCCAATTAATATTAAGAAAAAAGATTTAAAAATGGCTAAGTATCTTATTACGCAATTAGGGGGACCAGCTGGAGAATTAGGAGCGGCTTTACGTTATTTTAGTCAAAAATTTTCAATGCCTGATGATAAGGGGAAGAGTTTGTTGAATGACATTGCATGTGAAGAACTTGGGCATTGCGAAATGATTGGCTCAATGTTTAGACAACTGGTAAAAAACGCGACAATTGATGAATTAGAGAAAGCCGGTTTAGGTTCATATTTTACAGAACATGGCGAAGCAGTCTTCCCAATTGATGCAAATGGTATTCCTTTTAATGCAGCAACATTTAATTCAACGGGTGATGTCTTTGCCAATTTGAGTGAAGATATGGCGGCGGAAGAAAAAGCTCGTGCTACTTATGAAAATTTAATCATGTTAACTAACGATGAAGATCTTATTCAACCACTTCTTTTCCTACGTCAAAGAGAGATTGTACATTTCAATCGTTTTAAAGAACTTTATGATTACTATAAAAGAAAGATAAATTAAATATAGAGAAAATTATTTTTCTTGCAAAACTTGGTTCAATTAAAAAAATGATAATCAGAAAAATATTATCATTTTTTATTTTAGTATTTATTAAAATGGATGTTAAAGAACTAGATTTTCTTGGTCGGACCATACAATCTTTTCAAACAATTTTGAATTTTAAGTAAATCAGTTGTTGATAAAATACTATTATATTCTAAAGCTAATAGAACGTTAGCATAATCAAGTGTCTCTTGTTTTTCAGCAAGACGAAGGAACTTAGGACGAGATATCAAGACGCCATCAAAACGATACATATGACCAACGCAATAATTTTCATCAAGTAACTTAACAAGATTATTACTAGTAATAGTTGAAATACCACCACTAACTGTACGATTAAATGGTTGTAAATTTTCATTTTCTAAATATTGATCAACCGCTTCATCAGCACAAATAAATTTTTGTTTTTCAGTTACTTTGCGGGCCAAAACACCACTTGGTAAAAGATAAGCTTCATTGATTGATTCAGAAATTAAAATCTTTTTAATCGTTAAAAGTGGATCAGGTGATGTACAAATACTGATAAAATAGACAGGAGAAATACCTTTTTCAAGCATTAAATCATAGTATGATAAATACTGATAATTTGATAATAAGAACATATAATTATTTTTGGATAAACTATATTCCTTTAAAACGCTTAGTCTTTCTCTAATCTCGGTAGGTTCTAAGAAAAGAATTTCACCATTATAAAATTCATTTTTAAAATCAACAAGATTTTTTAAAATATCATAATTAGTTTTAAATTTTAAATACCATTTTTCAATAGTTGGTAAATGACTAATTAAAGAAGCTTCTGTAATAACTTGGCTATTAAGTAAGAAAGCTAATTCTTTTACAATATCGTTTGTAAGAAACAAAATAAAGGTTTCTTGATTGGATAATAATTTTTTTAAAGGAAAATTTAATTTCATTAGAAAGTCTAAGATAAAAGGCATATCAGAATTATTTTCTAGTTTTGTATAGTAAGGTTTGGCTATCTTATTTGGATCGATTTGGTTAGTATATAAAAACTTAGTTAATGGAGTTCGTTCAATTTGTTCTTTTAATTTTTGATTTCGCACCATTTCTTCATCATATTTTTTATTATGATTTTTACTAATAATAGCCAAAATATCAAATGCAACCATTTCATCAGCATATTCATACCATAAAGTTGGAATTTCTGTTATATTTTCCAATTCATTATTTTTAATAGCTTCTAAAATTTCCTCGTGAGCCTTTATTTGACCTCTTATAAAACGTAAATTATCTTGATTATTAACAATACACTTTCTTAAATTTTTGTAAAATACTTCAATATAATCACTATAGCCCTTTTGTTCAACATAGGTTATTAAAGCTTTGCGAGACATTCCACGACCATTATTAAGTGTTTTATTAATTCCAACAATCCTCTTTAAACTTAAAAAAATTAAAAAGTAAAGACAAATAGCATTAATTTCCTTATCTGTAACCTTTTCAGTAAAATGAATTGAATGTAACTTTTCGACAGCAGCATCATAATCATCATCTACTACTTGGACAATGTCATTAATATCACTCATTAAATCAAACAAAGGCGTATTATTCAAATAAAGTTTTAATTTAACATTTTTATTTAAACGATTAATAGCCTCTATATCTTCAAGTATACTATAAATAATCGCCATAAAAATTTCTTGATTTGAGGTACTCATTAGATTAGGAATATTACCATCTTTAACAGTGTATAATTTGGTTATGACAGGAGTATAATCTTGATTTAAAATCTCATATTTTAAATTAGATATTTCACTATCAATTAATTTTCTATTTTTTTCTAAAATTCTAGTTTTAATGTCCATTATTTCTTCCATCATTTTAAAAGTCCCCTTTAAAACTATGAACTTCTTGCTTAGTAGTAACTTCATTTATTTCATTAATAAGTTGCAATTGTTCTATTCTAAAATCGATATCATCTACATTAAGTTGATCCTTTTGAAGTTCAAATCTTTTTAGGGCTTCCATGTAATAAGCTTTTATTTTAGTACTTTTTTGTTTGTCTTTATAAAATAGTAAAGATAAAGCTATTTTACCATTATCCATTTTCATAAAAAGAATTCGTAAGCCTGTTTTATTACAATATTCATATAATTTTTGATTTACACTTCCTAATTGCTTAATGCTTTTACTATCTTTGATTCCACCAGATAATATTTTGCTAAAGGCATTTTGAATGTCTTTGAAACGTTCGGGATATTCCATTATGTCATCTAAAAGGTATGAAGAACCTTTATAATTAGGAATGACTAAAATATCTGATTCACTCATTGTATTATCAGCAGTTGGAATTTCTTTATTTTCCATTTCAATTAAAGCAATAGTTTCTAATATGTCGTTATAATTAGATAATTGTGTTTGAAGATAAGAAACATCTTCTAAAGGATTATTAGCTATCATAGTAATTAATTTATTCTTTAATTTCTTAGTAACACTTATGATAGCAAGTTTAATGCTAGGAAAAGAATTCCTTATATAAGGATTGTTCTCATAATAATCATAGAATTCATCATGATTAATATGAATTACTTTTTCAGTAATTTCGGTATTTGATAAAGTGTTAGTTGTGCTATCATTAGGTTGGGCATTTTGGGATGAAGGCAAAACGTTAACTTCTGATACTATTTCTTCTTTATTTGGCTCCATTTCTAAATCAGCCGTAGTTATTAAGTTAGCTAATTTGTCATTTTTTTCATTTAACGAAGCTATAACTTGTTTATTATGTTCGATAACGAGTTTTATACATTTAATTAATTCCTTGGCACTCATATCATGTTCAAAATAGCTACAAACATAATCAGCTGGATTTTCGATATAATCAACCGTTTGTTCAAGAATTCGCTTAATTTGTTGTTCCTTAGATCCATTATTAATCATTAAAAATCCCCCTTTTTTAATGATTAATATTATACTAATTGATTTTATTTTGTCAATTTTAGAAAATACTTTTTAAGCCAGTCAATTGGAATTATGGTCGCAGAAAGAAGAATAACATAAATTAATTCACGCAAAGTTAAGCCATAGGTTCTAAAGACACTTCCCCCTTTATAAATGATATAAAGCTGAACAACGACTATAAAAGCAATAATTATGATAAAGGGAATATTATTTTTAAGATTACTTAAAATATTAATTCTTCTTGTACGGGCATTAAAGGAGTTAAAAATTCCTAGAAAAACAAATAAAGTAAAATAAGCAGTTAAAAGATATTCATTATTGGTACTTGTTCTAATTATATTATTTAATAAAGGAACTTTTAAGAAAAGAAGACATAAAATACTAGAATATACCCCCCCTGTTATGATGGAATACTTCATATATTTATTAATAATAGGTTCGGTTTTAGTAGTTGGTTTTTCATGCATATATTCCTTTAATGGTGGTTCGTAGGAAAAGGCAATGCCGGCCAAGGTATCCATAATCATATTAATCCAAAGCATTTGTACAATAGTAATTGGGGTATTGATACCAATTAAAGGACCAATTATAGAGATACTAACAGCACAGATATTGACAGAAAGTTGAAATATAATAAATTTTCTAATACTTTTAAAGATAGTGCGACCATATAAAATTGCTTTGCTAATAGACAAGATATTATCATCTAAGATAACAATGTCACTGGCTTCTTTAGCAACTTCAGTACCCGACCCCATGGAAAAGCCAACATCGGCTTTCTTAAGGGCTGGCGCATCATTTACTCCGTCGCCAGTCATCCCGACAACTAAATTAATACTCTGTAGAACCTTGACTAAACGACTCTTATCTTGTGGTAAAGCACGGGCAACAACTTTGATACGAGGATAACTATTAATAATTTCCTCATCACTTAAATTAGCTAGTTCACTACTAGTTATAATTAAATCACTAGGACTAGTAATAATCCCTGCCTCTTTGGCAATAGAATAAGCTGTTTTTTTATCATCGCCTGTAATCATAATAATATTAATATTGGCATCCTTAATTAAAGAAATGCCTTCTTTAGAAACAGAACGAAGTTCATCTTTGATAAAGACTAAAGCAATAAAAATAAGATTATCTAAAGAATTAGTTAAATGAAAAGTACTGGACATAGCTAAAGCAATTACTCTTACGCCTTTAGAAGTTTGTTCATTTAAAGTACGCTCAATATTATCTTTATTTTTAAAATATGTAACATTACCATCTTTGTCTAAACACTTATTTGATTTCTTTAAGATTAATTCAGGAGCTCCCTTTATATAAGTAGTTTTCTTATAATCTTCTTTTAAAGTGACATAAGAATATTTATTTTTACTATTAAAAGGACAATATTTGATAATCTCGGGATTAATATTGTAATCAGGAGTAATCATTTTAAGTAAAGCTCGATCAGTACTATTTCCCCCTATTACTTTACCATCACTATAGTTACTAGAATTATTATAAAATAGTGAACGATAGTAAATATTTTTTAAAGCTGGGGATTTTATATCAGTTATTTGTTGAAAGCTTTCCTCGTTAGCAGCATAGAAATCAGATACTTCTAGTTGACCTTTAGTTATGGTGCCAGTTTTATCAGTTAACAAAACATTTATATTGCCGGCGGAGTCAATGCCTACTAGTTTGCGAACTAATACATTATTTTTTAACATACGACGCATGTTACTTGAAAGAACTAAAGTTATCATAAGCGGTAAACCTTCAGGGACACTAACAACAATTACTGTGACAGCTAAAGTTAAGGCATGTAATAAATATCCAAACATCAATTTAAAATTCGTAAAAGTATTAAAAATAGCAGCTATATTAAAGTTATTGGCAATGACTAAACGCGAAAACATATAAGATAAAGAAACAAAAAGGGCCCCTATATAACCCAATTTACTGATTGACTTGGCGAGGTCGGTAAGACGAAGTTTTAAAGGAGACGGCATTACTTTCTCTTGAAGTTCTTGAGCTAATTTACCATAAACAGTCTGTTCTCCTACCTTTGTTACTTTCATTAAAGCTTCACCATCTAAGACAGTTGTTCCTTGATATATTTTTTCATTAGGTTCCTTATTTTGTTCTTTAGTCTCGCCATTTAAGGAAGATTCATCTACAGAAACAAAGCCTTTAACGATATTACCATCAGCTGGTACTTTATCGCCCGCATTTAGAATAATAATATCACTAACTACAACGTCTTCTAAATCAATCTCTGTTGACTGACCATTTCTTTGGGCTTTTACTTTGTATTTGGAAGCATCCTCTTGTAATCTTTTAAAAGCAGCTTCGCTTCCATATTCCGAAATACTTGAAACTAACGATGCAACTAGAATAGAAATTAGTATCCCGATTGTTTCAAAGAAATCAAAGTCTTTAAACAGAACAATAACTTTAACAGCCAAAGCTATTAATAAAATTTTAATAATTGGATCTCCTAAAGATTCTAAGAATAATTTTATGAAACTATTTTCTTTTTTATTGGAAATTGTGTTTCTACCATATTCTTTACGCATTTTTATTACTTCTTTATCACTTAAACCAGTAAATTTCATATTTTATCCTCCTGATTAAATATATGAAATTTGCTTTATTTTATGAGTTATGATAAAAAGTCATTTTGTTTCTTTAAATGATGATTCTTGAATATTGAGAGTTTTTGAAATGGAAAACTTTTTATTATGCCAAGAAAAAAAGTTCTTTGCAGAACTTTTAAACTTTATAGAATTTATTATGTTTTTTAGCAATTGTTATAGCACTTAAAGCAATGAAAGCACCGGCTGCTAAAACAGCATATGAAGCAAAACTTCCTGTTTCTGGTGGAGTTGTTGTTTCACATTGTTTTTTGTATTCTTCTTGAGATATTTCATCACCAGTAGGTCCATAGTATTTACCATCTTTAATTTGGCAAGTAACTTTGTTAACAACTGGTTTAATTTCAGCACAACCACTTCCGCCAGCACTTAAACTACCATCAACTGATTGGTCATCAGCAGTACTCTTGTATTCAAGTGTTAAGCAGAAACGACCACAGTTTTCTTCAGTTGCGTCATTGTCTAATTTAAGTGTCCAGTAACCAATTACAGAATAACCTTGCCAAGCAGCAGTATTTAACTCTTTTTCATTTAATCCAGAAGTACCAAGAGCTTTAATTGATTTACCAGTATTAGAAATGAAATCATAACAACCACCATTAGCAGAACATGCTTTACTTAAACCATTATTAACACCTTTGTTAATTTTTTTAACGGTAACATCGCTTTGTGCAAAAGCAGAAGCATTTTCAATTGTTAATTTGTCTAAGCCAGTAACTGATGTGTATACACCATATAAACCAATATCGTTTTCTTCATTTATTTGAGCTAATAAATAACAATTAGTAGTTTCTCCTGTAGCTATTTGACTAGCTCCACAGTAAACCTTGAAATTACTAGCACTTGGGGCAGCATTTACAGCAGTTGGTAACAAAGTTACACATAGTGTAAAGGCAGCAATTAACAATAAATTTTTTATTCTTTCCATAACTATACCTCTCCATTTCTATTTTTCCCTTATTATGTACTAATTATAACATGAAAATTACAAAAGTGGTATTTTTTTTCATAAAACATATCTTTTACTAAGATATCATTTAAAAAAAATTAAAGCTTTCACTATTCTATTAAAAATTTAATTATAGACGATATATAAGTTACTTATGAATGATATAAATTGCTTAACATAATAGTTTTATTAACCGATAAAAGCTTCTTTTTGTGGTAATAAATAACAAATTTCAACTATGGCACTATGGCAATAATTTATAAAATAAAAGGTAATTTTTGAACTTTTAAGTTGACAAAACTATTGCAGCTACGCTTTGACAATCGAATATAGCTTTTAAAAATATCGTTAATTGCTAAAAGATATTAAAGATTATTACAATTATGAAAAATATGAAAATAAGTTACATTAACTTTACTTTATTTTACAAAAAAAGTTCTTTACAGAACTTTTAAAACTTTTATACTTTAAAGATTTTATTATATTTTTTAGTAATTACTACTGTTACTACTGCTACTAAAGCACTTCCTATCAAAACCAAGTATGAAATAAAACTTCCGGTTCCTGGTGGTGTTGTTGTTTCACATTGCTTTTGGTATTCATCTTTGGTTACTTCATTACCATTTTTATCATAGTACTTACCATCTTTGATTTCACAAGTTGGGTTTTGGGGTTCACATTGTTTTTGGTATTCGTCTTTAGTTACTTCATTACCGTTTTTATCATAGTATTTACCATCCTTGATTTCACAAGTTGGGTTTTGAGGTTCACATTGTTTTTGGTATTCGTCTTTAGTTACTTCATTACCAGTTTTATCGTAATATTTACCATCCTTGATCTCACAAGTTGGGTTTGGTGTCTCACATTGCTTTTGGTATTCATCTTTGGTTACTTCATTACCGTTTTTATCATAGTATTTACCATCCTTGATCTCACAAGTTGGGTTTGGTGTCTCACATTGTTTTTGGTATTCATCTTTGGTTACTTCATTACCGTTTTTATCATAGTACTTACCATCCTTGATTTCACAAGTTGGGTTTGGTGTCTCACATTGTTTTTGATATTCATCCTTAGTTACTTCATTACCTGTTTTATCATAGTACTTACCATCCTTGATTTCACAAGTTGGGTTTGGCGTTTCACATTGTTTTTGATATTCATCCTTAGTTACTTCATCACCATTTTTTCCATAATATTTACCATCTTTTATTTCACAAGTTAGTTTAGTAACAACAGGTTTAATTTCGGCACACCCGCCACCGCCAGCACTTAAGCCACCATCAGCTGATTGATCGTCAGCTGTGCTTTTATACTCTAGCGATAAGCAAAAACGTCCACAACTTTCTTCAGTTGCATCATCATCTAATTTAACAGTCCAATAACCAATTACGGAATAACCTTGCCAAGCTGCTGTATTTAATTCTTTTTCGTCTAATTTGGCAGTACCTAGATTCCTAATTGACTTACCACTGGCTGCTATAAAGTCATAGCAATCGGCATTAGCAGTACAAGTCTTACCTAAGCCATTTTTAACACCTTTACTAATTCTTGTTGCTGTAACATCACTAGGAGTATATGCAAGAACTTTTTCAATCGTTAGTTTGTCTAGACCGGTGATTGAAGTATACACACCAAATAGACCAACTTGATTATCTTCAGTTATTTTAGCCAATAAATAGCAATTGGTTGTTTGACCAGTGGCAATTTGACTGGCTCCACAATAAAGTTTAAAATTACTAGCACTAGGAGCAGCATTTATGTAATTAGGTAATACAATTACACAAAGTGTAAAGGTTAAAATTAATAATATATTTTTTATTTTTTTCATAACCATGCCTCTATCTCTATCTTTCCATCTATTATGTATTAATTGTAACATAAAAATTAGAAATGGATAATTTTTTTCATAAAATAATTATTTTTATGTTATTATAATATATAGAATAAGGAGAATATAGAGTGGTGCTTATATGAAAAAAATAGCAATTGAAATAAAAGAAGATACCCTATTTTTTAAATATAGAACTAATAAACCTGTTCCTGTAGATTTATTAAATACTAACGTTATTTCAAATAATGAATTAGTTTTTAGCGATGATTATATAGTAAAGAATGCAAAAATTGTTAGTTTATTTATTAATGATTTAGCGATTGATAGAAATATTAAAAATATTGCCATAAGTAATAACGAAATGGCCTTGGATATTATAAATTTACTAAAAGGTATAAAGGAAGTTAGTTGTTTAGATTTAAAAGAAGATACAACGTTATCTTATTCTTTGTATGAAAAAATCATTGGACTTAGTAACATCAAAAAAATTAATTGCTATGCTATTCCAACCTACTTAATTGAACTCCTTGATAAAGCTGGAATTATAGTAGAATCAAGAAGTGAAGTCTTATTTACCAGTTCTTTTATGCAAGAAAATAATCTTTTTTCATTTTCTAAGATTTATTATAAAAGCAGCGTAAGAATTTCTAATGATTTGTCTAATGATGATATTGAAGATTTTGAAACATTTATCAAAATTAATAAATATTTAAGAACAATCCATTTAGAAAAATGTAATATAAAAGATATTGAAACAATTTGTGAAATTTTGGCTAACGAAAGAAGAAAAAATATTAATATCCAAATTCATGATAATATTAATGATTTAGATGTTATTGAAAAATTAAGAAATTTAAATAAAAAATATAGAAAAAAAAGGAAAATAAAACTAAGTTTAATTTATTCCAAAGATTATTTAGAGCAAAATTATTTAAAACAAATTATTTTCACTACCTTAAAGGTATGTTCATTAATTATTTTTGCTATAGTTGGCTCAATATTTGGCTATATTTTCTATAACAATTATCAATCAGAAAAGAAAGTTGATAATATTAAGGAACAAATAACTGAAGTTTTAGGTCAAGTCCCCGAAGAGCAACCAGTTGAAGATAATCAGACACCAGTTGAAGAACCTGTTCAAGAACCCGTAAAAGCTGATCCATTAATTGAAAATTATCAAAAGTTATTAGAGTTAAACTCAGATACGGTTGGCTGGTTAACTGTAAAAGGAACAAAAATTGACTACCCTGTTGTTAAGTCGACAGATAATAGTTACTACCTAAAGAGAAACTTTAATCGAGAAAAAGACTATAATGGATGGGTTTTTATGGATTATCGTAACGACGCTAAAAACCTAGATTCAAATACAATTATTTATGCTCACAATAGATATTATAGTGGTGTTATGTTTGGAACGTTGAATAATGTAACTAAAAATAATTGGCATAAAAATCCTGATAATCTTTATATTACATTTAATTCAATGTATGAAACTATGACATGGAAAGTCTTCTCAATCTATAATATTGAGGTAACTAGCGATTATTTATACACTAATTTTAATACAAGCGAGGAATATCAAAACTTTATAAATCTCCTTAAAGGAAGAAGTCTTTTCGAATTTGATACAGAAGTAACAGCACAAGATAAGATTTTAACATTATCAACTTGTTTAGATAACAATCGAAGATTAGTTGTTCATGCTGTTTTACAAAAAGAAGAAACAGCCCAAGAAGTTGAAGAACCACAAAATACCGTTGAGCAAAATAATTCTGAACAAAGTAGTGAAGAACCAAATAATGAGCAACAAAATAGCGAAGTACCAAACAATGAACAACAAAATAATGAAGAATTAAACAATGAACAAGAAAATTCACAAAATGAAAATAACTAAGGCAGTAAAATCTGTCTTTTTTCATTCGAGACATGATATAATGATAATATGTTTAAGATATGGAGGGATTCTTGATGAATCAAGAACTAAAAAATAATTTAAATAACTTAGTTCATAAAAAGCTGTATGTTAGTAACTTTATTGATGATGAAGACACGCAAAAAATCAAAAAAATAACTACTTTTTTTAAAGGCAAAGAAGATATTTATAATGATTTAAAAGTGATTTTAAGCGATCGAAACAATGAAAATAGTTTGACTTTCGCGGAATTTTTAGAAAAAATCTTAGTCGGTTTAGATGAAAAGACAAAAATTTATATCTTGGAAAATAATGAAAAATATAAGGAATTATTAAAACAAGATGAATTATTTTGTACTATTTGGTTAAGTTTAAAAGATAAAATTAAACTAAAATATCTAAATGACAAGAAAAAACTAGATAATTTAGATGTTTTAATGATTAATGAATCAATAAAAGAAAGTAGCTCTTTCAACGATAATTTAGTCTTAAAAGAAATATTAACAAATAATACACTAAACAAAAAAATACCTTCCTTTAGTATAAACATTATATATTCATATAATTTATTAATGCATATAAATTTAACTAATTTTGAGGGATGTTCTATTTTAACAAAAAGTACTTACACTACCCTTTTATTAAAAAAATGCCATACATTTACAGAATTTTATACTTTGTATGAAGCTAATCCTAAAATATATAATTTAATTGAAAATAATAGTTTGACCTTTAATAATAGCGATAATGAAATAATATATAATTTCATTTTAAAAAATCCTAATTTTATAGGAAAATTTAGTAATAAATATTTACAATTATTTAATATTTTAGAAATAACAAAAATGTATGATAATAAAACATTAGATAACGAGTCTTTTTCAACAGTTCTACAAAGTTTATATACTTATAATGTTGATAAAGCAAATGATTATTTTAAGGAAGAAAATCTTAAGAAATGTACAATGCATAGCTTAACAATTTATCCTTTTAATAATATTGAAGAAAAACTAAGAACAAAAATCTTTAATACTTATAACTTATTTAATAGATTTATTGACACCATTATGATTGAAGCAATTAATAATTATTTTAGTGAAGAAGATATAGTAAGTCTTTTAAGAAATTCTTCATTTATTGATGACATGAGTCCCTATGCAATTGAATTATTGATTAATAAGTTATCATTTAAATCAGCATTTAATATGTTACAAAATAAAAAAATATTAAGTAAAATAACAAACTTAAATATTACACTTGGTAATAAAGATAGTATTTTTATAAAAGGCTTTTTGGATAGTCCCTCCCTAATTTGCAAAACTGATCATTCGATGGTTTATGAAATGTTACTTTATTGTAATGTAGATGAACTATTATATTACTTAGCAACACCGTATATTGCCAATAGACTTAGTAGTAATGAAATTATTGAACTTTGTTGTTTAAAAAAAGTTAAAGTAACAGAGATTGTTAAAATAATTTCTTTGATGGAAAAGTTAAATAAGACTGATATCATGAATTTTATTGATAAATCATGGGAAGATAATATTGATTTACAAATATTTAATAATGAAAAAATAACTAAATTATTATTTAATTTAAATGATAAAGATATTAAAAAAATTAATTTTAATGAAGTTAACTATCTATTTGAAACAATTAGAATGAAATCTATTTTATCAACACAAGTAACTAAGTATACTGTGTTAACTTATAAAAGTGTATTAGCAAGTTATTTAGTTTTCGGACTTAGTAAAACAATAAAACTAATTAGTGATGGAAATAAGGATATTACACTTGACGAAGTAAAAGAATTACAAAATGACATTGTAAGCGAAAAATTATTACGTTTTAGAGAAGATAATGCGGCCATCATTCAAAATATCACTAAAAAAGTAATTAATAATCTAAAAGAAGTTGAAAATTTCGATAATATAAATGATTTTTCTAAGAAAGTACGACATGATACATATTTAGATAATATTATCTATCTTATGCTTGATAACAATTATGATTCATATAATAAAATTATCGAAACATTCTATAATTTCTTAAAATATTATGAATACAATGAATATCAAGCTAAAAAGGAAATTTATGAATATTGTAATGGTTTTGTAAAAATCTTTATAAGTAATAAAGCAACAGAATATAATGAAGAATTTTATAAGATAATTTTGAATAATTTTAAATTAAAAGAAAATATTTTATATAATAAAAGAAAAGAACTTGGTAAAGAATATATTAATAAATTGAAATTAAAACTTTTTGTTAGAGCCTTAACTGATACTGATAAAGATTCATATGTCTTTGCTTTCCGTAAAGATTACCCTATCTTAGAAATTAAAGAAAGATTTATTAAGTACTTAAATACTGATGAAGTTGATTTCGATAATATATTAGAACACGTGTTAATTCCTTTAATGAATGAAAGATTTGACTTTGAAAATTGTTTAAATAAAATAGGTATTAAAAAGCCTAAAAATTACCAAACATATTATGATTATATTGAAGATGTTAAAAATGTAACTATTTTAAATAATGAAATAGAAAAATTAAAAGAAAAATATGAAGTTAATGAATTATTAGAAATAATGAATTACATCTGTTATGGAATAAAAATTAATTTTGATATAAAAGCGAAAGATTTTAAAGCTTTAGAAGATGTTAAAGAAATAAGTGATAGTTTAAAAGGACAATTGTATGTTGATAAAACAGCCATGCATTTTATATATAGCGACAATATGGACATCTACAATATAGATGAAATTATTGAATATAGTAACTATTGGAATATCTTAGAAGAAATAATTGATAAAACTTCTAACTATATTAAAAAACATATGGATTCCGAAGGAATAAGACAACATTTTGAACATGATTATTTAAAAACAATAAATGAAGAAGAATTTGTCTTCCCTATCACGAATAAATATTATGAATTAAAGCAAAGAGTATTTTCTCTAAGAGACCTTGAGAATATCTTTAATGGCTTTGAAATTGCATCTTTCACTAGAGTAAATGAAACACTTCAAAATTTCTTATGCAACACTAAAAATATTTTAATGATTGCGGATGGTTATTATAATGGAATTGTTGATAACTTCGGACTTATCATCAACTCATGGAAAAAAATCGAAAAAAAATGTAAAGAATTAGATGTTGATATTAATACTTTAAGCTTAATAAATATTGAAAATATCTTAAGACTTACTAATTATGAAACTAATCCATATACTAGCAATTTAGATAAAACAATTATAAAGTCATTATGTGATGACAGTTACTACCTAGAACTTGATTTAAATAAAAGACTAGAAATAATAAGTAAATTATATAAAGATTCATTTAAAATGATATCTTCGACAATTCCTTGGATAGATATTATTGAAGATAACTATGAAATTGCTATTGTTGATAAATATGATCAAGAAATGTTTAAGACATTTGATAATTCGCCATATAAAATAGGTGCTATGGGAAATGATTTTGTTCACTACTCTATTTTAAACAAAAATGGATTTAAACTAGTTATTAAAAAAGATAAAAGAATTATTGCGAGAATTTTGGGAGTAAGAAATGGAAATACAGTTTATTTAAATATTATTGAAGGAATTGAAGACAATAACTATGAGAAATTATTAAAGATTTTTAGTAATAAATTAATCGAAAAAACAAAAGAATATAGTGAACCAGTTGAATTTGTGACAATTGTTAATAATAAATTGCTTAATAGTATAAATTGTTTAAAAATAGATAATACTATCTGTCCAATTGTTGATAACCCTGTTAATACTATGTATATAGATTTCGAAGATTTTAGATCTAATCCTAATTTAAATACAACAAGTGATGAAGGTTTTTATAATAATTTTTCTGATAATATAACTGTTTTATTAGCAAGTTCAAAGATTGTTGATAAAAATAACTTCAAATACTATGATGTTGACGCTAAATATTTAAGAAAAAGAAATAATGTTATAAAATTAAGTAATAACATTGAAGAAAGTTACATCAAAAGGATTAAAGTTTTAATTAAACTATGCAAAGAAGAAAAAACTGATAATTTTGATGGTGAAATTGATTTAAATACAATAGATACAATATTTTTAGGTGATGATTTTGTTATCTTTATTACAAGAAATAAACAAAATATAAAGTATGTACTACCTTATGATGAAAGAGCTAAACATGAAATTGAATTAATTATAGATAGCTTAAATCAAAAATAATAAAAAAGAAATATCTAAGGAATAAAAAGGATATTTCTTTTTTTGATAATCTCATACGGCTTTTTTGATAATTTCGTAATTTTTTTGTAAACGTGTATTTAAAGGATTAATTTTCAAGGCTTTCTTAACATTTAATAATGATTTCTTATAATCATGAGTATTATAATAACAGATTGATAAAACATCATAAATGGTTTCATTCCAAGCTGATTCTTCGTTAATATAAGTTTTTGGTTTTTCTTTTATTTTTAAAGCTTTCTTTAAATACTTTATAGATTCTAAATAATTTTTTTCATAGTAATATAGATATCCTAATTCAGTATATGGTTCACGTAAATACGATGCTTCAGCAATAGCTTTTTGATACCACATTATAGCTTCTTCTAAGTATCCTTTGTGATAATATGAGCGTGCTATAAAACGCATTGAGGCACAACGTTCATCTTTCCAAGTAGCACTTTTTAGGGTTAAGTGATAGTGTAAAGTTTCAATTGCCTTATCCCACATCTCGTAGTACATATACTCTCTTCCTAGATAGTGGGCATTACGATCATCTTCTTTGTTTTCTTTTAATGATTGTTCTAATAAAGGCAGATAATCTTTTCTTGATTCTTTGGCAAGAGGATGATGATTTAAAACAACATTGGGAATAATAATTTCTTTTTCACTTCCTTCATAAGTTAGTATTTCATGAACAGGATATTTCCACTTATACCCTTCTCTTTTATGAATTTTATTTAAATAAAATGTCGTTCCAGGTTTATTGTAAGAATCAAAACTCCAGTTATATAGATAACTACCGCGTGTTGTATCATTTTGCCAATTTTCTATAAGAGATTTTTTCCAACCTGTATTAAAGGTTTCATCAATATCTGTACAAACACAAATGTCGGTATCTTCTGGAACTAAAGCCAAACTTTTATTACGAGCAACATCAAAGCGCCAAGGCGTTATTCGGTCCTGAAATAGTTTTATTTTTGGACAATTTTTTTTAATCAATTTGATAGTATTATCCGTTGAACCAGTATCTAAAACAATTATTTCATCAGCTTCTTTCATAGAATCATACCATTTTAAAATATTTTGTTCCTCATTTTTACAGATAGCATAGACTGATACCTTGTAATTTTTCATATAATCACCCTTTTATAATTTATGCTTTGTTATAAATAATAATGATATTGTCCTAAGCAAAATTTGCTAGATTGAATATAAATATAACAGGAGGGATATTATGAATAACGATTGTCAGTTAGAAGATGCACGACGTAAGGTTAATAATTATAGTAAGAATCATCCTAATTCTGGATGTTGCTGTGGCTTTAATTTCCCAACAGGTCCAACGGGCGGACCAACAGGGCCAACTGGTCCAACGGGACCTACCGGGCCTCAAGGAAATAATGGTTTAAATGGAGCTACGGGGCCACAAGGAGTACAAGGTATCCAAGGTATTCGAGGCGAAATTGGACCAACCGGACCAGCTGGTGCTCAAGGAGCAACAGGGGCTACTGGCGCCACCGGTCCTACTGGGCCAACGGGGCCAACTGGTGCAACGGGGCCTAGCGGTATAACTGGTGCAACGGGCCCGACAGGGGCTACAGGAGCTACAGGGCCTACAGGCGCTACCGGTCCAACTGGACCAACTGGTCCTACTGGGCCGACTGGAGCGCAAGGAGATGTCGGAGCTGAAGGCCCAACGGGTCCTACAGGTGCTACAGGGCCAACGGGACCAACTGGTCCTACAGGGACAGCTGGAACTGATGGAGAAACCCCAGTATTTACAATTGGTAATGTATCCACTGGTGCTCCAGGAACAGATGCTGAAGTAACAATTTCTGGAACAGCACCTAACTATGTTTTGAACTTTACAATTCCACAAGGCGCTACTGGACCTACTGGTCCAACTGGAGTTCAAGGTGAAACCGGGGCTGAAGGTGCCACTGGACCAACTGGGCCAACCGGACCTCAAGGTGATGCCGGTGCCGAAGGTGCTACTGGACCAACTGGGCCAACCGGACCTCAAGGTGATGCCGGTGCCGAAGGTGCCACTGGACCAACTGGGCCAACTGGACCTCAAGGTGATGCCGGTGCCGAAGGTGCTACTGGACCAACTGGGCCAACCGGACCTCAAGGTGATGCCGGGGCTGAAGGTGCTACTGGACCAACTGGGCCAACCGGACCTCAAGGTGATGCCGGGGCTGAAGGTGCTACTGGACCAACTGG
>CAKOHV010000024.1 GCA_934086145.1 uncultured Bacilli bacterium
TTTGCATCAAAAATCAGAGAAAGTTTTCCACAATCTCTGATTTTTTAAATTTAATTTAAATTTTACCGGAACTCAAAGTCATTGGTTGGTTAAAAGTAAATGGTACTAATATTAATTATCCTTTCGTTCAAAGTAAAGATAACACTTATTATCTTACACATAGTTTTAATAAATCCTATAACACCGCCGGTTGGGTATTCTTAGATTATCGAAACAATAGCACCAATAATCAAAATACTATCATTTATGCCCATGGAAGAACTGATAAAACTATGTTCGGAGCCTTGCGCAACATTCTTAATAACAACTGGCTAAATAATCCTAATAATTATATTATTAAAATATCTACTGAAAAAGAAAATAGTTTATGGCAAATATTTAGTGCTTACCATCTTCCCACTACCAATGATTATCTCCAAACAACTTTTAGTGGTGATACTGAATATCAAAATTTTTTAGAAATGTTAAAGAATCGAAGTAGTTTTAACTTTAACACTAATGTTTCATCTAACGATAATATCCTTACATTATCTACTTGCTATAATAATAGTGATAAAATGGTTGTTCATGCTAAACTTATCAAAAAAGAAAACAAATAAAAAACTTATTTTCTTTCATTATCACATTTCAAATTTTAGCTAATTTCAATCTATCTAAGAAATATTTTATCTAAAATTAATAAAGTCATCAGCAAATCTAAGAAATATTTTAGTTTAGGATTTTTTAAGCATTATAAAAGGATGACTTCCGTCATCCTAATAAATCATATTTCTATATTACCTTAATATCTTGCACTAGTATTTTCCAAGATGTATTTTAACTTCTTAAATAATCTAGTATTTTATTAACTTCTTCTGTAGTTAAAGGAACATCTTCTCCTGCTAAACCAATTACTGGTCTTAAGCCATCAGCATTATGGAAATCTGAACCAACTGTTGCTAATAAATTATGTTTCTTAGCAAATTCATTCCATAAAGCACATTCGTTTATTTTTTCATCTTTGCAATTAACATAAACATAATTAGCTTCGATAGCATCAATCCCCATTTCGCGTACAACATCTTCGATTACATCTTCTGTTACGCCATCTTCATATTTATAAGCAACTGGATGAGCTAAAACAGCTTTTCCGCCAGCAGCTCTAATTATATCAGCAGCTTCTTTTGGTGAAATTGAAGCTTTTTTAGCATAAGCAGGGCAACCTTCATTCATAATTGTTTCAATAAATTCACCCTTACTTGGCATATGACAAAAATTTTCTAATAACAACTTTTCATTCTTAGGATTACCAATAACATCTAAAGAAATATGAGCCTTTGTAACTGCTTCAATCTTATCAAGCTCAGCTACATTAACAGCATATCCTAAAGCTTCTAACTTGCCTGCTACATCATATAAATAATTATGACGGGCATTTTTTAGCATATCCAATTTAGCTCTAAATTCTTGATTATTTAAGTCAAAATTATAACCTAAAACATGCATTCCACGTTTATTATATTTTGTTGATATTTCTACCGCTGGAATAAGTTCTACCCCTTTTTCCTTTGCGTAAGCAAATAACTCATCTGTATAAGCATCAATTGTATCATGATCAGCGATTGCCAAAACAGCAACCTTATTTTTAGCAGCTGTATCTATTACTTCCTTTGGTGTAAAAAAACCATCAGATACTGTTGTATGAACATGTAAATCTATTATCTTTTCCATTCTTTAACTCTTCTTTCATAACTTAATTTTAATTCTGGTGTTGCAAATCTTCTTTCAACAGAAGGAGAAGCAACTCTACCTAACATTTCTTCTAAATCTTCTGTAGAGAAATGACTCTTTACTAAAAATCTTGATATTTCTAATGTTTTCATCAAAGATGGTGTCCAGTTAAATGGTGTTAAACTATATAAATAATCTAGAATAAAATTATAAGCGGAATCATCATATTGCCATGTTTTTCTTAAAGATACTGGATGAATTGGTAAATAAGGAACTTGATTTGTGTCAACAACTTCAAGTAATGTAAATGGTACATCTTTTAATAATCTAGACATCTTTGATTGTTCAATAATATGAACATCTAAAGGCAAATAATATTTAGGCATAACCCCTTTTTGAATATCACTGGCAATTCTAACAACTTCATGAATTGTTTCAACTGGATCAACATCTGAAGTACGCATATTTAAGCCATTGAATGCAGCCACCATTGCTGCCTTAGCTTCCTCTACTTTGTCATCTTCACAAATCATCCACATATCAATATCAGGTAAACGATTAATAACCTTACGTGGTTTAATTGAATCTTTAACATTTGGACAAGGTTTACAAATTTGTTTTAAATCTGGCATTTTACTACCATTGGTTTTTAAACATTCTTCACAAGCCCAAGTTCCACAACCTGCTGCTTCACCAGCTAATTCATTATTATATCTTATTTGTTCATCTATAACTGGTAAATTACCATTCATTGTTGAATCTAAAGTATAAAATGGATAACCGGTACCAAAAGAACCACAATACCCTGGTATACTTTCCATTACACTATTAATAACTTGAACATTTTTAACCAGGTATTGTCTTTTTAATTCAGTATTATTTCTTTCAAAAATAGTTGATGCCGTAGCAGCAATTTCGCATATATTTTTATCTGTATTCATATAAATCCCCCTCTTATTACTAACGTTATAACATAAACTTACCAAATTTGCAAAAATTACTCTCTCAAAATTAGAAATTACTTAATGTTCTCTTGCTTATAAGGTAAACCTTTCTCGCCATAATAGTCTTTGATAAACTGTTCACGATATTCTAAAAGACGATCTTCTTTAATGGCTTCTCTTAATTCTTCTGTCAAGTGAACTAAATATCTTATATTATGAATTGATAATAATCTTGCTCCTAAAGTTTCGTTAGCAACAATTAAATGTCTAATGTAAGCTTTACTATATTTGCTTCGACAAGTATAGCAATCGCAATCTAATGACAATGGACTAAAGTCATCTTTGTATTTAGCATTTTTAATATTAATTTTTCCATATTTCGTTAAGGCATGACCATGACGGGCTAAACGAGTTGGACTAACGCAATCAAAGATGTCAACCCCACGGCAAACATTTTCAACGATATCAATTGGGTCCCCAACGCCCATTAAGTATCTAACTTTATCTTGTGGTAAATACTTAGTAGCATATCTAACCATTTTATACATTGTTGGTTTATCTTCTCCAACACTTGTTCCACCAATTGAATAACCATCGAAATCCATTTTTGTAAGTTCTTCTACACAATGGCGACGTAAATCTTCATATTCGCCTCCTTGAACTATTCCAAACAATGATTGTCTTTCGTTATTAAAAACATCTTTGCCACGCTTAGCCCATCTTATTGTTCGCTCAACACTCTGCTTACAATAATCATATGTTGCCGGCCAGCCAATACATTCATCAAAACTCATGGCTATATCACTATCCAATTTATTTTGAATTTCAATTGATTTTTCTGGCGTTAATAAAAGATTATCACCATTTAAATGATTCTTAAACTTAACTCCTTCTTCACTAATATCCTTCGGTTTAGCTAAGCTAAAAACTTGAAAGCCCCCACTATCAGTTAAGATTGGACCATTCCAATTCATAAACTTATGTAAGCCTCCGGCTTTTAAAACAATATCTTCTCCAGGTCTTAACCATAAATGATATGTATTAGAAAGAATAATACCTGCTTTAACATCTTTTAACTCTTCAACACTCAAAGTCTTAACCGTTGCTTCTGTTCCAACTGGCATAAACATTGGGGTTTCATAGGTTCCATAATTTGTTTCTATTGTTCCCAAACGAGCATAAGTATCTTTCTCTTCTTTTAATAAATTGTACTTAATTTTCATTTCATCACTCCTAAAAGTCCTCTAAATTATATCATATCTCTTAGAATAACACCTCTAAAAAGCTTATATTTCTTAAAAATTTCCTGCCAACTTCTTCCTCTTTAGCAAAATTTACTTTAAATAATTAGAATTTTCTAACAATATCTAAACCCTTACCTCCTTCAAAGCAAGGAAACTACTAATATATTATAACAAGACTTATTTCCGTTTTTAACCTAAAAGTGGAAATCCAAATTAAAATTCACGCTAAATTACATTTTTACTTAGTGATTCTTGCATTTTTTTCATAATTATGTATAATATGGGAGAAAAAGGGGGAAAATTTATGTTTTTATATCAAACTGACATTGACAATTTACGCAAAAAATTTTATGAAAGAAGAAATACATTTCAAAAATTTAATGGAATTAAACGAGAGAATATTGCCAAAATAAACCAAGATGTTGAAAGACTAACGACAATGTGGAGTAAAAGGCCAATTCCTACTACTAATTATGTTGAAGCTTTAAAAGTAATTACTATCCAAAATTGTAGTTTAGCTAATTTTGATGAAAAAATAATTTTTCTAATAAAATGTGTTGATCCATCTTTAAAAGCTTTAAAAATTTATCTAAAATATAATATTAAGAGTAAAGCTGAAATTGAAAAAATTGCGCAAGGCAATTCATTTCTTCGCCAAGATTTACTAACTGAGCGTTCCAAAACACTACAACAATATGAAAAAGAATTATTTGAAGAACTAGGAATTAGTGATCTTTACTTAGCTCATTATGAACAATACTATGAAAGATTATTTGTTCGTACCAAACCGGCTGAAAAAGAAAAACCTATTCAAAAAGATTATTCTAATGAATTTTTCAAAGGCACTCAAAATATAGAAAATTTCCCAGTAAGTAAAGAAAGATTCGCTGAATTAAAAGCTAAAGCTTCAGCTTTTAAAGCTTTACTACCAGACACTTATCAACAAACAACAACGATTTATAAATTATTACGTGCTAGTAATGATTTCCAATTAAAATCTAAGGAAGAAGCTTATATTTTCTTTATCCTTGTTTGTGATGAAAATCTTACTGCTTTACGTATCTTTGAAGAAGAATCAACATGGGCTCAAATCAAGAAAAGAACTTTAGAAGAATTATCATTCTATTATAAAGAATTACCTAAATTAGAAAAATTATATTATTATCAATTCACACCTGAACTAGAATTAAGTCCATGGTTAGCTAAGAAAAATAGTAAATAAGTTAATCTATAAAATAAACTTAGTTTAAAAACAATCTAGATGATTTCTGTTTTACAGCAAAATCATCTTTTTTTATTCTAAGATTTTTTACCATCCCTAAACTTAATCTTTCATGACCATATATAACATTTTTTTCAAATTATTCTTTTTAAAAAAACAAACTATTTCTAGTCTGCTCTTCTATTTTCTTACTAATAAATTTTTATAATTCATTGTCCGTTATAAACATTGCATCACCAAAACTAAAGAAACGATACTTATCATTAACCGCTTCTTGATAAGCTTGTAAGATATGTTCACGACCTGCTAAAGCCGAAACTAACATAACTAATGTTGACTTTGGTAAATGAAAGTTGGTAATTAAGCAATCGATGCCTTTAAATGTATATCCGGGATAAATAAAGATATCGGTATTACCACTACAAGCCACAAAATGACCATCATTCTTACTCGCAATCGTTTCTAAAGTACGAGTACTAGTTGTTCCAACCGCAATAATACGACGTCCATCTTTTTTAGCTTCATTTAAAATATCAGCAGTCTTTTCATCCATTACATAAAATTCACTATGCATATGATGGTCTAAAATATTCTCTACCTCGACTGGTCTAAAGGTTCCAAGACCAACATGTAATGTTACAAAGCACACTATAACCCCCATCTCTTCAATTTTCTTTAATAATTCTTCCGTAAAATGTAAACCAGCTGTCGGAGCGGCTGCACTACCCATATTCTTAGCATAAACCGTTTGATAACGATCCTTATTTTCTAACTTTTCATGAATATAAGGTGGTAATGGCATGGTCCCTAATTTATCTAAGATTTCCATTAAGATTCCCTCATAACTCAATTTAACTTGAACCATTCCTTCATCTAACTTTTTCGTAACCGTCGCTTTTAACATTCCATCTCCGAAACTAACAAGGGTTCCTACTTTTAAACGCTTCGCTGGACGTGATAAACATTCCCAAGTATCATTTCCAATATCTTTCAAAAGTAATAACTCAATAACGGCGCCGGTTTCTTCTTTTACCCCAATTAAACGAGCCGGTATAACCTTCGTATCATTTAGGACTAGAACATCCCCTTTTTTTAAATAGTTAACAATATTATAGAAATGTTCATGCTTTATTTTACCATTATTCTTATTCAAAACTAATAAACGTGAACTACTACGATCTTCAAGTGGCGTCTGTGCAATTAGTTCCTTTGGTAAATCATAATCAAATTCTTCAATATTCATCAAATCACCTCAACATCAACCATCATAACACTTTCTTCAATAATTGCAAAGTTAATTTGTTTTCTTAAGTAAGTAAAGCTTCTTCATCTAATTCTTCTATCTCTTCATTTTTATATTCATCTTTTTGAATTAAAAACTCATGTAAATTAAGCGCCACTTGTTCAGGTAGAATTTCTTCTAACTCTTCAAGAGAAGCATTTTTCATTTTATTAACACTACCAAATTTCTTTATCAAAGCTTTCTTACGAACAGCTCCTATTCCTTCTATTTCATCTAAAACACTACTAATACTTCCTTTACTTCGTAAAGTACGATGATAATTTATCGTAAAGCGATGGACTTCATCCTGCATTCTTGTTAAATAATGAAACACATTACTTGTTCGATCAAGTTCAATTACTGACAAATCAGTATCTAGCAAATCGTTAGTTCGATGGTGATCGTTCTTCTTTAAGCCCACAACCTTAATCTTTAAATGTAAAAGATCTAAGACTTCCATGGCAGCTCTAATCTGATTTTCCCCCCCATCAACAATTATTAAATCAGGCATCATTGCTTTTTCAACCATTGCTCTTTGATAACGACGATAAATAATTTCTTTCATTGTATTATAATCATCATTAACATCTACTGATACTTTATACTTACGATATTCATTACGTGCCGGTTTACCATCAATAAAAACAACCATTCCCGAAACAGCAAAAGTTCCAAAAAGATTCGAGTTATCAAAAACATCAATTCTATATATTGAATCCATTCTTAGTATTTTCGCCAATTCTTCATTAGCAACAATTGTTCGTTTTTCATCTTTGACAATTTCTTCAAACTTATTATGTAAATTTAACTTAGCATTATCATAAGCCATTTTAACTAAGTCTTTCTTAGTCCCTTTTTGTGGTGCTAAAACATTCGTCTTAACAACACTCTTTATATTCTCCACATTCAAATCATCAGGTACTAAAATCTCCTTAGGAATCTCATTTTTCATATAAAAACCAGCAATAAAATATTCTACTTCATCTAAAATATCCAAATTAAGAGGAAAGATAACATTCTTATGATTTAATAATTTACCATTTCTAATAAATAAAATTTCAATTGAAAGGTACCCATTATCAACGTAATAACTAATAACATCACGATCAACAAAGTCATGTAATTCAACCTTTTGCTTAGCTAAAACTATATCAATATAATCTAGTTCTTTTTTCAATTCTAAGGCCATTTCAAAGTTTAGATTTTCACTATAAAAATTAATTTTCTCCATTATTTTATCTTGTAAAATACTTGTCTTGCCACGTAAAAAATCTAAGATTTCCTGTTCCATCTGCATAACTTTTTCATTATCTACTCTTTTACTACAGTAGCCCAAACATTCCCCAATATGATAATATAAACAAACATCTTTCGGTGACCCTTCACATTTTTTTAATGGATACAATCTATTTAATAAATTAACAATTCTTCGCGCTGCATAAGCATTTGGATAAGGTCCAAACAATTTTTTATTATCTTTCTTTCTTATATTTAAATATCTTGATACTTTTAAACGAGGATAAGGCTTCGAAATATATTCAATGTAAGGATAACTTTTATCATCCATTAGCATAATATTATACTTTGGTTGAAACTTTTTAATTAAATTAATTTCAATTATAAACGCTTCTAGTTCTGATGAGGCAACAATATATTGAAAATCATCAATTAAAGAAACCATTTTGGCGGTCTTTCCCGTATGAACGCGATTAAAATAAGATGACACTCTCTTATGTAAGTCTTTGGCTTTACCAACATATATAATTACCCCATTTTTATCTTTCATTTGATAAGAACCAGGTTTATGTGGTATCAAAGCTAATTTTTCTTTAAATTTCTGCTCCATTATCTTTCATCCCCTTTTGTAATAAGTACTTATAAAGACCTTCACAACCTTTAGCTATTTCTTCATAAGCTTTCTCAAAATCTCCCGTATACCAAGGATCATCAATTCCTTTAACATTATCTGTATATTCTAGCAATAAATGTACTTTATTTAAATAATCATCTCCCATTATTTTTTGGACTTCTTTCTTATTTTGCTCTTCCATAACTATAATATAATCATATAATTGATAATCTTCTTTTTTGATTTGCATAGCTCTATGAACCTCACAAGTAACGCCTTTTTCTTGCAATTTTTCTTTAGCTTGGGGATATATATCATTCCCTATTTCACAAATACTCGTTGCTCTTGAAGCACAACTAAACATATATCTCTTATTATTTTTATAAATTAGATCTTTAAAAATCATTTCTGCCATTGGACTACGACATATATTACCATAGCAAACAAATAAAATATTATACATAGCACCACCTTCCCCATTATAACACACTCTCTAATAGTATCCTATGATATAATAGCAATATGAGGTGAACTATGAAACTATTAAATGAAGTAACAATCGAAATTAAAAAGTCAAAATTTATTGGTTTATGTTATGAAATATCTTCAGAAGCCGAAGCTAAGAAAATAATTGAGGATTTAAAAAAAGAGCATAAAAAAGCTCGTCATATTCCTTATGCTTACAAAGTAAACAATACTGCTAAGAAAACGGATGATAAAGAACCGAGTAATACAGCTGGTCTCCCTATTTATAATATCTTAGAAAGAAAGAATTTAAATAATCATTTAGTAGCTGTCGTTAGATATTTTGGTGGTATTAAATTAGGAGCCGGTGGTCTTCTTAGAGCTTACAATGAAGCTGCTAGTGCTGCTACTAAAGACCTATAATAATTAAAATCATTTTTAACCACAAACCATTTTCCAAAATAAAAGGTATCTTAAAGACTTCTAGCATCCGAAGTCTTTTTTCATGTTTGGCTAATCTTTACTTTCACCTAACTTTATAACAAACTTTCTAAAAGCCAAACATGAAAAAAGAACTAAACGCCCTTAAATATCCCATACTTTTATGTATCTTCTTATAAAGGTCCTAGCTCTTTTTTAGGAAGCAATAGCTTGTTCCATTTCATCTAAACTATGGTAACCAATAACTTTTTTTACTTCCTTACCATCTTTATAGATAATCATTGTCGGAACACTCATTATCCCTAACTTACGTGTTAGTTCTTCTAATTCATCAATATCAACTTTTAAGACTTTGATTTTACTACTTAGTTCTTCTAAAACTGGTTCCATCATTCGACAAGGACCACACCAAGTAGCTGAAAAATCAACAAGTAAGTGTCCTTCTTTTATTTCTTTTTCAAATTCTTCTTCACTCGTTATTTTTTTTATCATTTCCTCACCACCTATTCATATTTACTTATCAGTTTTCCAAAATCTGGAATATCAATTTTACCTGAAATTAACAATTCTTTAGCATTATCAGTTGAGATTATTTTATTTTTTAAAAGGACTTCTAATGCTTTAGAGTTAAATTCTTTACTATTATTCCCATCTTTGTAATCATTTATAAGTGCCGCCATATCCACAAACGAAGTTAAAGTTTTACCAACCGTTTGATTAAGAACTGGCGTATCCATAATATTATCAGCAACTGATGGACTTAATGGTACTCCCGCAATATTAGCAAATGATGAAATTATAAAGAATAAAGCATATAATCCTACATAAAATTCCATAAAACCTATTATTGCTCCTAAGACTCCACTTGGTATTCCTAATGATAAAATTATTGATAAAACCTTATCTACTAATGTAGTAAATACCGCAATAATTCTTAATACGATATATAAAAGTGTCGCCATTACCAAGAAAGCTAAAAATTCATACAATAGAATGTTCAGAACCGTTACACCAGCCAGCACTCCACCAAAATTAAAAAATGGTAAATTTCTATAAAAAAAGATTGATATAGGATTTTTTAAGAAATAAGCCCCAAATAAGACGATTAATAATCCTAAGAAGCTAACACAAGATTCATTAAAACCTCTTTTATAGCCGACAAAGACTCCAATTACTAAGACAAAAAATATAAAAACATTTATTAATGCTGTTCCTGAATCAGGTAAGTCATACAATAACAAATCGATCACCCTTTCTATTATGATTATAGTATATATTTGATGAAATTTAAAGCAAAATATGTTAAGATAACTATAGTTAAAAAGAGGTGTAATTGTGACAATAGTTTTTAAAATAAGTGATAACTTAAAAGAAGATGTTATAAATTTTTATAAGGATCGTTTTTGTAGTAAAACGCCTCCTTATGCTATTTTCCAAGTTAAAGATTTTGATTGTGTAACAACGCTTTATGAGTCTGGTAAAATCATGTTTCAAGGTATAGGAGCCGATATTGAAGCTAGTTACTGGATTGAACAAGAACGAATTAAGAATAATCGTCTTATCGATCCTAATGCCCAAGATAAGAAAGACAAAAAAGATAAAAAAGAGCAAAAGGATGAGATAAAACAAATTATAAACGTTGCAACAGTTGGTTCTGATGAAGTTGGTACAGGCGACTACTTTGGACCATTAGTTGTAACAGCTTCCTTCGTCCCCAAAGATAAGTTTGCTTTACTAGAAGAACTTGGTGTTAAAGATTCGAAAAAATTAACTGATGAAAAAATTATTAAAATAGCTCCTTCTATTATTAAAAATATTACTTATACAACTTTAGTTTTAGATAATAAAACATATAATGATTATCATAATACTGATGTTAATATGAATAAGATTAAAGCTATCTTACATAATAAATGCTTATTATCAGTTATTAGAAAAGATAATGTTAAATATGAAAAGATCGTTGTTGATCAATTTGAACCACCTAAAAGTTACTATGCCCATTTAAATAATGTCAAAGAAAAAGTTACTAATATTACTTTTATGACTAAAGCTGAAGACAAATGCCTTTCCGTTGCTGCTTCTTCTATTATTAGTCGTTATATTTTCTTAAGAGAAATTAAAAAACTCGAGAAAAAGTATGAAATAACGATTCCCCTTGGAGCTAGTGATGCCGTTAACAAAGTCGCTCAAGATATCGTCACTAAATATGGTAAAAAAGAATTAGAAAATCTTGTTAAATTAAATTTCAAAAATACCGAAAAGGTTCTAAGTAACAAATAAGCGAATAAAAATTCGCTTATTTTTTATGCACAGCACTTTAAAATAAAGAGTTGTAATCCTAACTTATTACTTACCTTCCCACTTTTAATTTTATAATCTAAATCACATAAATAAACTAAGATTTCTTCTAATTTTTCTTCTTTATAAGAATAACTATTATTAATTAGTTTATCTATTTGGAAATCATAATTAATTCCTAGTTGTTGCATTAATTCCTTCTTACTATATCGATTAAGCATTTTTTTAACCAATAATATATTACGATACTCTTTGGCTAGCATGCTAAGAATCATAATTGGTTCTACTTTCTGAATCATAAAATCATCATAATACTTAAAGGCTTCTTTAATATTTTTTCCAACAATAGCATCTATAAATTTAAAATTATTATCTAAGATATTACGACTAACAATATTAGTAACATCATCAAACTTAACTACTTTTTCTGCGCCATAGTATAACTTTATTTTGGCTAGCTCATTATAAACTAAGTCATAATTATTATGACAGCAATTAACGATATAAGCTAAAGTATCATAATCACTCTTATAGCCATCTTTTTTTAAATTTTTATCACTTAAACTAATTATTTCTTTAGGTTTTAGCTCCCCTATTTCAATTAAATTATATTTATCCTTGATAATTTTAACAATTTTCTTTTTATTATCTACTTTACCATTTATAACAAAAATAACTACTGTATTGGGATTAGGTTCTTCTAAATAACTTAAAAGTTTCTCACTATCTTTGCTACTTTTATTACTTTCCTTATCCTTCCCTTTATTACTACTTCCAAATATATTAGCATTTCTCACTACCATATATTTTTTTTCTAAAAATAAGGATATGTACGCGGCTTCTTCTAAGATTTCATCTAATTCTATATTATTAAAATCATAACTAGTATAATTATTGTTACCAATTATTTTTTTTATTTCTTCATCAACCAAACGAAAACTACTACTCGATATTAAATAAATATTATCTTTCATGCTTTTCACCTCTGTTTTATTATAACATTCTAAGTTAAAAGTTAAAAGTTATTTACTAATGATAAAGCTTTTTCGTTTGTTAAATACACTCTAAAAGAAAAAACTTGTTCAAGTTTTTTCTAATATATCTAAACATTATATAATGTACTATATCTTATGTTTCATTTATAAATTTGTTAAAATTTTCACTCTCTATATTTTTTTTATAAAGATTTCTTCTTAGTTTTTTCTTTTATTATTTGCATAACCAGCGTTGGAATTTGCGCCCAATCATCAGTTTGAATGCCTTCATAATACGGATGTTCTTTCTTAAGTTCAGTTATTTTTAATTCTACAACTACATAACATTTATATTTAATATTATATAAAAGCAAATCAATATAATTATATCTATCGCCTATTTTAATAGGATATTCACTTTTAATAAATGTAAATCCATTTCCTAGCTCATCTAAAAAATTTTCAATATCTTCTAATATTAATTTTTGTAATACTTTTTCTGAAAATATATCATACTTGCTATTATTTTTAATGATAATTGGGTTCTTTACAAAGTCAATCACATTAGACTTATCTTGGTTTATTATTTTATTTTTAGTAGATTCTGGCAATCTTTCATATTCATTAGATTTTATTCTTTTCCTTAACTGTCTGATTGATAAATTATTTAATTCAGTTTTTTTAACATAATATTGAAATTTATTATCATCAAACCAGAGAATTTCACAATAATGACTCCAACTTAATTTGGCAGACAGTGTCTGCCACTTTTGAGAAACTTTATAGAATTGCCTCATATTTCTTAAATTTCTTTGACTATAACCTAAGCCTAACTCTTCAGTTAGTTTTAATGAATACTCTTTAATAATGCCTTCTCCATATTGGTTGCCCGCATCTAATAATAATTTACCAACATTATAATAAGTATTTAGATCACTCTTATTAATTGAATAATTTTTAACTTTTCTATTTATCTCATTATTTATTAATTCATTCTTTATCTCATTGTAATAGTTCATATCTTCCTACTTTCTATGGACTATATGTCTCAATTTTTAATTTGTTATTTTTGATTTTAAACATAATACTTCCATCTTGATCTGTTCTATATATCTTAGATTGTTCTAAGTTATTTAACACCTCTCTATTTGGATGACCATACCTATTATTCTTGCCAACACTAATAACACTATATTTAGGATTAATTTTATTTATAAAGGTTTTGCTGCTACTTGTTTTAGAGCCATGGTGGCCTACTTTTAATACATCTACATTAGATATTTTGTATTTATTCAAAATATCTTTTTCCTTCTCTATTCCAGCATCTCCCATAAACATAAATTTATATCCATTAAGTTCTGTATAAATAACATTACTATTATCATTCTCGTTATCATATTCTTTTGTTTGTAAAAAATATAATTTGTTATTATCAATATTTAATTCTTTAATACACAAATAATATCTAATTTTCTTTTTATCTAATACTTTAATTAATTCTTTTTCTAAATCATTAAATTCTCCACAATTAAAAATAACTTCCGTTACTTTAACTTTTTGAATAATATTAAGCGCATCTCCCATATGATCATAATCACCATGACTAAGTAAAACTTTATCTATTTTCTTAATTCCTCTACTATGTAAAAAGGTTATTATTTTATAACTAACATAATATGTTGATGCTTCATCATAACTTTTTAAGCCACCAGTATCAATCATTATTACTTCTCTTTGCCGAGCACTGATTAATAAAGCACAATCTCCCTGGCCAACATCAAAATAATAAATATACCAATTAGCATCCAAGAAAATTTTTCCGTAAAATAACAAAATACTAATAATTAAACCAGCATAATACTTCTTCCTTCCCAATTTAAAGATTAATATCAAGCAAAGATAAAAAAGAACCATACTAAATAAAGGCATTTTCATATATAGAGTCAAAAAATCAAACGTTACTAAACGACCACTCACTTTTTCAAAAATGAAAACTAAGACCAAAAAAATTCTTTCTAAGGGCGAAATGATAAAAGATAATAAACATAAAGGATACATAATTAAACTAACAAACGGAACATAAAAAAGATTATAAATAATAGCTAGAAAATTAACAGCATAAAAATTATGCAAAGCAATCGGTAAACTAAAAAGGAAAGCAATATAACTTAATTTTAAAGACTTTACCAAATAATTACCTTTATTAATATAAGCCTGATTTAAAATAATTCCCCCTACAGTAAATACCGAATACAAAAAGCCAACATCATAAATTAAATTAACATCAAATAATATTAAAAGACTAATTGTTAAAGTAAATACTTTTAATGAAGAAAGATTTAATTTAAATAACTTATTTATGCAATTTAAGATAAAAAATAATAAACATCGTTTAATTGAGGGCGTAAAACCTACAATAAAGCCATATAGTAATAAAAATAAAATAACAAGAAGATATTTAGGTTTATCTCCTAGTTTATGTAATATTTTTAATAAAAAGGTACTAAATAATCCTATATGCATTCCTGAAATGGCAAATAAATGAGCAATCCCTAAAGTTTGATACTTTGTATAATACTCTATTTCACTTTTATCTCCTAGAATAAATCCTTTCATATACCCAGAATTATCAATTTTTGTCACTCGCTTAACTACCATATTTTTAATTTTATATAAGAAATTTACTTCCCCTTGTAAAAAGATAACCTCTGTTGCTTTCATCATATGGTATATCTTATGTTTTTCTAAATACTCTCGATAATTAAAGTTATTAGGAACCGTATTATTATCAATCTGTTGCATTTCTCCTCTAATTAAAACATTACATCCATAGCATAATTTTTCTTTAATTTCCGTATCCTTGATTGCATACTTTACTTTTACTTTTTCTAAGCCTTGAACATCCATCGTTACTTGCTTATCTGTTACCTTATAATCAACAATAATTCCCGTAATTTCTTTCGTTTCATCCAAATACTTAGTATCTATCTTTGACCATTTAATAGATATCACACTAACTAAAATAACGAAAATTATTAATAAATAATAAAATAACTTAGACCGTAATACTATCTTTAACTTTTTGATATAAGGCTTCTCCTATTCCCTTAACATTCATTAAGTCTTCAATCTTACTGAAATTACCATTTTGTGTTCGATATTCAATAATTGTTTTGGCTTTAGCTTCGCCTATTCCGTTTATTTGCATTAATTGTTCTAAAGTAGCCGTATTAATATTCACTTTGCCATTACTTTCTGAAGCTTTATTATCATCCTTTTTTTCACTTCCCTGATTATCATTTTTTATAACGCTTTCTCCTTGACAACTATCAATATAAACTTCTTTAACAACGCATTCACTGCTAACCTCTTTAGGGGCATTAGCTTTACTAAGTTCATAATTGGTATATACATAAATAACCATTTCATCTTCTAATCTTTTACTTAAATTGATATTCTTTAAAGTTCCATTACTCTTTATTCCTCCACTAAGTTTAATAATATCATTAACCGTACTACCTTCTTGAACTGTATAAACTCCTTCTTTTTTGACGGCTCCTTTTAGATCAACATTGATTAACTTAACTGTTTCTGCTTTAGGCATTTCTACTCCTTCAGCTGCTTTGCTTTCAACTACTTCAGTTTCACTAATAAATTCTGAAGGTCCTTCTTTCACTATTTCTTCTTGTTTAAAAAACAAATTAAAGTAAATAATAAGTCCTAAGCAACTCAGCAAGAGAATCAATTTCATACCTTCCCAAATTACTTTTCCTTTCATTGAATCAAAAAAATTCATAACTCATCTCCCTCTACTTATATATAAGGAGTTAAATCATGAATTTCCTTTTATTATTATAAATTTTCAATTTTTTTTCGTTGTTTAGCTTGTTTATTTTCAATATTAATTCGTTGCACTATAAATAAAGCTATAATGACATTTAAGCAGTAACTACCACCATAACTCAAGAATGGCAAAGGAACACCCGTAAGTGGTACTAAACCTAAAATACCAAGTAAGTTAACTAAAATATGAGCTAGCAAATAAGCAAATATTCCATAAGCTAAGATACTATTACGTAAATTATCTGTTTCTTTCGCAATATTTAAAATTATAAATAACATAATAAAATAACCAGCAATAATTATGATTCCAAAAATCAAGCCCAACTCTTCACAAATAATAGCAAAAATAAAATCAGTATGAGCTTCTGGCAAATATAAATATTTCTGTGTTGAATTACCCAACCCAACTCCACTTAAACCGCCATTATGAATGGCTATATAACCATTACATACTTGGTAACCAGAATCCTCACCATATCTCGAACATGGTTTTAAAAAGTTAAAACGACTAGCTTGGTATGACTGCATTAACGACTTACCAAACAAGCCCATACCAAGTCCTCCCAAAGCTAAAATAATTAACCCAAACTTTACAATCCCTTTTTTATACTTTTTCCCAAAAGGGATAGAAAAGAAGATTAAAGCAGTAATAAAAGCAATAATACAAGCCCCTCCTAAGTCCGGTTGCATTGCTACTAAAACAAAAATAATTATCGCCAAAATTAACGGCCATAATAAGGTTAATAAATTAATTTTCTTTTTATTAGCTATTTTATTATAATAAACAGCCATATAAATAATTAAGATTACTTTCATAAATTCCAAAGGCTGAATATTAATACTTCCAACTTTATACCAACCTTTAGCACCACCAGCAATCTTTCCAAAGAATAAAACTAATCCTAATAAAGGAATCATTCCATACATAAGAATTTTACTAAAATACCGATAATTCTTCGTCGGCACATTAATAATTATTAATCCTAGAATATAGCCACCTAGTAAAAAGACTAACTGTCTTAAGAAGAAATAATTAGACGAGACTTTGTATCTTAATACAGCCGCCACCGAAGAAGCCGACAAAATCATTAAAAGGCCAAAAGCAGAATAAGCTATCATAAAGAATAACAAAAGAAAATTTAAATTTTTTACATTCTTTTTCATAACTTTCACCTTATAGTAATTTTATCACATCTATTTCTTAATAAAAAGGCAATTAAAATTGAATATGTCAAAAAAATGAATATATTACGCAGATTTTTAATGTCAAAATAAAGCTAAGATTAATAAACTATATTAGATACATAAAGGAGGTTATTGTATGTATTATTATGGAAATAATGGTTACTACGGTAACTATAATATGTCCTCTCCTACCTGTGGGTATGTCGGTTACACTAATGGTGGCGGTATTGGTGCAGCTATTTGGATTGTTTTATTTATTTTACTAGTTATAATAATTGGTGCAGGTTGGAACTGGAATAATAATAACTAAGGACGAAAGTCCTTTTAATTTGTCTTTTTCTTAATTTTTTGGTAAAATGTTTAACGTTGGTGATATATTTATGAAAAAGCTTCCAGATTTAAAGATTTTAGATGAAAAAGATAAAAAGTTAAGAATGAAAAGTCAAGAAGTAACTTTTCCTTTAGCTAATGAAGATAAAAAGAATATTAACGATATGTTAACTTATTTGGAAATGTCGCAAATTGAAGAAACACGTGAATATTATGATTTACGTGCCGGTTGGGGACTTGCTTATATTCAAATAGGTATTCCTAAGAGAATTTTTGTTCTTGCTCAAGAAATTGAAGAAGGTAAATTTAAGCATTATGTTGTTATAAATCCTAAGGTTAAAAGTATGAGTGAAGAAATGATTTATATTGCCGAAGGTGAAGGATGTTTAAGCATAAATCGTCCTACTACCGGCATTGTTCCACGTCACGCTCGTATGACTATTGAAGCTTATGACATGGATGGTAAGAAATATGACATTCGTGTTCGTGAAGAGCTTGCTGTCGGTTTCCAACATGAAATGGATCATTTAGAAGGTATTTTATTTACCGACTACATTGATCCTAAAAATCCATTTAAGAATCAAGAAAAATATCGTTCAATATAAAAAGATGTCTTACGACATCTTTTTACTTGGTATTTGTTCAATATGCGTTAAAAAAGCTTCTACAATTTTTTGTTCTTCACTTCTTCGTAATCTTTCAACAACTAAGGGCTTTTCACTCTTAACCTCGCCCGCTAATAAGCGAATACCAAGGACATTATCGGCAGGCATATGATCAGTATAAATAACTTTCTTAACTTCATCTTCAATCTGGGCTAAAATTCTATAGTTAATTTCAATTCCTATATCATTTTTCATTACAAATTTCTTTTTCATAAAAAACAACCTTACCTCTATTTATCTTCTAATTTAACACTAACTAATTTACTTACCCCTGATTCTTGCATGGTTATTCCGTATAAAGCATCGGCATACTCCATTGTTCTTTTCTTATGCGTAATAATAATAAATTGACTACGCTCTTTACGTGTTTGTAAATAATTACCAAAAGCATCAACATTTGCTTCATCTAAAGCCGCTTCAACCTCGTCTAAAATAACGAAAGGGACCGGTTTAACGTTTAAAATAGCAAACAATAAAGCAATCGCCGTTAAAGTTTTCTCACCACCGGAAAGCAAAGCAATAGAATTTAACTTTTTTCCTGGTGGTAATGCCGAAACATTAATCCCCGTTTCTAGGATATTATCTGGTTCTGTCAATTCTAAGACCCCTTCACCACCTTTAAATAATTTTTTAAAGACTACTTCGAACTCATCTTTTATCTTTAAGAAGGTTTCTAAGAATTGTTTTTTCATTATTTCATCCATCTCGCCTATTACGGCTAGTAACTCACTAACTGACTTTTCTAAGTCATTACGTTGCGTTGACAAAAATTCATATCTTGTATTTAATCTTTCATACTCCGCAATTGATCCGGTATTTACTTCCCCTAAATCTTTAATCTTAACTTTCAAATTATTTACTTTAACCCGTGCCATATCTGCATCAACATCTAGTTCATAGTCTTCCTTTGCTCTTTCATAAGTCATACCATAATTTTCATTTAAACTCATCAATAAATTATCTAACTTAACATCTAATTTTCCGACTTTAACCTCGGCCATTTTCAATTCATTTTGTTTTTGATTATATTGCGCATTAACTTCGCGATATTTTCGTTCTAAATCCGCAATAGTAACTCCTAATTCTGATCTTTCACTCTTTAATTTATTAAGTTCTTTTTCTAAATTTTCTTTTAAAGCCACTGCTTGATAATAATTATTTAAAATTTCATCAAGTTCTTTATCTAAGGAATTATTACTTACATTAAGCGTTCCATCTAACTCCGCTTGTTTAGCATTTAAATTAGCTAAAACAGTTTCTAAATATTCCTTTTTTTGCTTCTTTTTTTCATTTAAAAGTAAAATTTCTCGTTCATTATTTTCATAATTAATTAAAGCTTCACGATATTTTTGTTCTAAATTATTCATTTCAATTTCTAACATTTTTAAACGCGAACTTTTTGCCGCTAAATCATTTTGAAACGTTTCTAGTTCCTTCTTTTGATTTATTAAGCCATTATTATTTTTTAAGGTACCACCTGTTAAAGCTCCACCAGCTTGCGATATTTCGCCCTCTAAAGAAACTAAACGATACTTATAATCAATTAACTTAGCTATTTTATTTAAAGAATCAATATCTTCAACAATTAATACATTTCCTAACTGATTAAAAACAATATCTTTATACTTTTTATCATACTTAACTAATTCCGCCCCAATCCCAACAAAACCTTTTTCATTTTTAACTAAATCAAGGACTCTTTGTTCGATAAATCTTGGTTTAATAACCGAAATTGGATAAAAAGTAGCTCGCCCCATTTTATTTTCTTTTAAGTACTCAATGGCCTCTTTCGCATTTTCTACATCCTCGACAACAATTACGTTTATATTAGCTCCTAAAGCTGTTTCAATCGCCATTCCATACTTATTATCAACTTCAATAAGTTTACCTAAAACACCACAAATTCCCCTTAAACGAATATTATTAATAACACTCTTTACGCCAAATGGTAACTTTGTATCATTCATAATATTTTCGTTTATAATATCAATCTTATTATTCAAATTCATGACATCTTTATTTAACGAACTAATCTCTGTTACTTTCCTATTTCGTTCATCTTCCAACTTATCTTTTACCTTACTTAATTCTAATTCTTGAAGATTTTTAGTATTTATATCCCCTTCAAGCATAGCCAAATCTTTATTTAAGCCTTCGACATTATTATTAATTCCTAAAATTTCTTCTTTTAAAGCAATAATATTATTTTGTAACTTAGTATCATCAACTTCATATTTTTTTCGTTCAATAGTAATTTGTTTCTTACTTTGTAAATCAGATATTTCATTAATAATCTTTAAGACTTCGGCATTCTTTTTTTCAATTTCATCGTCTAATTTTAAAGATTCTAACTTTAATTGGTCAATCTTCGAATTACCACTGCTATTATCAAATTCCATTCCTTCGATATCCGTTGTTAATTGTTTAACTTTTTCTTTTATTTCATTATATTCTACGTTTATTTGCGTTATATCATTAGCTAATAAAGCAATCTCTATTTGTTCTAAACTTTCTTTATAATCAAGATATTTTTGAGCTACAATACTTTGTTGTTTTAATGGTTCTAAAGTCGTTAGTAACTCATCAATTAATAAATTAACTCGGGCAATATTTTCATTGGTTTTTTGTAATTTTCTGAAAGATTCATCTTTTCTTTTTTTGTATTTTAAAACACCAGCGGCTTCTTCAAAAATACTACGGCGATCCTCTGGTTTACTATTTACAACATCGACAACTGCACCTTGGGAAATAATATTAAAGGATTCTTTTCCAGCCCCACTATCTAAGAATAAATCGGTAATATCTTTAAGACGAACTTTCGAATTATTAATATAGTATTCATTTTCGCCAGTTTTATAGACAACTCTTTTAATTTCAATTTCATTAAATTCGCTTTTTAAGTAGTGATCTGTATTATCAAAAGTTAGACTTACCCAGGCACGTGATAAAGCTTGACGCGAACCACTTCCTGCAAAAATAACATCTGACATTGACGCATCGCCACGCAAAGCTTTCACGGATTGTTCTCCCATTACCCATCTAACGGCATCAACAATATTACTTTTACCACTACCATTTGGTCCAACAACCGCTGTAATTCCTTTATTTATATCTAATTCTATCTTATCGGCAAACGACTTAAACCCATTTGCTCTAATACTCTTTAAATACATAATATCACCTATTTAGCTTGTTTATTATAGGCATCCATGGCGGCTTTTTGTTCTGCTTCTTTTTTACTTTTACCGCTACCGCGTCCATAAACAATATCCCCAATAACTACTTCTACTTCAAACACTTTATCATGAGCAGGTCCACTCTCCCCAACCAATTTATATTCTAAAGATTTTTTACTTGTTTGAACCAACTCTTGTAATCTACTTTTATAGTCCCCAAAGAATAAATTATGATTTTTTACACATGGAATAACAACTTGATCAAATAAGTCTTTTGCTTTAGCAAGACCTTGATCTAAATAAATGCATCCCATAATACTTTCAAAGACATCAGCCACAATGGTTTCATTAACATTCCCAAGTTGACCTTTTCCAACTCTGATATATGGCATATAATTAATTTTTTTAGCATACTCAAAACAAGCTGATTCACAGACATAACCAGCACGAGTCTTACTCATATCTCCTTCAGACAAATGCATATTACGATACAAATAATCACTCATTAAAATTTGTAAGACGGCATCTCCTAAAAATTCTAATCTTTCATAACTTTCACAAGCATGTTCATTAGAATATGAAGAATGAGTTAAAGCTGTCAATAATAATTCTTTATTTTTTATATCGATTCCAAATTTATTTAAAAAGTCCATTTTTACCACCTAGACAATTATATCAAAAAAATCCCGTCTTTACTACCTTAAACGTTTATTTATCACATTGATTCACCATAATTTATATGCTATCATAATACTGAAATTCGTTTCCTAAAGCGATAAACATAATATGTTTTACAAACCAAACAAATTATAGTAAAATTATATTGATAAAATAAAGAATTGAGGCTTGATAAATATGAAAAAGAAAATTTTAATAATCTTAACTTTGTTAATAGTCTGTTTTAGTTTAAGTGGCTGCTTTAATAATAATGACATTGAAAGTGCTAACATTACAACAACCGTTTACCCCATTGAATACTTAGTATCTCGTTTATATGATTCCAATAGTAAAATATCTTCGATTTATCCTAACGGAATAGATACTACAACCTATGAATTGACGACTAAACAAATTAACAATTATGCACAAAACACAGATATTTTCGTTTATAATGGTTTATCTAATGAAAAAGAACTAGCACGTACTCTTATTAATAAAAATAAGAAAATTCAGATTGTTGATGTTTCCTATGGTTTAAAATATACCAATGGTGTTGAAGAACTTTGGTTAAGTCCTAGTAACTACTTAATGCTCGCTAATACAATTCGTACTGATTTAGAAGAATTAAGTTCAAGTAAGTATGCAGCTGAAAAGATTGAAAAAAATTATAAGAACTTAGAGGAAGATTTATCTATTTTAGATGCCCAAATTAAAAATATTGCTGATACTGCTAAAGCCAATGGTAAAGAAACAATCGTTGTTGGTGATAATTCCTTCAAATTTTTAGATGCTTATGGTTTTAATACAATTTCAGTGGCCAATGAAAACGATATAACAACCACGATTAAAAACAAATTTAAAAATAAAGAATACCAAACAATTTTTGTTAAAGATAAAAAGAATCTTCCTGATCCAATCAAAGATTTAATTGATAATTATGGTGCTACAATAGTAGAAATTAATCCCATGACAACTTTATCTGATGAAGAAAGAAAAAATAATGATACTTACCTAACTATCATGAATGATTTTATAAGTAACTTATCAAATACTGTTTTAAAATAAATATCTAAGTTAATAGATATTTTTTTTATGGTCTAGCTTTTTACTATAGATGTTCTTTTTCTTACTTTTACATTGCAATAAACCAAAGCCATCACCTAAATCTCGAGTAATTATTAAACTATCAGAATCAAAGACAAAACCTTCTCTTTCATATATCTGTCGATTTAACACTTCCACTAAATATTGTTGTTCCTCATTGGTAAGTTCTAAATGATCATCAGTAAACCTTATCATAAAACAATCATTTAAATTAGTCCCCATTAAAAAAAGGCCATAATTAACATCACTAAAATAGAAATTACCCGAAGAAATAATCGGCAACTTCACGTTTGCTTTCTTTACTTTCCAAGCAATTATATAGCGATAAGACTCTAATAAATATCTTTTTCTTACCATTTCCATCTTTGCTTGTAATAATTGTTCAAACCAATTAGTTACTTCAAGTAAATTCATCTTTACTAGCATATCATAATCCATAATTTCACTCTTTTTCATTTCTATTAAGTTTTGACTAGTAACTTTTACAAAATCATTTAAATTTAAATTACAATCTTCTATTATCTTTATTATCTCTCTATCTTGATACCCCAATTCTTTTAAATATTCTAAATCCCTTTTTTGAAAATAAACAGCTTCTTTATAACAATATTTCATATTATCTCCCAATTAAATTTATATTTTTATTAATATATGCTCCAAAATTTCATATTATTTCCTTTTTATATTTATATCATCATATAATTCAAACTTATCCCATCAAAAAAGTAAACACTTTTACATGTTTACTTCATCTATTATAAACTTTTATACTCTTTCATAAACTTTTCATAATAACTATTACATACTTCTTTATTCATTTCTTCTTTATCTTTATAAGGATTAAAAATATGTAATTTTTCATATTTTTCACTTCCTAATTTATGATAAGGTAAGAAATCAACCCTTGTTACATTTTTAATATATTTTTTAATAAAATGTGCTAAGTCATGCATATATTCATCATTATCATGAACGCCAGGAACAACAACTTGTCTAATCCATACTTCAACATTAGTTTTATTAAGTTGTTCAACAAAGTTAAAGAATTCATCAATTCGATCTACTTGGGTAATATCAATATAACCTTCTCTAGTAATATGTTTAATATCAAGTAAAACCATATCAATGTTTTCTAAAAGTTCATGATAATCGCCATAACCAATTCCAGCAGTATCAATAGCAATATGAATATGTTCTTTTTTTAACATTTTACAAGTTTCAACTAAGAAATCATATTGTAATAATGGTTCACCACCCGAAAAAGTAACGCCACCATTATTCTTAAAATATGGTTTACTTCGTAAAACTTTTTTTAAAATTTCTTCTGAAGTATAATTTAAGTCTCTTTTTTGCCACATTTCTGGATTATGACAAAATTTGCATCTTAACATACATTGGTTAAGAAAGACCACAGTACGAATACCGGGTCCATCTACTAAACCAAATGTTTCAAATGAATCAACCGAACCTTTTAACATTACATTTTCTCGTGGAAAGTTCTAGCTATAACTTCTTCTTGTTGTTTTCTTGTTAACTTATTAAATCTTACAGCATATCCAGAAACACGAATAGTTAAAAGTGGATATTTATCAGGATTATTCATTGCATCAATTAAAGTTTCTCTATTTAAAACATTAACATTTAAATGATGAGCTCCTTGAACAAAATAACCATCCATTAATGAAACTAAGTTATTAACTTGTTCATCTAAATTAGCCCCTAAAGCAGATGGTACAATTGAGAATGTATTAGAAATACCATCACGGCAGCAATTTGCCCAATCAAGTTTAGCTACTGAGTTTAATGAAGCAATTGCGCCATTTTCATCTCTACCATGCATTGGGTTAGCACCAGGAGCAAAAGCTACACCAGCTTTTCTACCATCAGGAGTTGCCCCAGTATTAGAACCATATACTACATTAGATGTAATTGTAAGAACTGATAATGTAGGATGAGCATTTCTATAGCAAGGATGAGAAGCTAACTCTTTGTAAACGAAATCTAACAATTCTTTACCAATAGAATCAACACGATCATCATCATTACCATATTTAGGGAAGTCACCTTCAATTTCGAAATCAGTAGTAATACCTTCTTCATCACGAATTGGTTTTACTTTTGCATATTTAATAGCTGATAATGAATCAACTGCTACAGAGAAACCAGCAACACCATAAGCCATTAAACGATTAACATATGTATCATGTAAAGCCATTTGACCAGCTTCATAAGCATATTTATCATGCATGTAATGAATTATGTTCATAGCTTCGCTATAAATACGACATACTTCTTTAAGCATCTTCTTATAACCAGCAACAACCGTATCATAATCTAATACTTCATCCGTATTCTTTTCAAAACCAGGAATAACTAAATCACGTCTAACTTCATCAACACCACCATTTAATGAGTATAATAAAGCCTTAGCTAAGTTAGTTCTAGCTCCAAAGAATTGCATGTCTTTACCAACTCTCATTGAAGATACACAACAAGCTATTGCATAATCATCACCCATTGAAGGACGCATTACATCATCATTTTCGTATTGAATTGAATCTGTAGCAATACTAACTCTTGAGCAATATTTCTTCCATGCTTCTGGTAATTCTTGTGCCCATAAAATTGTCATATTAGGTTCTGGCGCACTTTCCAAATTTTCTAAAGTATGAACTATACGGAATGAAGTCTTATTAACTAATGTTTTTCCATCAGTTGTCATACCACCTAATGAACAAGTAACCCAAGTAGGATCTCCTGAGAATAATTCATCATATTCAGGTGTTCTTAAATGTCTAGCAGCTCTTAATTTAATAACAAAGTTATCAATTATTTCTTGAGCTTCTTCTTCAGTTAAAGTACCATTTGCTAAATCTCTTTCAATATAAATATCAAAGAAAGCATCTACTCTACCTAAAGACATTGCAGCCCCATTATTTTCTTTAATAGCAGCTAAATAACCAAAATAAGTCCATTGAACAGCTTCTTTAGCATTACTTGCTGGTTTAGATATATCAAAGCCATAAGTAGCAGCCATTTCTTTTATTTCTTTTAATGCTCTATATTGCATAGAAATTTCTTCTCTAAGACGAATTGTTTCATCATCCATTACTTTAATTTCCATGTTATCCCAGTCATTAAATTTTTGTTGCATTAAGTAATCAATACCATATAAAGCAATTCTTCTATAATCACCTATTATACGACCTCTACCATATGCATCAGGTAAACCAGTTAACAACTTATTATGTCTAGCTTTTCTAATTTCTTTAGTATAGGCATCAAAAACACCATCATTATGTGTTTTAACCATATTAGAATTCATGAATTTATCAAGTTGTTCATCCATTTTATAACCATAAGCTTCAAGTTCTTGGTAAACCATTTTAAGGCCACCTTTAGGAACTATGGTTCTTTTGCACAATCTATCAGTTTGTAAACCAACGATTACATCGTCATCTTCGCTAATGTAACCAGGGGCAAAAACATTTATACCAGCTGGGTGTTCAGTATCGATATCGATAACATGTTTTTTTACTTCTTCTGTACAAACATCCTCATAAACCTTTAGTATTCTTTTTGTTTTTTCAGTAGGTCCAACTAAAAAGTCTTCCCCACCATTGTATGGAACATAATTCTTTTTTATGAAGTCTGATACATTTATTTCATTGCACCATGAACCTTCATTGAAATTTTTCCATTCTTCTCTCATTTAACTCTTCCTTTCTTATATTATCCATTACTCATTCTAACACAAATGAGATTTAATTATAACATATCCAAGACAACTTTTACATGAATTATAGATTATTTTACATAATTAAACACTTATTATTTTTAAGCAGAAAAAAACTAGGTATAAACCTAGTAATAAATACATGGCGGAGCAGGAGAGATTCGAACTCTCGCGCCAGTTACCCGACCTACACCCTTAGCAGGGGCGCCTCTTCAGCCTCTTGAGTACTGCTCCATAACCAAGGTAACAAATAAATTATAACCAATAATTTCGTGTTAGTCAACTGCTTTTTTTATTTTTTCTTTGTTGCCTTTAAAAAATTGTTATATTCTGTCATTCTTACTAGGTGTTGACCTACGATAAAAATAATCCCACTTAGTAAAGTTAAACCAGCAAAAAATAAATACCACCAATCTAATTTAAAGATAAAAAAGGAAACTAAAATAACAATAAATGATCCTAAGCAAAATATTCCTTCTAAAAATATTCTATTTAAACGCGTTGTCATTTCTTGACCTTTTTTAGTCTTAACATATTTATTTCTAGTTGTTTTCTTTTCATCCTTTGATAAATAATGATACATTTAATCACATCCCAAATATATCATATCATAAAATATTTAAATTACCTACCATATATTTTTTCAAAGTAGCTTATTGCAAGGTATAAAATTTACTTTTACAAGCAAGAAAATTCATAATTTGCTCAAATTCAAAGTTAAATGCAACTCTTTTATTAAAGTGGGTTGCATTTAGAAAAAAATCTCAGAAAATTCACGATTTTTATAAAAAAAGCATTTTAGTACTAGCAATTCCTCTAAAGATAGTGTATAATGTAAAACGTACTGAAGAAATTGAAACAATGTCTCCTTAGCTCAGTTGGTAGAGCAACTGACTCTTAATCAGTGGGTCTGGGGTTCGAGCCCCCAAGGGGACACCATTAAAAAAATAAACTCTCTTTAAAGAGAGTTTTTTCATGTCTAAAAAACAAATTGCCAATTACTAAAAACTAATCCTAATAAAATAATTGCTACGACAATCAAATAACAAGCAAAAAAGACACAAACGTTATAAATATCATTATTATATTTTTCATTAATAGGTGCAAAGCAATTAGGACAAACCTTTTCCTTTTTACTTAGATCCAATTCCTTATTACAATTATCACAAACTTTACTTAATTTAGTCTTTTCCCTTTTAGCTACTAAATATAAAAGAAAACTAACTATTAAACAAATAAGTACTAAAAGTATTATACTTAAAATAATTAATTTTTTACTATCACTACGCATTTACATCATCCTAATCTATTACTATTATATCATGTATTATATCTAACTTTCACGAGAAATTCTATTTTATTTTAAAAAGACCAATAAATCCATAAATTAAATTTTTATAAAACCATCCTTGGTTTAATGCTTGGCAATCTTTAAGCTTACCTCAATACAACAAACATCATTAAGTAAAATTATCTTAGATATTTTTCTTTTGCAAGTATCTTAAAGCAACAAAGCCCAATGTTTCATAATGATAAATATAAGCTAAATGACCTTTTTGATAAAATTTTATAACTTCGTCATTATTTTTCAAACCTTTTCCTTTAATAATAGTATCCGGTCGAAAATTCGCTTGTCGATGAACATTCAATGGCTCATCTAAAACACCTTTTATTATATAAGTTAACATTGATTCTTTAACAAAATTATATTTTTTACCCTTATATTCAGCTTTTTTTATTATACAACGTTCCGGTAAGAACAAATATTCTTCTGGTTTTACTTTATTTAAAATAACATACTCACTATAATTACCTTGTCTCTTTAAAGTCCACCCTGCCGTTTTACCACGTGCCACCTCCAAATGAATATGATTGCCTGTTGCTTGACCAGTTTTGCCTTCCGTACATAAAATTTCCCCTTGACGATAACGTTTACCAAGTTTCATTCTACTTATTTCTTCTGGATGAGTTATTGAAATCGTTAAAAAGCCATAATACCCATTCGGACATAAAACTTTCCTTGTTGAAGTAAGCCATACCGTATTAGCGTTACGTTTAGTATTTTTAGGTTGATACAATTTTGTAATTTTACAATCAAAAGGCGCATAAACATTTTCTTTCTTTGAACTATCACCATTAAAATCAAAAGCATAAGATAATTTATGTGTACTAGAACTATTTCCATACCCTTGGGAGATATTTAAAATATCCATGGGAAAATAAGCTCTTTGATATGCCATAATACCACCTCCACTATACTATACGAAACCTCAAAAAAAGAGAAACCACGTTTCCCCAATCCTACATTATTTTCTTAAATACTCTTCTAGGGTTTTATCACCTATCTTAAAAGCTACATCTTCACCTACATATCTGATATGCCATGGTTCATAAGCATAACCAGTTATTTTTTCTTTACCTTTTGGATAACGTAAAATAAAACCGAAATACTTTAAGGCTTGATGAATCTTGGCAAAAATAGCTTCCTCTTTTATTAGATCCTCATTTTGCGTCATCCATTTACCATTTGCTTTAATAATTAAATCAATGGCTTGCCCTAGATGATGTTCTGACGTTCCAGGCATAGCTACCACCTTTTTAGCATAATCTAAGCCATATTTTTTCATAAAATCACAAAATAAATTTTCTTGATACTCTAAACTACGATAAGCTGAATCAATTTCAATACTTATTCCTTCAACTTTTAAATGAGCTCTTAACATTTCAAAATGGTGAAAAGTTTCTTTTTCCACATAAAGTGTCTGTTCAAAAACATTTTCATATTCAACCATTTCTAACCCATCAAGCATTTTTTCATTAAATAAATGTTCTTTATTAACCAAAAAAAGCATTTTTATCACCTTTTTTCCCCTCTAATTATACCATAAATCAACTTTTTTGCATTTTTTTTCATTTTTTGTTAATTTTTTGTTGCATTTTTTAAAGAGTCTTGATATACTTAACTAGTCAGCAAGGGAAAAGCCCTGTAAGACGGACTAAAGCTTAAAACAAATGGGCTTGTAGCTCAGCTGGTTAGAGCGCACGCCTGATAAGCGTGAGGTCGGAGGTTCAAGTCCCCCCAGGCCC
>CAKOHV010000025.1 GCA_934086145.1 uncultured Bacilli bacterium
GTTAAAAACAAATTAAGATTATTCATTCCCTTTAGTGTTCTTAATCTTATATTTTCAAATTCATATTCTTGTTTTTTTGGTATTAGTATAGGTATATAGACACAAAAGCGTGGACAATGTTAAAATAACAAGAACGAAAGGAGTGTCTATATACCTATACTAATACCAATAAATGAATTAACTATATTCTCGCCATCTTGATATCGTTCCAGCTGTCTCTATAAATTCTTCTTTTAAATTATATCTTTTTTTAAATCTGGAGATATAGATAATATTTTATTTAATAATTCACTCGGAAGTATATCAACCATATGACCATTTTTATATCTTTTTACTAATACCCACCAATCTATATCATTAGAATATTTTCTTAATAAACTAACATTCTTTTTATTTTTTAATATTTTATATTCTTTACTTTTTACATCATAACCTTTTTGTAATCTTATTCTAATTTTATCTAAAGCATCCATTATATATGTGATATAATGAAATCGGTCAACCACATATTTTGCTTTTAGGAACATTATTTCGGTGACCAATAAATATGGTTCGTACATATCCGATATGACGAACTCTACTGAGTGCCTATTATTACAGTACGTAAAATACTTTAGTAGGTACTCTTTTTTTCTGCACGGTAATATATCTAATACACTTTTATGTATTGGATCATTTAATACGAATGCATATTTTCCTTCATTTGTATCTGCTTTAAATTCATCAAATGATATTACTCTTTGAAAATTTATTATCCTCGCTGGCATCATTTCACTTATCTTTTTTAACTCATTTATTACTGTCTGTGACGATACTCCACACTCTTCAGCTATGCTTTTAAAATTTTGATTATACTTTAATAATTCTTTCCTAATTTTAATTAATAATGATTTTGAAATACTTCCATTTTCTGTATTAATATTTAAATCCTCTGTAAAAATATTCCCACAATTATAACAATGATACCTTTTCTTATTTATTATTAGTATTATTCTCTGCTCACAAGATTTTAAATATTTGTTCTTTATTGGCTTATTCTTTCCATGCACGTTTGAAGTAAATTTATTACATTTTGGACAGCATACTTTTTTATTTTTATTCTCAATACTTACCTCTATTATTCCATTATTTTCCTCCACATCCATGATTTTTACTTCTTTCTGGTTCAAACCTAACAACATATAATATTCTTTAATTTTTACTCCTTAAATATCACAATTTAAGTATATATTATTTCATGAAAAAAGAGGTTATTTTCTAACCTCTAACTTCACACTATTTTTTATAGAACCTATATATACATCATAAGTCAAAATGTGTTCTTGCTTTCCCATACTAAAACCTCTGATTATCAATAAACGTCTTTAAATCATTTTCGGCAACTCTAAACCTATTACCTAACTTAAAAGCTATCATTTTCTTATCTCTTATTAATTTTTGAATTGTCCTAATCTTTAAATCTAGAATATTACTTATTTCTTGCGTAGTAAAATATTTCTTAAACCTTAATAAACATCCTGTGTAGCTTGAAAGTATTTACAACTACTCGCTACTATCAAATAGAGAATATAAAGAGCTATGAGTACAATAATAGTATATAAAGGCAGATAATAAAAACTTTTAACAACTATCTCACAAGCTATAAAAACAACACCTCGTTAAATACTCATTAAATCAATTTACCAAAACATTTCATTTTGGGTATGAAATATACATCTCGGTTATTCTTGTTTTGGTATGGTCTTAAAAACGTTTGGTACGAAGGCAATAACTTTGGTACCAAAATTTTGTAAAAAGAAAAATAGGTATTACTACCTACTAGGGATATGTTTCGACTATCTGTTACCAACTAGGGCAATATGAGGGTATTAGTTCCTAAATGAAATAATAAAAAAAGAAGTAATTGTTTACTACCTCTTTCCATATACAAGTTCTTTTCTTAAACAAACAAAAACTTATTTATTTTCTTTTAATGCAATTATTAATAAAATTCCAACTATAATATTTATCGGTAAAGCAAAAAGACCTGATATTATGGTTTTAATCGATGATTTTAACCTATATCTTCTCGTATTTTTTTTAAACCCTGATACATTTCTAGGTATCGTCCATCCAAATAAAATACAAAGAATTGAAAAGAAAACAATTGCAATTGAAGCCCCATTCGTTTCTAAAGTAATTAATCCAACAATCAAATAAACAAAACATAAAACATATTGAAACCATGCCAAAAACACAGCAGCATTTAATGCATGTTCATTAATTACATTATTTCTTTCCTCCATATAAATAACCTCCTTTATTATTACTATTTTACCACAAAATCGAAAAACATCAAAATTTTTGATGTAGTTTTTCTTAAACTATCGATACTTTACAGATACTATTTGAGTAAATTAAGATAAATATTAAGTATTTATTTTATTCTTTCTTCTGAAAGGCCTTAATAGCTTAATTAATAATTATATTACTTCACATAAAAGAGTTATACAATTTATAATCTAATTATTATAAGAGTCTTTCTAGAAAGAGAACTTTTAAAGTTTTATATAAAATAAAAACTCACGAACTTTTAAGTCCGTAAGTTGATTTTAAATGGAGCAGATAATGAGGATCGAACTCACACTCTAAGCTTGGGAAGCTTATGTTCTGCCATTAAACTATATCTGCATAATTTTATTATATACCCTCTACTCTACCCTAATCAAGTCTTTTTTTTATTAAGTAAAAAGAAGAATGTATCATCGAAGAAAGAGCAAAGGGAAAAAAATTTAATCTACTCCTTTTGAAAAGGATAAAAAAGAACCATATTTAAATAAATATTCTCACTTAAATAAAGAGTTTTACTTAAATAAAAGTTCTTTTTTAACTATATTTATTGAGTGCTAGTCTTATTTTCTAATGTACTAACATAAGTTGTTTTAGTTATTTTGTTGTAAAATAATTGATGGTTATTTAAAAGGAGAAACAAATTAACAAGGTAATACATAAAGGTAAAAAGAAGCAGAATGCAATAGACAGCTATTTTATAAGTGGCATTGATATTGAAAAAAGTAATAATACTAGAAGCACTAGTGATAATAATTAATGGTAGATTATAATAAAGTATGAAACTAATAGTTCTAAATAAGAGATGGAAAAAAGAATTATTAGGAAAAGATAACTTGATATTAACAAAGTTACGACCAATTGTTTTGCCATCCCAGATAGTAGGAATTATTACAAAGTATAAAAAGATTAGAAGATAATCAAGATACTTATTGAAGTTTGTAAAGATGGAAATAAGTCCTGTTATAATAAGGTAGATAGTTACATCAATGAAAAAGGATGTTAAACGACGTAAGCCAGAAACGTTTTTGGAACTTTCAAAAGTTTTATCATCAATGCTTTGTCTAGTTGGAAGTATTTTAGTAAAACACCCCATAAGGATGTATCCTAAGTAACCACCTAAGGTATTAATGATTAAATCATCAACATCAAATAAACGATATGCACGAGGATAGATAAAATATAAACCAGTATACTGGGTGAGTTCAAAGAATAAAGATAAAAGAAAACTTATTTTAATAGTCTTTTTTAAGTCACATTTAAAGTAATAACGTAAATACATCCCAAAAGGAATGGTCATAAAAATATTAAAAATGACGGTATAGAAGCTAGCATTTTTCATGGCTAAGAGGTATGTTGATGGTTTATTCCAAATAAATGGTGTTTCTTTTATAAAATCAATTACAAATTTAAATGGAATTAATTGAGGATGTAAAGGCGGCATATTAAGAACAGTTTCTTTGTCTGGTAAGGGTAAGATGACTAAGAAATAAGTGGTCATTAAGTAAAGAATAAAAGAATAAATGATAAGTGTACGTAGTTTATTGATTGAACCATATTTATGATATTGTTGCAAAATAAAAGGAATAGTAACTAAGAAAGCCACTATTGGAAAAAGTAAAAATGCTATTTTAAAAGTATTTAAGTACGTCATATTAATTTTTAGAAGTCATGTAAAAGTGACTTTCTATTCCTTTCTACTACTTGGTAAGTTATATTATACCATTATTTAACGATTTTCTTTGATGATGTTTTTACTACAAAAGTAAGTTACTAAGAAATATCCTCCATAGATGAAGACGATTAAACTGGAGGTTAGAATAGCTGCTTTTAAATTAAAGCTGATGCCCATTGCTTTTAAGATAGTGTTACAGAACATAATACCAAATATAGAATGGATAATAGCTAAAATTAAAGGGAACATAAAGAAGATACCTATTTGGGTGAATAAAGTTTTATTAATCATTTTTTCATCAACACCAAGTTTTCTTAGCATATTAAATTTTTGGACATTATCACTTGATTCTGATAATTCTTTTAAAGCTAAAATGGCAGCACATGATATTAAAAAGATAATACCAAGATATAAACCAAGAAATGTTACTAAGGCTCCTAGACCGATACTCGCTTCGCGAATATCTTTTTTAGTGTTGTATGTTATACCATAATCAAGATAAAATGTATCATTTTCGATAATGGAATTAAGTTTTTCTTCGGTTATATTAGAATCATCTTTATAATCAGCAATCATTTGATTACGAAATTTTTGTTTATCATTTAAAGTTTCATCTGGTAAGACAATAAAGCCTATTTCAGTTTCTTGACTCCCCATTTCGTAAAAACCATAAATTGCTTTTTGATACTTAGGAGTATATTCTTGATTATTGATAGTAATTTTAATATTTCTTTTTAAAGCTTCATTTTTGATATTAAGCATTTCTTTATAGTTGCCTACAACAACATATTCATGCTTTTTTAAAGTAACTTTTTCTAAATTGAAACTTTCAGCGATGTTATTATAATCACTATTTTTCATTAAGATAACTGGTGTATCGTATCTTAGATAAGGATATGATTTTTTAACTGTTTCAAAATAAGAACCTAAGGTTTCCTTTAAGTTAACAGTATCATCATAATATAGAGAAAAATAAGTAATGTTTTGGAAAGTCTCTTGAATATCAAGACCATTTTTCGTAAGTACTTCAGCCAAACTTAACTTAGCGTTCGCTTTTCGGATGTCTGAAATCTCTTCATTATTAGGATCAGGAATTGTTTGAGCAAATTCAATGTCATGAGGAGCAAAAGTAGTTAAGTTTTTATTTAAAGAATTTTTCATTGATAAAGCGCTTGATAGAACACAGATTGTTATGAAAAGCATTAAGCAAATTATAGTTGTAGAAAAAACTGTTGTATTAATCTTACTAGAAAATTGTCTTAACGTAAAACTATTTAGTCCTTTGTAATATACCTTTTTTAGACTCATAAAAATTCGTAAAAGTAAGCCTGATAATGACCAAAAGATAAAGAAAGTTGCTAAGGCTCCAAAAGCAATTGAACTATATATTTTATAATTATTAAAAGTACTAATATTACCCGTTACTTCATAATAAGCATATCCAAGTAAGATACAAGATAGAATAAAGATTATTGTACAAAGATAGGGATTTTTTAACTTGATTTTTTCTGATTTCTTGTTAGCATGAATTAAATCAATTAATTTACATTTACTTATATTTATTGTATTAAAAATCATAACAACTAAGTACATGATACTAAAATATAAAAGCGTTTTTAAGCAAGCGCTTTTGGAAAAGATAAAGGTAAATTTAGTTAAGTTAGCTTCAAACATATTTGCAACAACAATACTCATTAGTTGGGATAAGGAAACACCGATTCCTAAGCCAAGGGCAAGTGAGGCTATACCGATAATTAGGGTTTCAAAGAAAAGAATTAAGGATATTTTTCTTTTACTCATTCCTAAAGTTAGATAGATACCAAATTCTTTATTTCTTCTTTTTATTAAAAAGCGACTAGCATAGATAATTAAGGAAGCAAGAATAAAAGAAACAAAGACACTAACACCAGATAAAACTTGGGTAAGTAGTTTGATTATTTCATAAGTTGAAGATGAAACATTTAACATAATAGTTTGATCATCAATAGCATTAAAGACGTAGAAAATAGCAACACCTAGAATAAGAGTAAAAAAATAGATTGTGTAATCTTTGATACTTTTACTGATGTTTTTTAAGGATAGTTTAAAGAGCATCATTTAAGTCGCCTCCAAGTAAGGTTACTACGTCAATAATTTTGTCAAAGAATTCTTTACGATTATCGTTTCCACGGTTAATTTCATTAAATATTTTACCATCTTTAATAAAAATGACACGCGAAGCATAGCTGGCGGAAAAGGCATCATGAGTAACCATTAAAATTGTTGTTTCATTATTTTGGTTGAGATTAGCAAATTGCTCTAAAAGCATTTTAGCCGATTTAGAATCTAAAGCTCCGGTTGGTTCATCGGCTAAAACAAGTTTGGGATTAGTTATAATCGCACGAGAAGAAGCGACACGTTGTTTTTGACCACCACTAAGTTGGTAAGGGTATTTATTTAAGATTTTCGTTATATCCAATTCTTTAGCTACTTTTTGAATTCTTGTTTCAATTTCCTTAGCAGCAACATTTTGAATAGATAAAGCAAGGGCGATATTTTCGTAAGCTGTTAAGGTATCCAAAAGATTAAAGTCTTGGAAAATGAAGCCAAGTTGTTCACGACGAAATTTATTTAAAGCATTTCCTTTTAATTTAGTAATATCGTTGCCATCAACATAAATATGGCCAGAAGTAACTTTATCAATAGTAGAAATACAATTTAGTAAAGTTGTTTTACCACTTCCACTAGCCCCCATAATAGCGACAAATTCGCCTTTGTTTACTTCAAAAGATAAATTATTAAGGGCTTTGGTTAAGCTTGATTTATTACCATAATATTTTTCTATTTTATCAATTTTTAAGATATTTTCCATAATTTTTTCTTCCTTTCACTAACATTGTATTATAAAAAAATTAGATAGTCGTTAGTTTAATATTACAGTGTATTACAATTTTGTAAGGTTTTTACAAGACTATTAATTATCAAATTTATAAAAGTCATTTTTGGCGAAGGTTATGCTTACTTGGGTATACTCCCCTACTTTTGATTCTATTTTTATTTGATGACCTAGTTTAGTACAAAGATTTTTAGCAATATATAAGCCCATCCCTGTTGATTTAGTTGTTAAACGACCATTTTCGCCAGTAAAAGACTTAGTAAAAACACGAGGCAGGTCTTTTTTAGAAATACCAATGCCATTATCATAGATTATCAATGTAGTTTGAGTAGCAGATGAAATACTAGATATTCTTATTAATGATTGAACTTCTTGGTTACGATATTTAATACTATTATTAATAATTTGATTCAAAATGAATTCTAACCATTTATGATCAGTTAAAACTTTTTCATCTTGAAGATCAACTTCAAGTTTAACATTATTTTCAAGGAGATCATCCTTATTTTTTAAAGCAACATTTTTTATAATTTCACGAAGTTCTTTTTCACGAATTATGTAATCTTTTTCTGCATTTTCGCTTCTTACGTAATAAAGAATTTGGTCAATATAATTATCTAATTTACGGATTTGAGTTAGATATTTTTTATCAAGGTCAGTTTGATGGTTATGATTTAATAAAATTAAACTAGAGATGGGTATTTTTACTTCATGAATCCACATTTCAACATATTCTTTAAAGTCAGTAATACTTAGGTTATATTCTTTTATATCTTCAATCATAGATTTATTTATTTCGTATAAAGTTTCATAGAATATTTTGCCTTCATAAAAAGAAGGTTTAGCAATCATTTCTAAGATAAGGTATTTTTTGTCTAAGTTAGTTAGAGTGCTTGTTAAGGTATGATAAAATGAATATTTTTGAAAGTAATCATAAAAAAGATTAAATAAGGTAGTTATGGTATAGATGATTATTAAAGCAATCTTTAATTCATGACCAATTTTAAAGGCATTTAAGATTAAAATCATTATAATTAGGAAAAATAGAGAGAAAAAGATTTGGGGAATTTTATCTATTAAATATTCTTTAAACTTCATAATAAACGATACCCTTCTTTTTTACGAGTTTCGATTTTATCATCTAAATTCAACTCCTTTAATTTACTTCGTAAGCGACTAATATTAACGGTTAGAGCATTATCATTGATAAATTCATCATTATTCCATAAATCAGTCATTAAATCATCGCGGGTTACAATACGACCACGATTATTTAAAAGAAAAGTAAAAATTATCATTTCATTTTTAGTTAATTCAATTATTTTATCGTTACGTTGTAAGAGACCTTTGGAAGTATTGACAATTACATCATCATAGAACATATTATCCCAGACTTGTTCCATACGCTTAAAAATATTTTGGATTCGCAAAAGTAAGATAGTGGGATTGTATGGTTTAGTAATGTAATCATCAGCACCATAGGAAATAGAAAGAGCTTCATCAAGCTCACTAGCTCGGCTGGTAACCATGATAATTGGCGTATTAATTTCTTTGCGTAAGTTTTTTAAGACAATTTCCCCATTTTCATTAGGAATATTGATATCTAAAAGAATTAAATCAGCTTTTAGTTTTAATATTTGTTCTTTTAAATTAGTAAAATTTTCAATAATGAGAACTTTATATCCAGAATTTTCTAATAAAGTTTTTAATTCATGACGAATTGTAAGTTCATCTTCAATAATTAATATTTTTTTCATATAAATTCCTCTTATAACCTAGAGCAAATATTTTTATAATATAAGCTCTTTTTATGTATATTTTATCATGAGTTAGTTCTTTTAAATATTACATTTTTGTAAGGTATGATAAATGTTAACGAAAAAAATGTAACAATCTGTTACATTTAGTTAAAAATTAGTTAAAAGAAATTTTAAGCAATAAATTATTGTCCGGAATGAAGTTTAGCGATTGCTAAGGAACAATCTTCTTTTAAAGAAATAAAATTATTTTTTAATTCATAGATGGTTTCCAAAGAATTATTATTTATTCTAATTAAAGTAATATTTTTATAAGTACTAGCTAATTGTTCAAAAGGAAATCTGATTATACCTGGTGTATTAAAACCAACGCCTAGTTCTAGTAAAACTATTTTTTTATTAAGGTTATTATTTAGAAAATTTTCGTATGCTTGATTTAAATTATGCCAATTTTGATCTTCAACAAAATAATCATCTTTTCGAATATTTATAGTCATTTCTTGGCCACAGATAGGACAATAAGGTACTAAGTTATGGGAAACTTTTAAGTTATCTTTAGAAAGTAACATTTGTTTTACCATGTTAGTGTTATCATATGTTTTGGAATGACAAGCAACCGAACATTGTATTTTGTTATAGCTTCCTTGAACTTCAAAAACTTTCTTGGGATTAAAACCAGCTTTTAAAAATTGGCCATCAACATTAGTTGTTATAACAAAATACTCTTTATCTTGGACGATTTTTAAAAGGTTTTGATATGTTTTAAAAGATGGTTTAGAAATATAGGAATAATTGATGTGCTTAGCCCAGTAGCTCCATCGTTCTTCTGGTTTGTTAAATTCATAAAAACTTGAAGTGTACATATCGGTCATTCCATAGGCTTTAACTAGTTCGGGAAAGTACTTTTTAAAAGAAGATGGTGAATAATCAAGGCCCGCAGAGGCTGATAAACCAGCTCCTGCTCCTATAATAATGGCATCTGCTTCATTAATTAATTTTTTTATTTGTAAACATTTTTTGGTATTCATCGTAATCACTTCCACTAAAAACATTAAAAATTACTTTTATATTAGATTTATACTTATTGAGCGTTTCTTTAACTGCTTTATATGCAATTAGTTTAGCTTGAGCAATGGGATAAGCAAATAAACCGGTTGAGATACAAGGAATGGCAATGGAATGATAGTTATTTTTAATAGCATATTCTAAGGTGTTTTTATAGCAATTTGATAAAGCAAGTTCATCTTCAAGAGTTGGTTCAGTTATTATTTGGGGACCAACGGTGGTAATAATTTTTTGACAAGGTAAGTTATAAGCATTACAGACAATAAAATCCCCTGTTTTTATTTTTTGACCTTGTAAAATTTGCTGACATTCAAGACGTAAACGCATACCAGCGGCTGTATGAATCACATTATCGATACATAAATGTTGAGGATTAAAACAACCTAGACCATCTTCGTTACCAGCATTGACAATACAATCACATTTTAAAGTAGTTATATCGCCTTGCCACAAAATGATATGGGGTTCAATTTCTAACAAGTTATTAACATCAGTTATTTCTTTCTCTAATTGTTCTAATTTTAAATATTGACCTTCTTTGTTTAAAATGGTTTCGCTAAGTGGTATGGGAAATCTTGTATTAACAAGGGCTTTATATAATTGTTTTAGTTCTTGATATGAAGTTGGTATTTTTAAATTATAGTCTCGTTCATTTAGGAGATATTGAATAATTTCTTTTAATAAGTGTTCTTTCATTAGTGGTCCTTATATTTAAGTCCAAATTCTTTCATCATATCAAGAACACTTTTAAGTTCCATGCCTTTTTCCGTTAGTGAATATTCAACCTTTGGTGGAACAACAGGATAAACTTTTCTTTTAACGATACCATCTTTTTCTAAGTCTTTTAAATTTTGAGTTAAGACTTTAGCCGAAATGCCCACAACTGAGCGATTTAATTCATTGTATCTTTTTGTACCAGTAATTAAGTCTCTTAAAATTAGGACTTTCCATTTATTAGAAATAATTGAAGCAGTATATTCAACTGGACAATTTGTATAAGTTTTAGGCATAATATCACTTCCTAGCTTTATTTTAACATTATGTAGTAAAGATGGTAAGTACGCACTTTTTGGTAAGTATAAAATAAGTGAATTCTACTTCACTTATTCATTGTTAGAGAAAAAATAATTAGCGGTCATTTCTAGGTAATTGATACCACTATAATTAGGATATTCTTTTTTTACTTTTTCAATCATTTCATCTTTGGTGCTACAAGTACTAGCAATGTTTAATATGTCTTTAATATAAGATATTTTAGTATTAACAGCATTTATTGCTTCAGGGATGTAATGTGATGTTAAGATTAAATTATAATCTTTTTTTAGATAGCTATCTAAAGTTTCTAGCATAGCATTAGCATGATTAACACCGGCAATAATAGAATGACAATCACTACCTAACATATGAGTATATAGACAATTTATTTCAGGAATCTCAATATCAAAGGCTTCACTAGTAGGAATTATATTAAGGGTCATATCAGCAATAGTAAGATAACCATCATTAATATAATCAGTTACATTATGAATATTATTATCGAAAGATTGACCGAAAGCTTTAGTAAAGTTATCAATTAAAGTCTTCCCTCCTCCTTCATGACCATATTCATCGGCGGAATGAGTGGCATATTTTTTATTATCTTTTAAGAAAGTTGCCCCACTCATATGGTAAGAAAGTAACATGCCAGATATCTTACTATTCAAAGTTTTTAAATATGATTCTAGTTCAGTGATGTTATCATAAAAAGCTGGTGATTCAATAACGATTATTTGGTTATTTTTTTCTAACATGATAACTTGATCATTCATTTGGTCATGAGTATCATAGTTATGTATTTTTATATTTCCAAAGTCATAGATGATGACTTCTCCTTTATTTAATTTTATTTTAGTATTTTTCATTTTTTAACTCCTTCTTGCAAAGATATGAGCGCTCTTTTTCTTTGTTAGCTTAATTATAAAAAAAGACAAAAGAAAAAGGAAGTATGCACTTTTTTGTTACATACTTACCTTTGAGAATAAATTAAGATATTTTCAGTCATTCTTGTTAATAACTTTTCTTTGCCAGCTACGTTGTTGACATTTAGGACATTTCATATATCTTGTTCGGTTAATATGAGCTGCTAAAAAAACACTAGAATAAGTTGGAATATACTTATGATGGCATTTTTGACATTCGTAGTACCCGGCTTGTTGCTCGATTCTTAAAGCTAGAAGACAGATCATAAAAACAAAGATTGTTAAAGGAATGAGAATTAGGGCACTAAGTTTTTCCGATAAATCGTTTAAAATAACAATCATTACAAGCGTCATATAAATAAAGAGTGTTAACGACGTTATAATGGTCTCAGTTCTTAGTAATCTTTTATCAGCTTCCTCCTTTAGTTTTTGCATAGCTAATAAATTTTGTTCAGCTTTTTCATGGTAATTATTCATATCAACTTTTTCTCCACTAAATAGATCATTTATAGTAATATTTAAAATTTCACATAAAGCAGGCATGGTCCCTGAATCTGGTAAGCATAGGCCATTTTCCCATTTGGAAATTGCCCGATCAGTAATATTTAACTTTTCAGCTAATTCGCTCTGAGTAAGTTGCTTTTTTTTACGACATTGACTAATAAACTTACCTATTTTAATTTGATCCATATAGTTTAACTCCTTTCTTGTAATAACTATAGATTAAAGAAAGAATATTGAACACGAACTAAAAGTTGAGTTGATATTTTTTTGTTAGTTTAGATGATTGATATGTTCGGTATCTATTAAGGGGGACGTGATGAGTTCATGACTTTCTAAATCCTCTTTATGCATAGCAACCGCATTAATTTGATGATTATTGTAGGTAGTATAATAATAGATTCCTTGGGTGGCATTAATGCAGGAAGTATAAATAGTTATCTCGTATTCATTTTCTTTGACTTCACAACAACCTCTGACTTGTTCAACAGTATTTAAGATATGAAAAAATTGGTTAACACTAGCAACTTCATTACGAGATGAAACTGAGTTGGTTTTAACAAATAAAGCACGAATAAATCGTGATTGGGATGATATATCACCAGGAAGGCCTAAAGCTCCTAAGCCCCTACTATATAAATCTACGTTTTGACCAAAGGTATTTTGGGGATTTTTATTTGTTAAGTGACGATAGTTGTTTAATGCAAATAATTGTTTATCAAAAGATGGATTGTTAGTTAAAACGCCGACTGGGTTATCATAAATTTTTAAACCTTTTAGAAACGGCTTCAACGACAATCGATTGGTTTTGATCGGCGATTAACCAATGTAACTGAGCAACATGATAAGATGATGAAAATGCTTCATTGGTTATATTAGTCTCTTTAAGTAAAGCTTTAACTTCAGAAATATTTTGACATTGACTTAAAAGCCAAGGAATAAATTCAAATTGAGCAATATTATTTTTATTAATGGTCGGTTATTGATAGGAAGCATTACCTACAAAATTTAAACCAGCAATGCCAAGTCCACTTTCATTTACAGCTTCGTAAAATAAAGGGTAATTGTCAGTAACATGAGCCATTCCAATAATAGCATAGTGATTATTCATTGTTTTAGTACGACGATATTTTATGGGGTAATTACGAGGAACAACGGTGATTTTTTTGCCATAATAAAAATTATCTGTTTGATATGTGATAGCTGTACACAGAACAAAAGACCTCCTTCAATTTTATTAAATATATAATAACATGAAAGAAGTTTAAGATACAATTTTTATATTATTTTTGCTTTTCTCTATATCTAAGTGGCAAGCACTTTTCTTTTTTTTATTCCGAAAAGTCAATTTAAAACTAGTTACTAATAGTCATAATTTCACTTCTAAGTATTGTATAATTTAAATTCATACTATCATCTCTCAGTTTTATATTAAATAAAAAAGCAACATCACTACTTACAATTAGTTTGTAGTATTGTCGCTTAAATATGTTCAGAATGTTTTTAATTCATTGTAAACTGATATTGGCTTGGCTATTATCGTAGTTGGTTACTACATTTTCTAATAGATAGTTTTTTCAATTTTTTTCTTTACTGACTTTTTTATTGAATAAACTATTTTTTAAATCCGCTATTTATACTTTCTTCTACACTTTTTGTTTGTTCCAATTGAAGAAGATATGCTTTTAATGTTTGTTTCATTTTGTCGTAGCCATCTTCATCCATATTATTTGAAACAAACTCATCATGTAAGTATTTTCCTTTTTCACTAGACATATGATTTTCTCCAAAATCCCACACTGTATATTTTTCTTTAAAGCTCGAGAAGTTTAAACCTTCTGAATTAGCAACAAAATCTTTTGCTGCCGCTACAAATGATCCGCCATTTTGTAGAACCCAGTTTTCAATTCCAACTCCGCCAAGTCCACCTTGGGCTTTTCCACCACCAGCATGTTTTGGCTTATAACAATCCTTTAATACTTCTTTAGCAAGTATTATATTTTCTAAAATCTTATAATACTTTTCTTCATCTAATTGTTTAATATTAGATAATCTATCTTTAATACATTCATCAGTTGAATAATCTAATTTGTCTGTTTTAGGAATAAGTGTTATATCAATTTTTACGTACTCTCCATTATCTAATATTACTTTTTGATCTCGTATATTTCCGTTAGATTCAATTTTAATACCTGGAAAAGCTTCTTTAATTTTATTTAATAAAGAATTTTTTCTTTCAACGTCAAACATTACAGATCTATCAACTCTCATTATGAAATCAAAATCATAATCTTCAGGTTTATTTGTTCCTCTTCCGGTTGAACCAGTATCAATTAATTCTAAATTGCCATTAGTAAGTTCCTCTGTTCTTCCTAGAATAATATTTAGACCAGTACTTTTTAACTTGTTATAAATACCTTCTCTTTTATTAGCTACTTCTTGCATAGCCATTTTTAAATCATCTGAATGAGATGTATAATCATCTAGTTCTTTAGCAAATGAATAATTTTTTTCTGTTCCATAATAACTTAATCCTTGCATATTATTTTTCATTTTTTCATATTCCTCTGGTGTAAATACTAACTTACCATTTTTATCAACTATAGGAATATAAAAACCATTCATTACTATTTCATATTTTATTATATTCGTTTTCACATTTGTATCAACTACAAAAAAATCTATATCAGAAGAAGGAATTCCTGTTCTAACTCCAAAATGATTATCTCTTAATACTCCAGTATAAAATACTTCTAATTTATTGGAATCTATTTTATTATTTATACTTGTATTATTTAATTTCCCATCATTTTTTATAACAATCCATAAAGGTCCATATCCGCTTGATGCAAGTCTTCGATCAGTAAAAGCATCTTTAAAATTCGAATAATTTTCTGCTGCCATACATACATCTGCATCTAAAGGTGTAGCATCAGAAGATGCAGCAGAACCTAAAAATTCTTGACATAAATTACCATTTTGTAAAATACTAGTTAAATAATTATAGTATTGCCCTTTATTTCCACTTAATCCTTTTATTAGATCTCCACTATTAATTAAAAAATCATTTTGATTTGCTCTTTCTATATTTCTTGTATTTGCTTTTTCTGTTTCTAAATTAATATATGATTCTAATTGGTCTATAGAATCTATTCCTATAAAATGAGTAAACATACTTACTATTCTATCAGGCAGTTTCTTTGTAGAAAAATTTCCTTCTTTCATAAAAAGATTCAATAAATCATGGCAATCTTTTTGCATATCATTTTTTAAATTTCTCGGATTTAATCGTCCCTGTTGAGTACAATTATAAAGAGAATTTAAGTGAGCTAAATATTTTTGGAAAACAATTTTATCGTCATCATGTAAATCATCAAATTTTAATGCTCCTGATATTAAAGATTCCATTAACATGTTTCCATTTTTAATATCTTTAATATAATTTTTTAATGAACGATTATTAGATTTTATAGAACATTTTAATAAATCATTAAATATCATTAATTCTTGAGCTTTCATAGACTTTAATGATAAAAGATTAGGTGATTTAACACCATGCAGTAATGATTTTTTATCCTTGTGTAACTTTTGAAAAATTTCGTATACTTTTCCAACATACGGAATATTATTTTTCATAAAAATATCTTCTATATAGTTATATGTGTTTTCCCATTCATCTCGAGGCAAAATAACAATTTGTCTAAGTATCTCTCCTGATATTCTTCTAATTTCTGATGAATTTGATTTATCTATTTTATTAGTGAATTCCACACAATATAGTAAAGCATCTAAATCATCTATATTATAGCTTTCATCAGCATATATTGAAAACAAACTTGCTAAAGAGCTATTACTTAAATTCATAATATTTTTTTTAAAAGTTTTCCTTTGTTCTTCATCCAAATTATTAATTAGATTATTAATATTAGGATTAAAATAACCGATTGTTTCAAAAAATGTCTTATTTTTACTATTAACATTCTCAATATTTGTAATAATATCACCAATATCCATTAAATCTAAATAATTAGAAAATCTTTTTATAACATCAAAAATATAATTTTCTTCTAGAAATTCGTTACGGCTATACACCAAACCTTGAAATTTTTTAGTTGTAAAATCATATTGTGATTTTATAGATTTAACATTATTAATTAAAATTTTTTTGACACTGTCCTTATCTAATTTATCAATGTATTTTTCTATAAATAGTATTTGATCTTTTTTTTCAAACTTTCTAACTGCAATGTATTCATAATTTAATGGAGTTAAAACTGACTCATATCTTGCTAAAAAATCATAAATTAAATCTTTATTATTAATCCGAAAAAGTACTCTGCAGTATCGGTCTTTAGATATTTTATCCTTATATTTTTCAAATGCATTTATCAATTTGGAATAATCAGAGAATCCAGACAATATGCTAGTTAAATCTTCAGGAGAAAAATCATCTTCCATCTTGTCTAAAAGATTACCTTTTATATTATCATTTAGACTTTTTATAAATTCTACGCAAAACTCCTTGGAAGAATTACTTATAACATTACTTATAATATTCATATCATCTAATTCTTCGGGGTCTCTATTAAAAGTATCATCAATAAATTCCGAATCACTAGCTTTTAATCTATTAGCATATTTATATAGATAATTTAATCTTGTATTAAAATCATCTATTTTATTAATAGCTTCAAGAAGATGACCAGGGTTAATTATATCTACAAAAATATCTATTAATTCAGGTAGTATTTCATTATTATTTTGAGAAAATATACTACCACTCTTCACTTTGAGCGATCTCTTAAAATAATTTTTATATTTTTGATATACTTCCAATCTATCTTTCGGGACTAAATACATAGCATTTTTTTTAATAAATTTTACTATTTTATCTTCATCATCTAATAAGTCTAAATTAGAATAAAAATCAACTAAACTTAATTGTACATTATTCATGTTATCACTCCTTATTATCAAGTATAACACAAGATACGTTCTTTTTTCTTTTTTTGAGGAGATAAATTATCTAATATGGTAATCTTCACTAGATAATTCTTAAAAAGATTATTTAGCCATAAAACACTCAGGAGTATGCGAATATATAATGCCAATAGCTTGTAAATACGAATAAATTATTGTTGAACCAACAAATTTCATGCCTCTTTTTATTAAATCTTTAGAAATACTATCGGATAATTCATTCGTTGTTTTATCAGATTCATAGATAATTTGATTATTAGTATATTTTTTTAAGTAATTAGCAAAAGAGCCATATTCTTTTTGAATTTTTTGGAAGATTTGGGCATTGGTGATGCTCGCTCTAATTTTAAGCTTATTACGAATAAGTCCCTTATTTCCAAGTAGTGATTGGATCTTAGCCTCATCGTAATTACATACTTTGGTAAGGTCAAAGTTATCATAGGCTTGGCGAAAGTTTGCTCTTTTGTTTAGAACACATTCCCAAGAAAGCCCAGCTTGAAAAGATTCAAGGATAAGCATTTCAAATAAGTAATGTTCATCTAAATTTAGTCTTCCCCATTCTTCATCATGATATTTTACATATAGTGGATTGGCTAAATTACACCATGGACAACGTTTCATAAAGCACTCCCCTTTTTAGGTATGGTAAACTCCGACATATCGTGATGTTCTATTTCTAATAGTTTTATTTTGTTTTCAAGGCCGCCACCATAACCAGTAAGATTACCATTTGTACCAATGACGCGATGGCAAGGAATGATTAGACAAAGAGGATTCCATCCAACAGCTTGACCAACGGCTTGAGCGGACATTCTTTTAATATTTTTTTGCTTAGCAATTTCTTGGGCAATGGCATGGTATGTTGTAACTTCACCATAAGGTATTTTGTTCATAATATCAATAACCATTTGACGGAATGGTGTAAGGTTTTCAATTTGGTAAGGTGGCGTAAAGGGCGGATTTTGACCACTAAAATAGATATCTAGCCATCTAAAAGTCTCTTTAAAAATGGGCAATTCTTTTTCCTCATAAATTTCTTGATGCTTTAAGGAATCACGACTTGACGAAACCACATACCTGTTAGATATTTACCATCACTACTTAGATAGATAGGACCGATTTTGGAATAATAAATTTGACGATAAGACATATTATCTCTCCTTATTTTTTTTAAAGATATTTTACGTATTCATTTAGTTCTTTACGAATATGATGGAATGGATTTAAAGGACAATCTTCCGTTTTATATCCAAGAGGGAGAAGACAAATGGGTTCAATGTTAGATGGGATGTTAAAGACTTCTTTTAAAATTTTTTTATCGAACATTTCAATCCAAATATTGTCTACTTGGTAGTTAGTAGCAGCAAGCATTAGATGCGTAGCCACAATACAAGCATCAGTTTCATAACTTGAATAATCATTATTCCTAAAAGCTTTTGTTTTATCACTACAAACTAGTAAAACAACTGGAGCATTATAGCGACATGGGCTAGCCATATCGACTTTAGCTAAACCTTCTTGACTAGTGATAACGTAAATAACTTGTGGCTGATTATTTTTAGCAGTCGGAGCAAGACGACCAACATTTAAAATATTATTTAAAGTTTCTTGAGCAATTGGTTTATCAGAAAACTTTCTAGTGGCGGTTCTTTCTTGAACAACTTGAGTAAATTCCATTTTTTTTCATTCCTTTCAAATAAAGATTAAGTTAAATATAAGGTAAAAATAAAATATTATAAGATGCCTTACATTCTTAACCTTGGCCTTCCTTATCTTTATTTTATAACGACAATAGAACATAAGCAATAAATAAAAATTATTTTAAGGAAATGAATGATTAATTTATGATAAAAGTTTAAATAGGAAATTTTGAAAATGATTCAAGTTAATATATTGATAGTTTGGGGTAATGAAACTAATTTGGATAGGTACAATAATTAGCTTGAGGAAAGGATAAAAAAAAGGACTCCTTGAATGGTCCTTTTGATTATAGTAAAAACATAATCTTATTTTTCTTTTTTCTGTTTTGTTAATTCATATACTACATCGGCTTGTTTACAAACATTTTCTGAATGGGTAACAATGATAATACACTTATTTTGTTTTTTGGCTAGGTCCTTAAAAATCTTTAATATTTCATTTTCAGTGTCTTTATCAAGATTACCGGTTGGCTCGTCAGCAATAATAATATCGGGATTGTAAGAAAGGCTTCGGGCGATGGCAACACGTTGCTGTTCGCCACCAGATAATTTTAGAATACGACGATTGGCATAATTTTCTTTTAAGCCAACTGATTTTAGTAATTCGATAGCTTTTTGTTTTTTATTAATTCCTTTTAAATGATTAATATCCATAGAAAGAATTATATTTTCTGAAGCAGTTAAGTGCGGTAATAAGTTATAACTTTGGAAGACAATCCCTATTGAACTATTGCGATACTTATCGAGATCAAGTTTACTAAGGTCTTGGTCTTTAAAATTTATTTGGCCTTCATATTTTTTTTCTAAACCGCTTATTAAAGATAAAAGGGTTGTTTTACCACTTCCACTCTTTCCTTTAATAGCATATAGTTGGCCATTTTGAAATTCATAGTTGATGTTTTTAAAAACATATTCATCTTTTTTAGCATCACTATAACGATAAGCAACATCTTTTAATTTTAAAATTGACTCTTTCATTAACTACGCTCCTTTAAGATATTTAATGGTTGGAATCTAGCAATGGCGATACTAGCAGAAACACTACTGATAATTGTTAGGGCGATACCAATTGCTAATAGTTGAGCTAAGACTTTGAAATCGACAACTGCATTAATATCATCGACAGTTTCAATATTTATAGTTCCATTCATAGTATTAAAATCAAAATTGTGATTTTTTTGGTTGCTATCATCAGGATTACCAAAGTTTTGCTTAATATTTTCTTGGTCACTAGTTGCATTATTTATTTCGGTCTGTAATAAGTTATTGGCTACTTTGACACTACAAGTAGCACCAATTCCTGCGCCTACTAAAAGACCAAAGATAGTGACAACAAGTAATTCGGTCATAAATTGAATAACAACAAGGATTTTTTTCATACCAATAGTTCTTAAAACTCCTATTTCATATTTACGTTCACGAATATTAATCATATTTATGACTAGTAAAACGACACCTCCAATGATAAGGGTAATAATTAAGAAGGTTGTAGCAAATTCTTTAACATTAGTTATAGATTTAGTAGCACTTTCAACCACTTCTAAGTTATTAGTAACACTATAATAGCTGTTTAAGCCTTTCTCGGTTACTTCGTCAGCAAATTTATCAGCAACATCTTTACTTGTTAGAATGTATGTTGGCGTTGTTGTGACATTTAAGTCTTCGTCGTCACTCATAAGTTGTTCAACAAAAGCTGATGGTACAATAATTGTATTAGCTGAACTGGTAAACATATTGGTCATATCACTAGAAGTATCACTATTTTCTTTATAGATACCGGTAATGGTTAAAGTATAAGTTTTATCTTCATCATTAGGATTAATTAAAGTAATTGTATCATTTACTTCTAGTTCATTTAAGGATGCTAGTTCTTCACTAATTATACAATTGTAATTTTCGTCAGTACTCGTAAAGTCAGTAAAGATGCTACCACTAGTAATTGTGTAATTACCATCAATAAAATCAGTCATAGATTCAAGGCTGGAATAGCCTTTGACTTGGAAAGCTCCATTGGCAGCTTTTTCATTAAAGATTTTTTCGGTTGTAGTTGTTTTTTTATTAGTTGTCGTTTGACTTCCACCACGGCCAAAGTCACCACCATTAGGCATTGGTCTAGTTTCAGTGGTTGTTTCGGTTTTGGTTGTTTCCTTAACAAGGCTGTCTGTCGCTTCGTCTAAATCTTTAGCATTCATATTAGTTTCATAGTAGTAATAATAATTTTTAACGTATTCTGAATCGCCAAAATTTTTGATTTCATCAACAGTAAGAGATTTAATATTGTTAAAAGCTTCAATCATTTCTTCTTGGGAATTTTTTTCATCCCCCTCGCCTTTTAGTGATTCCATCAGATTCTGACGATTCATGCCAATTGAAGCAGTAACTTCGTATTTATTTTCGTATGCTTCAACAATCTTATTAGCTGAATTACGAATGGCAAGAGTTATAGCACAAGCAGCGGATATCACTGTAATGATTATGGCAATTAAGATATTACGACTTTTATTTCTTGTTATAGAAATCCAAGCATTTTTTAAAATATACATATTTTTCTTCCTTTCGTTTAAAAGTATATTATGGCTTTTTGAAATTTTTATTAAGAATTTCTAAACAAAAAATAAATAAATTAAACAATTTATAAAAATTATAAAGAAGTTAAACAATCAAATTATTTTTTTTATAACATTTGAAGATTAAAATAATATTAGATAGAAAGTAATTAATTTTTCCTAAATAAAATAAGTAATTTAAACCCTTTGAAATGATAGGTTTAAATTACTTATTTTAAGTTTAAACGATAGCCAACTTTCCAGATCGTTTCTATTATTTGCGGAGAAGATGGATTTTCTTCGATTTTTTCACGTAAACGGTTAATATGAACGGTAACAGTTGCTTCATCAGCATCAGAGTCCATTCCCCAGACAGCTTCAAAGAGGTCTTCCTTGGATATGACACGATTAGCATGGGTCGCTAAATATTTTAATAATTCAAATTCTTTATTAGGTAGTTTTAGCTCTTGGCTTCCTTTGAAAACTTGATACTTTTGCGGAATTATTTTTAAATCATTGATAAAGATTTCATCGCCAATGTTTTTATGTCTTTTATAACTATTTAAACTAGCTTGGACACGAGCTACTAAGATAGCTGGATCAAATGGTTTAGTAATATAATCATCACTTCCTAGACCGAGACCTCTTATAATGTCATAAGAATCATCTTTAGCTGTTACCATGATAATAGGAATATCACTGAATTTACGGATTTCTTTACAGATTTCAAAGCCATTTAAATTAGGCAACATTAAATCGAGAATGATTAAATCATAATTATTTTTATTAATGATTGGCAAAGCTTTATTACCATCATCAATGATATCAACAGAAAAATTATTAATTTCTAAATAATCTTTTTCTAAAGAGGCAATATCATAGTCATCTTCAATTATTAAAATTTTATTCATTTTGGTCCTCCTTAAGAATAATAGTGAATTTTAAACCTTGGTCATTTACGGCTGTAATAGTTCCATTATGTAACTCAATAATTTTTTTAACAATAAATAGACCTAGACCTGAACTATTTTTATCATGGTTACGAGATTCATCTTCTTTAAAGAATTCATTAAAGATTTTTGCGCAATTATTTTCTTTAACGCCCTGGCCATTGTCTTTAAAGATGATGATTAGTTGGTTGTCTTCTTCTGTAATACTAATATTTATTTTTAAATCTTGTTTTTGAGGATTGTGTTTGACGGCGTTATTAAATAAGTTATCAAAGATTCTTTTGAATTGGAGTTTATCAATGGATATTTGGTTATTTACTTGGCCATAAGAAGTTATTACTTTAAAGTCTTTATTTAAATAATGTTCATTATTTTTTATAAGTTCATCAACGTAAGCAAGAATATCAACTGGTTCTTTATGCATTTTTATTTCGCTTGTTTCGTATTTAAAAGTATCAAATAAGCGATTTAGTAAGTTTTCAATATCGCTGGTTCGATTATAAGCGATGGTTAGGTACTCTTTTTGCTTAGCCGGTGTTTTAGCAATGCCATCTTGAATACCTTTGATATTCCCTTTAACAACAGTTAGTGGGGTTCTAATATCATGAGATATGCCATTTATCATTTCTTGTTTGGCTTTTTCGTATTGCTGTTGTTTGATTGTTTTATCTTTTAAGGATTGTTGCATATTATTGAAGTTATTAATAACGGGAGCGAATTCATCGTCAATTTCATAAATGATTGGTTGAGAGAAATCACCCTTTTCAACACGATTAGCGCCTTCTTTTAATAAATTTAAAGGAGTTATGACTTTCTTTAAGAGATTATTGGATAAATAAATAGTAATAAATAAAAGGATTAGTAAAATGATAATGATTAAGATAACAATAGTAAGTAAGAAATGACGAAAGGGACTGAGATGACTAACATCACGGGGTTTTTGTTCCTTAAATTTTTCTTGGACAGCAAAGTAGATTTTGTTATCAATATTCTTCATAATAATAGTTCGATTATCTACGAATAAGATACGAGTTTCATTGCTTTTATAACGATATTTTTTTAATAAAAGATTTAAAGTTTCATTATTTGTACCGTAGACTAATTCTTTATTATCATAGATATACAACTTATAGTTAAAAGGAAGAAGATTATTTTGAACTTCTTCGGATTTTTTCGTTGGGTCAAGGAGTTCTTTGATTATTTGACTACGTTCATCAACAGTATTTTCATTTACATTGTATAAAATTTCCTTAGAATTTTTATTAATATAAGCAAAGATAACCAAAAGAAATAATGAAGAAAAGACTATAATTAAAATATTATATAAAAATAAACGATTTTTTAATTTTAAATTCATTTAACCACCTTTGGCTTTATTATATATTAAAAGATTAAAAAATTCATAAATTTTTGATAAATTATTTAAATAAAGTTTTTAATTCTTTGACAGTTAATTTTATGTTGGTTGTTTCGGTTAAATCATTATCAGTTTGGTATGTTACTTCTAAGAAAAGATTATCACGATTAGGAAATGATGGAAATTCTAGAGTATTATTATTAACTAAGTTTTTTAAGAAAGCTTTGGATTTTGGAAGATAAATTTGGGTACTAGTAATTATTTTTTTATTTTCTTGCAGTGCTAAAGAAAGATTTTTAACTTTAAGTTGTTGGCAATTTTCTTTTTGACATAACTTATAATTTTTATTAAAGCTTAATTTTTTTATAGTCAGATACTGTTCCGTTGACGTTTTTATTAAGTAACCTGATACATTGATGGTTCGATCAGTATTGTAGAAGTAATAGACTTTATTTTCTTGAAAGTTATAAAAGATTATAAAAAAAATAATAGTCATAAGTAAAATAGATAAAACAGTTAGCCGAATATAAAAAGATGTTATTTTTTTAATGTAATAATCTAAAGCTAGAATGAATTCATTATCATTTTTTACTTGGTTACCTCTAATGATATCAATGATAGGAACTTCTAAAAGAGCGGACAAACCAGGTAGATAATCGATACTTGGTACTTTTTGGCCTTTTTCCCACTTTTTGATTAAACGAGGTGTGGTTTTTAATTGTTGAGCCACTTCTTCAATAGTCAATTTTTTATTTTCACGACATTTTTTTAGAAAAATCCCAATTTGCTTTTGATTCATATTATCGCTCCTAAAATTGTATGGCATAATAAAAAGAACTGATTAATTAGTCTCTTAAATTCAAATTAGGTTATAAAATTAAGAACCAAAAGATACTTATATATTATTAATACAATACATTTATTTATTATATGTTAGCATAAATTTAGAATATTGCAAACATTATTTAACTTATGAAAATAAGATGTCATTGGAGATAAAGGGTAAAAAGAAAACTTGTTTTAAAATATAAATTAGCCATAATTATGAATCTAATCAAAATACTCAGTAACAATTTCATTATACCTAGTTAAAAGTTGATTTTCACGAAGTCTTTCATTAAAAAGAGATTGCATCTTTTTATAGAACCATTTTACCTCTTCATAATTATCTGCTTCAGTCTTTAATGATTCTTTGCCTTTCTTTAAATATTCATCATAATTAGATAACAGATTTTGTAATTTGTCAGCTAATTCAACCATTAAAATATTATTATTAGCATTCATTATATTGGCAATGAATTTTTCTTTTCTAGGAATAAAATCAATTACCGTTTTATCTTCTGATAACATTAAAACACTATCAGCAATCAGTTTACCATATTTATTTAATAAGAATTGGTAATCATATGGAGTATCTTCAATAATATCATGTAAGTAACCAATGTATACGGTATTTTCATCACAACCAATATTTTTAAGCATATTACCTACCATGATACTATGAAAAGCTAAAGCAATATCTTCTTTTTGTCTTTTTTGGTCTTTAAAAGCTACAAAAACAAAGTGAATTATTTCCTCTTCTACTGTGTATTTCATGTTTTACTTCCTTTCATAAAAGCTTTTTTAATATTTTTCTTAAAGATATGATTAATAAAGCACGCTAAATTTAATAAGTTTAATTAATAGTAATGTTTTGACATAAACACCTTTTTATAATTTTCTATCTAATGAAGGCAGATTGATATAACAATCTTGAATTTTTTCTTCTTTAGCATATTTTGTTAAAAGATTTCTTTCCCAGATTACCATACATCTTCCACCATTCCATTCATTACTACCAAGATACCAATTATCTTTATCAGAATAACCATCGTAAGCGTGAATTGTTGTTATATGAAGAAATGGATAATTTTTTAAAATAGCTAGTTTGCATCTTCTTAAATGGTATTCACTCGAAATAACGGCGATACTTTGAACATTTGAATCATCAGAATTGATGATATGAAAAGCATTTGTAATATTTTCAAAGGTATTTTGAGAATTTTCATCAAGATATATTACTGTTTTAGGGATACCACTAGTAAGTAATATTTCTTGCATACTAGCTGCTTCGGAAGTGTTTTTTTAAGCAGAATTATTAATCCCATTTTTACCAACACATAAAATAATTTTCGCAAAACGACCAGCATAGTATTGTTCAATAACAGTTTGAGCTCGTTCATTCATTTGGGTACTACTACCAAAAAACAAGGCACAACTTATGGCATTTTTGGTCATCTTTTATATCGTCATAAACAATATCAGTAATTATTTTATCATCATATATTGAAAAGGCTTCAGTACCAACTTTTAAATTGTCTATTTCTAATCCACTTAATTTCATATATTACATATAATCAATCGTAGAGAATATTAACTAATTTCTGATTGTTTCCTTTCTGTTTGATTTTTTCATGATAAATTATAAAGTAATACGAAGTATATTATTAAGGATAAAACAGCTAATATCCAAATAATACAAAATATTTTCACTTTCTTGAGTTCTAATTTATTTGATTCATCAGCTTTTAATTGCTCATTTGTTAATTTTTTTTCTAATTTATGATTGTCACGAAACCAAACATTTTTTTCATCTTTTTTGACTTGCTGAAAATCAGTAACATATACCATATTATCATAAACATAAACACTACATTCTTTACTGGATAATTGTAATGGGTTAAAATTTAAGGGTGGCGTTTCAAAGGTTTGATGCTTTTTAGTATAAGGATCTGTGTATCCTACATAAACTTTAAAAATATAATCAAAATGAGTTTCATGGTGGGGATAATCATAATCCATTGTCTTTTTTATATCATATTTAAAAATGTTTCCTACAACCCTTTGGCCATTTTTCTTTATCATATTATTCTTATTTATGGTACTATTTTTCTCTAATAAAAAAACAATATTAATAATAAAGAAAATAAAAAAAGGAGCACACATTAATATTGATACTATATTTATATCACTTATCCCATAAAGACAAGCCCCAATACAAATGGCAATACAAGGAATAGACGAAAAAAAGACGGCTATCCAATTAACAGAGATATCTTCACTTTCATACTTTAACTTTTTCATATGGTAATAACTCCTACTCATTAATGGTTTATCTATAATATGTATTATAGCAAATTTCATAGTAAATAGGAATTCATAATGATGGAGGATTGGCGAAGATATTGAGGATAAGGGACAAAATGGTTGTTGCTATTATTAGATAGCATGTATACTTTTTAATTGGTAATCCTTTGCAAGTTTCAATTACAATTTCCTTTAATAATTCTTTATTATCTACATCATCAATTAAATACATTGGTTTTGCACTTTCATAAGGAATTTGCTCATTCATATTATACTTTTTATTTGTATCAACTATTTTAACAAGTAATCTATTATCATAAATTCCACCAAATAAAACATTATTACAATACAATAAAAATTCTCCCATCATTCTATACAAGTTATATTATTTAATAAATCTAATTGTTCTAATATAAATTCTTTATATTCTTTTGATGTTGCCATAATTCATCATTCCTATATCTTTTTTATTGGGTGTCTAATAACTGTCTTTAATTTACTTACATCACATTTTCTTGGATCACTTAAATAAATTTCATGATGGTATCTCTCGTCAGTTATATCTAATTCATAGCCATTTTCTTTCATATATTCGTGCATTAAATTAACTATTGCTGGTTCATCATCATAAGAACCAAAGTGCATACATTGAACACATAGACCTTCATCATAAGTTAAAAACTCAACTCTTGAAAAATCTTGTTTTTTTTTCTTGGTTGCTTCTTGGGTAGCCCACTCGAAATCATCTTTAGTTACAAAATCTGGTAATCTAATAATAGATATAAAGTGCATAGTATTTTTATTATTATAATCAATGCTACCTTTTAATCCATCCTGCCACCAAAATCCTTCTAATGGTGGAACAACATATTCAAAAAAGCCATCTATTTTATGAGTTCCTTTATAACTCATTTTTATTGTATAGGCAATACCATATAGTAATCCTATTGTCTTTTTATAATCGCCATTTTCTTCGTTAGGGTTTCCAAATCCTCTAACTGCAATATAATTCATTTTAGGAATTTCTACTATACTAGGTTTATTTTTAGGCATATAGAATTCCTTATATTCTTTTTTATAATCAAAAGCCATATTTTTCTACCTCTCTTTAAAATTGTAATTTTATTTTAACAATTCACTTAATTCTTTTAATGATAAGCCTTTAATTAGTATGTTGCCATCATGTTTATCAATAAAAAACTTCATTAGCTTATTTATTGCCTTATAATAGTCTATATCTCCTAAAATTCCATTATTAGTTGTACTTACGAGTATTAATTTCCATTCAGCAACTTCTGTATCATCAATTTTATATAATGCTTTGGGATTCTGCGGAAGTGAAGTTAAGGTATTTTCGGTTAGGGCAAAGGCTCCAAATGGCTTACCGTCGTTGCCTTTATAGAAATTAGGCTTTCCTGTATAAGCGTTTGACCAAACATTATTATCTTTTTTCTTAAATTTATCAAATAGTCCCATAATTAAATCTCACTTTCAAATTACTATTTCATTTTTCATCCTATCACAAAAGCAGATAGCTATCAACTAACTACCTGCTCTAAAAATGTAATTTGTATTTATCTTTTCTTAACAGGAAATTGAATCTCTGTTAAATAATCTTCTTCATTTTCTTTATTCCAAC
>CAKOHV010000026.1 GCA_934086145.1 uncultured Bacilli bacterium
TTATTTTTTTCTAACTCCTCTTACCAGTTGTATTTACTATGACTTTTATGGGTTGCATTTACTTTGCTATTTTACCAATTCTCGCAACTATTCTACATTAAATTTAATATTTATTAATTTTACTTAACCCCACTAAACTATCAAAAGAGAAATAATCTTGAAAAGTTAATATTTTTATTAATAGTTTTAATTTTAAAAATTATATTCGCCTTTTAACAAGAAATTTTACTTAAAAGCTCTAATATCTAAAAGTAATAAAAAGAAATTTCAAGACTATTTAAAATTACTCATCACTTTCATCGTATGTACTTTCACTTTTTGTATCGTTCTCTATCTTATTAAGTTCACTAAACATTTTTTGCATTGTTTCATTACCATTTGTTAATTTTTTTATAGTCAATTCTTCAGCTTTGTTATTAGCTAAACGTAAATTATTCTCACTTGATAATAAAGCCTCTTTTGTCTTTTGTAAATGATCAATTGTTTTATCAATTTCATCAATTGCTTTTTTAAACTTTTCTGATGCCAAACGATAATTACGTCCAAAAGCACTTTTAAAATTATTCATATTTTCTTCAAAATTAGCGATATCAATATTTTGATTTTGAACCAATTGTAACTCTTTTTTATATTCTAAAGATTTCATTGAAGCATTTCTTAATAACGTAATTAAGGGAATAAAAAATTGGGGACGAATTACATACATTTTAGAATATTTATGAGAAACATCAACAATTCCATTATTATAGTAATCATTATCTATTTCTAACATTGAAACTAACACTGCATATTCACATTTCTTCTCCTTTCGATCTTTATCTAACTCTTTGAAGAAATCTTCATTTTTATGCTTACTTACCGTTTCCAATGATTCATTTTTCATTTCAAACATTATCGAAATTATTTCAGTTCCATCTTCATCATTTTCTCTAAAGATAAAATCTCCTTTCGAACCAGTTTTTACATCATTATCTTTTTCAAAATAAACGTTTTTAAATAGAGGGCGCAATTTATTAAATTCATTACTACAATGTTGTTCTAATGACTCCCCTACCATCTTTGTTGATTGACGTGCTTTAAAATCCTTATAATAAGCAATTTGTTCATCTTTATCTTTAATTTTTTCTTCATACTTATCCTTCAAATTTTGTTCTTTAACTAAAGCCGCATTTTTATCCATTTCCAATTTCGTATTAAGTGCTTCAATTTCTTTTTCTTTTTCATGTAAAACATCTTTTAATGCTAATTCTTTTTCCGTATCTTTTAATTTTATTTCACTCTTTAACCCAGTTATTTCAATATTTTTCTTGCTTAATTCTTCCGTATATTTTCTTTCAATTTTATTAACAGTATCTATTTCACATCTTTTTATTTCATTTTTTAAATTAGCAATCTCTAAATCTTTTTTGGCTAATTCATCAGCCAACTTTTTTGCTGCTTCAACTTCTGCTAATTTCAAAGATTCATTTTTTAATTTTTCGTACTGTTCTTCCCTCAAATTAATTTCACGCATAAATTCTTTATCTTTAATCTGCTTAACAATTGAATCATAATCCTGTTCATCTATTTTAAAAATTGTTCCACATTTTGGACATTTTATTTCATTCATCTATTTCACCTCGTTTAAAATATTATAATACACATTCATTCGTAATAAATAAAAACACTCAATTTCTTGAGTATTTTTAATTATTTAAAATTATAATAAATTGTTCCTGTTTGTAAAGTATATCCTTTATAAGTAGCTAATTCAGATACCGAAACAATTTGATATCCCTTATCTAATAAATCAGGGACCAAAACAGCTACTGCATCAGCGGTGGCCGTATAAATTGAATGCATTAAAATTATTCGACCATCTAAATTACCATATTTATCTATTTCATTCAAAATTAAATCCTTGTTACGATATTTCCAATCTAAACTATCCACATCCCAATTAATTATTGGCATATCAACTAAAGCTCTTACTGTCGCATTAGCATTGCCATAAGGCGGACGTAATAAAATTGGTTCTGTTCCTAAGACTTGCTTCGCTGCCTCACGGCTCAATTTCAATTCTTGATTAATAGCATCAACACTTAGAATATTTAGATTTTTATGTGAATAAGTATGCGTCCCTACTTCTCCATTATTAGCTTCTCTTTTAACAACATCTGGATAACGAACCATTAAATTACCTAAATCAAAAAAAGTAGCATGAACTTTATATTTTTCTAAAGTATCTAATATCATCGGTGTTGATACTGGATTCGGACCATCATCAAAAGTTAGCGCTACCATAGGTTTCGTAGCATCAATATTACCTTGTGGTGGAACATTTAACTTTACTTCATGTTTATTTATTTTTACAGAAGATAGACAGGAACTAGCTATATAAGCCGTCTGACCATTATATAAAACTTGCGCCCAGCCGTCAACTTCCCCAACTTTATCAATTCCGTCACCACTACTTAAAATACCTAACACATTAGAAGAAACACTAGCTCCATCTCTAATGTTTACATCTGTCGTAGCGTAAACTTTAACAGTTTTGACATCTTCATTACTTTTATTGTCAACAACAGTATTATCAGAAGAACTATCATTATTACCATTTTTAATTTGCATTATACTTCTACTTTCAATATAACTTATTTTCCCATCATAAAAAACTACACTCCACGAATTACTACCCTGACTATAAACATTTATTACACTATCTTTTTCAACATTCCCAACAATTTCACCTTTAATTGAAGGTTCACTATATAAGACACTATCCTTTAATAATTTATATTGACTATTTACGACATCATACTTTACATCTTCATTACCATTTGTATATTGGCAAACATTATCTATCTTTATTTTTAAATAATCTTTTATCTCATTTAATGGGACTTCTTTATTACTACCTACAATAAGCAAAACATCATTCTTTAGAATATAAAAAAAATCTTCCGTAACATTCTCATCATATTCCTTTAACTTATTTAAATAATCTCCCTTAAAAACATCACTTTTTGTTAATAACTTACCAGTTGCTAAATCATAATTATAAACAAGTTGCTCTTGTTCTAAGACTTTTAAATCCTTACTTTCAACAACATTTTTTAAAACGACATTCAAGGTACAACTTGTCCCAATATAAGTTTCATACTCCATTAAGTAATAATTATCAACTTCGTTTGATGAACTATCATACTTTGCCACTTTGTTTTTTATTAAATCGCCAACTTTACTTTCAATATCACTATCTATCTTTTCATTACCAATTGCCGGATATTCCACTTTGTAATAAAGATTTTTTTCGATAGCACTTTTCACTTCTAGTTTACCTATTTCTTTAGTTTTTGATACATCATCAAAATTATACTTATTAACAACTTCCTTTACATCATTACTTTCATTGTTTTTACTTTCCTTTAAGTACTTATTTATTCCCAATAGCAATCCTAATATCAAAAAAGCAATTAATAAAGTCATTATTATAGTTTTACTAGTTAATACTTTTTTCATCCTATCCACCTACATATATTATACTACAATGTTTATTTCTTAACCAATTATACACCAAATTAAATATAGTTTTACTATTATTTTACTTTTTATAAACTTTTTTTACACTTTTATTACTTTTCCATTCATAGCATTGCCAAGATACTTTACATAATTAATTCCACTTCGAGGTTTATCAAATTCATAAATTCTTAATTTACTTTCTGTATAGCTATCCAAAGTTGCAATAAATTTATACTTTATATCTAGTAATGCTTCTTCTTTTGTATCATATTCATGTATTCCTCGATATTTAATCCAAGCATTTTCAAACCAGTAATATTTATTATTATCTTTAAAAAGCAAAAAAGCATGTGCGGGACCAACATCACTATCTTGATACATAATAAAATACGTTCTATTTGTAATATTCATTTTAGAAATTAATTCCCTTTCATATTCAACTTGATCAAAGCATAAACCTATTTTATTTTCAGCCACTTGTTTAGGTGATTGTAAAACATAAATTGCTTTAAAATCATAGCCACATTTAATTTGCTTATTTTTATTTTTATCAACATATCCTAATTTTATTTTAGCTAATTCTTCTACAACCTTTACATAAACAGAATCATACTTTAAGATTAGTATTCTTTCACTTTCTGTTGCTGTTGTAAAGCCTAAATTTCTAAATAACTTTAAAGCTAAGACATTATCTTTATAAACCCAGATATATAGTTTACGATTTTTTTCAATTAATTCATTTATGATTTTGGTTCCTATTCCTTTATTACGGTATTCTCTAAACAAATACAACTCATCTATCATAAAACCGTCTAAATAATTTATTAAAGCATAAGCGCCAATTATATTATTATCACTATAAATAAGTTTATAATTTTTATAATTTTCTTGAATATTAAGCAAAATATTATTTTTAATTTTCACTTTTTCTTGATAGGCTAATTTTTTATCCATTACATCATCTATCATTGTCACCGATTTAATACTAGTTAATATTTCAATATCTTTAAATTCGGCATCTTTTAAATCATAAAGCATACTATCACCTTCATTCTATACTAACAAAAAAAATAAAAAAAAGATAGTTAAACTAAAATAGTCAATATAAGGATTAGAAAAAAATAAAATTTCATTCACTTCATGAAATAAGAACTTTCTAAGAACAAAGAATTTTATTTTTATAAAGAGCAAATCAATTTACAATAATATGACATAAAAAAAAAAAAGGATTGTACCCACAAATTACAGGCCACAACCCTTTTATCAAAAACTATTTATAAAATGTCCATTATAAAATTAAGTTTATTTTATATATAATATATAAATTTACTCTAACACTTTAAATTAACTATTATTTTAATTTTTCTTCTTTAACTTTAAGGCCATAACATCATCCCTAGTCATTCCAAAAACAACATCACCATATCTTGAATGTCTAGAAGTTAAAGACAATTTAGTTCCAATTCTTAATCTTGCCTTTGTTTTTTGCCCCTTATAATAAGCTTTTGCTTCATCATAAATAAAATGTTCACCCTCGATTTCATCAAGTTTTAAAACTCCTTCAATTCCATCCGCAGTTCTAACAAAGATATTCTTGCTATTTAAGAAAGTTATACGACAAGCAAATTTTTCCCCAACATGATCATTCATATATTTTATCATTTCTAGAGTATCAGAATCTCGTTCGGCTAAATCAGCTTCACGTTCTTTTAAAGTCGCATGACTAGCATATTCAGAAACAAAATTTTCGTAGTTAGTAATATTACTATAATCAAAAGCACCATTTTTTTGCAATTTTATATTGTAATGTTGAATTAAATCAGGTCCTCTTCTAATTGGACTAGTAAATTGTACATAAGATGATAATCCTAAACCAAAATGTCCTAAATTTTCTGTGTCATAACGTGCTCTATTCATTGATCTAATTAAGATATTAGCTACTATATCACGCGTTTCCATATCACTTATTTGTTTAAGAATCTCTTGAATTACCTTATTATTTACTAAATTAGTCGTAGTTTTAACTCTTACACCTTTTTGTACCGTTGCTTTCTTAGTTCCATCAACAACATCAATACCATTTTTTCTTAATAAATCAAATACTTCTCTAACCTTTGTCGTATCTGGTCTTTCATGAACTCTGTACACGGTTGGCACAGCCAAATAATTAGCAGCACACTCCCCAGCTAATAACATAAAATTTTCTATTATCTTTCGAGAACGACTATTCTTTAAAGTTGCAAATTCAACTGGTTTACCATCCTTATCATAACAAATTTTAATGTCATTTGTTCCGAAATTTATATAGCCTCTCTTTTCTTTTATCTGTTCTATTTCTTGAGCTAAATCATCTAAAAGCATAATGCTTTCAACAAAGTCAGTATATCCCGCAGGAATCTCTACATTTTCTTCTAAAGTACCAGCTTTCTCTTGACTTTCAATTACTTTATCAACATCTTCATAAACCATTGCTTTCCTAGATTTTATAACACATTCTTTAAAGTCATAATTAACAATTTCAGCTTTAGGAGTCAACTCCACAACACAAGAAAAAGTCAATCTATCTTCTCCAGGATTTAATGAACATATGCCATTTGATATCGAATGTGGTAACATCGCTATTACTGATTGAGCCATATAAACGCTCGTACTTCTACTTAATGCTTCATCCCACAAAGCCATTCCTGGATGGATGTAATGAGAAACATCTGCAATATGAATAAACGCTAAGTAATTACCATTTGCCAATTTTTTTATAGCCAAAGCATCGTCACGATCCTTAGTATCTGCTCCATCAATTGAAAAAACTAAATCATCACGACAATCCAATCTTCCTTGTAAATCATCTTCTGTAACTCTAACTGGTAATTCTTTTGCCTCATCCAATGCTGGTTGAGAGAACTCAATATCAATATTATGTTCTAAAGCAATATCCTTCGTATCACGATCTGGATCATCTTTATGCGATGATATTCCTATAAAATCAGCGTAATGAACATCAGCGTTAGTATCATTTATTTGAACTTGTATTCTGTCTCCTTCCACTAATCTTTCCATTACTACTTCTTTTACAACTACTTTATTCTTTAAAGTACTTCTAATTGGTTCTAAATAATAGTTACCATTATCATCGCATCTTACTTCACATATAATTTTATCATTTTCTCTTTTTAATATTTTATCGACATAGTAAGAAGTTGAATTTCCTTTTTTAGGACAGGCAACAACCAAATCGCCACTTAAGGCTTCATTCAAAAACTCTTCCTTTATTTTACAACTATGAACGCCATCCGTAACATATCCTTCGCCATACTTATTTATTTTTATAACACCATATACATAGCCCAAATCGACTGGTAATTGACGATAACTCCATGAATTGCTACTTTTAGAATGATTATTAATATATATTTGACCCTCTGTCTCTAATTCTTGTAATATTCTTTTTAGATAATCATCGGTTAAATCTTTAGTATCTTGTTCATCATTCAAAACAATCTTTCTTTTAATTTCTACCAACTTATAACTACGATATTTCATACTTGGATTTTCAAGTAACGTAATTATCTGTTTTTTTATTTCTTCATCTTTTAATCCCATAACCAAACCTCCATGATTTATATATATCACAAAAAAGGTCAAAAAGCCAATTTAAATAACTAATTTTGTGTCAATTCCTTTTTTAAAACCACAATACCACGATTTTTACAAGAATCTTTTCCTTCTGGACAATAATGTTCTGTCATACAACTAGGTCCTAATCCCTCGGCTAGTAATGGTGATACTTTACGCACATCAGCTACCATTTGATTAGCAATTTTTCTAATTGGCCATTGGGCTTTATTACAACATCTCATTTTTGAAAACCAGACAAGTTCACGACCATTCATATTAGTATAAACATTACACATATTACCTGATAAATAGAAATAAACTAAATCTTCATCACGAACTCCTTGACGCTTAAAATATTCCATCATTAATTTATTATTACTAAACGTTTGTACATACTCAGATTCGTACTCTTTCATCACAGATTGTGGTTTGACATAATTATTAAGATTCCACATCGGAACAAAATCAGGAACTAATAGCGACTGCATACGATGTCTAGTAAGATGAGTCAACGTTGCTAAGTCTATTGGAATTTCAAACTGAAAGTTAACCTGTTCTAATTCACGATTATTTTTACTATGTAATATAGCTTGCATAATCAATTGTTTAGTTTCATTATCCATTCTGCTTACATAATCTATGGCTTTTTCATTAGTTATTTGATACTTAGCTTTCAAAAAACTACATATAATTTCTGAATCAGGATTAATAGTATTTTTATTTAAATGAGACTTATCTAAAAGATAATAGTCATTAAACACTGCCTTGTCGTCAAATCTTTTTAATAAAGTGTCAACAAAAGCATATTTATCTTCATAATATGGCCTTTTACTTTCTTGTTTCAAAGATTCGGCTAAATATGGTGAATTTTCACAAATGATTCTAGCTAAATTACCACCTAATTCTTTTAATTCCGTAATATTGGAAAGCTTTCCATATAATAAATCACTTGTTATTCTTAGAAGTTCATTAGCATCACACCCCATTACAATGTTGCTATAATAACAATAAGGTAAAATAAATCGACTATCTTCTACTGGAATTCCGCTATCAACAAATTCCCCATACTTTACAAATAAACTTTTCATATATTTAACGTAAATATCTTTTAAATGGTCATTATTTGTCAATATTTGACCATTTTTATCTTTAAAATCTGGAACATAAAAGCCTACATTACGAAAATCAACATTTCGACGGGACTTGATTGTAAAAGATGTTAATCGATAACCAATCAAAGTTTGTTCTACAATTGGTGTTACATCTTCTAAAGCCAACACATAATAATCATGCTCGGCGATTGTTTTATGGCCATACCCAACCACATTCGAAGCTACCTTTACATTACTCGCATATTTTTGCCTTTTTTTATAAACATCAGAAACTCTTCCCTCTGCTCGTGATAACATTCCCGCTGTAGCAACAATCTGCATTCTTTTGGCATCTTTAATCTCTTTAAAAATAGATTCTAAGTCAGCTAAAAATTCTTCATATTTTAAAGGAACCTCCTGATCATTATTATCTCTTAAAATAATTTGTTGTTGGCCATCACTGTCAATAAATTCCACTTGACATGACGTAAAATCATCACAACATAAATCTTTCTTAGCAAAATAATCTTTTATCTTACCATCTATTTCTTTTTTGGTATCATTACCCAATAAAAATATTTTCATATAACACTCTCCCTTTTACCATTTTTCTCTACCATTTAAACTATAACACATAAAGTGTATTTTGTACACATTAAAACACTTTTCTATTTTTTAGATATATTTTTTTCTTAACACCGAGTAGACAAAATAAAACAATTTATTTACAAGATATGTTATACTTTTAATGAGGTGATTTAATGAAGTTCATTAAAAATTTAAAAGAAAAAGAATATCAAAAATTTTGGGAACAAACAACGAACAACCACTTTATGCAAAGCTACGAATGGGGCCAAGCATGCCAAAAAAATCGCAACCAAATTCCCTATTACGTAGGATTACTAGATGATAACAAAAAACTCATCGCAGCTGCTCTTTTATTAAAGAAAAAAACACCATTCAATATGTGTTACTTTTATGCCCCTCGCGGTTATACTTTAGATTTTTCTAACAAACAAATTTTAAACGAATTCACTAAAGAAATCAAAAATTTTTTAAAAGAAGAAAATGCTATTTACTTACGAATTGATCCACCAATAATGTATCAAGAAATAAACATCGACGGAACCAAAGTAGAAGGTGGAAAAAATAACTATAATATTTTTAATCAATTAATAAATTTAGGATATAAACACAAAGGATTCAATAAGCTGTATGAAGGTAATCAACCAAGATATACATTTAGAACATATTTTAACAAATATAAGACTTTCGCTGATGTTGAAAAAAGTTTTTCAAAATCTTATTCGCGTCCAGTTAAACGTAGCTATAATTATGACCTTGAAATTTATTTAAGTGATGAAGTAAAAACTTTTCATGATTTAGTAAAAATTGTTTCATCAAAAGATGGCTTTCATGAATATTCATATGATTATTACAAAAATGTTTATGATGAATTCAAGAAAAGAAACCATATAAAAATTTTTAACGCCCGCATCAATCCAACAAAATTAATCGAAAAATTTAAAAAGGAACTAGAAAAAGAAAAAAAAGAGGAGCGAAGAACTAAAATTGAAAAAGATCTTCAATACTTCGAACAAATAGCTCAAACTCATCCTCAAGAATACACATGTGCTTCCCTAATCTGTACATACTCTAAAACTGGCGCATGGTCTTTATACATTGGCAATGATGAAACAGCAACCTATACGGGAACTGTTAACCGTCTTTATTATGAATTTATCAAAGATGCCTACGAAAACAATTATGAATATGCCGATTTATTTGGAGTCGTTGGTGATCCTCAAACTAAATATAAAAATCTAGCGGGTATTTATGAATACAAAAGAAAAATTGGTGGTGACTACATCGAGTTTGTTGGTGAATTCGATCTAGTTAATAAACCTATTTGGTATACCGTTTTACCAATCTTATTAAAAATATATCGTAGCATAAAAAAATTATAGTAGACCACTATAATTTTTTTATATTAAGACATTCAATATTTTTTACATTCATTCCATCAAAGGTTATTTTAAAAATCATTGGTGCTTCAAAATGACCATCAACAATCGTTTCTTCATTATATGACAAAATAATCTCATCATTATAATTATGCCCAATATCACACCAGGCGGAAAGTAAACAGGTAATAGCAGTGCTATGTGAGACAATAGCTACACGATTCCCCGATTCAAACATTAAAACATTTTTTATAGCTTCAATCATTCGTTTCTTTGTCTGATTCAAAGATTCGCCACCATGTAATTTAAAATCAAAATCATGAGTTTGATTACGATAAAATTCCATCCAATCCATTGAACCTAACACACCAATTTTACGTTCGCCAAATCTATCATCAATATTAATTATTGTATTATTTTCTTGAGCCACATATTTAGCAGTACTCAAAGCACGTACATAATTAGAAGAATAAACAGCATCTATGTTGTGCAATTCATCAATCTTACTCATTGCTTCAGCTTTTTTCTCCCCACTGACACTTAACAATGATTTTTCATTATAAATTTGTACTGTATCACTATTCTTTATATTTTTAAAATTAGATTTTGCGCAAGCATCCGAATGTCTAATTAAATAAATAACGGTATCACTCATTGAAAAATCACCCCGAATACTCCCCAAGACACTAACAACATTATTAAACCTGCTAATAAAACGCCGGCCATTATGGCAATTGTTGTCTTCTTAAAGTCTAAATCCAAAATACTAGCCGCTAAAGTTCCTGTCCATGCTCCAGTTCCAGGTACAGGAATTCCAACAAACAAGAACAAAGCCCAGTATAAACCTTTGCCAGCTTTTGCTTCTAAAGCTTTACCACCTTTTTCGCCTTTTAACAAACACCAGGTAAAAAACTTACCAATATATCGCTTATCTTTACCCCATTCAAGAACTCGTCGTGCAAACAAATAAATAATAGGAACTGGTAACATATTACCAACAATAGCAATTATAAAAGAAATAACTTTCGGTAAACCCAAACCAACAGCTATTGGAATAGCACCCCTAAGTTCAATCAATGGAACCATCGAAACAAAAAAAACTATCAAATATTTTACAAACATATTATTCCTCCTAAGACTTTAATACAATCAAATTAAAGTTTTCTTCTTTAAAAAATAATGAAACAAAAGAAGTTGGAAATGAAGAATTTTTCTTATTATACAATTCAACCTTTAAATTATATTCTTTTATAAAAAAATTAATTCTATTATCAAACTCTTTTAATTCCTTTTTTATTTTTTCATACTTTTTATTATTTTTTAATTCATCAAACACTTCATCAAATAAAGCTATTTTTTTGATAATAATTCTAACTTTATTCAATGAAGATTCACAAAAAACATTTTCTTCATTTAATACAAAATTAAGATCTTTTTCCAAAGATTTAGCATCCCAAACTGAATAATTTTTTATATATTTAATGGCATCCTTTATCATTTTTATATGTTTGTTGTATATTTCCAACAAGTCTTGATATGCTTCTTTAACTTTTCTTTTATTATCACAAATAACTTTAAGCTCTACTAGAATAAAAAGGAAAAGCCAAATTATTAAAGAAACCATTAAATAACTAACAAAACCCTTCATTAAATATCACCAAATCTCTATTTTGAATTATATCACAAAAAAGAAAAAGACACTACTGTGTCTTTTAAAAAGTGTGAGTTTGAGTTTATATGTTATTTTAATTGTATAGGGTTTTATATTATATAATTAAATTTATTATTTTAATATATTTCTATTTTTTATCTTACTTTATCACTTCTCCCTTTCATAATTACATCATACTCTTCATTTATGAAATTATTGTGAAGAACAAATGAAATATTACTAGAAAAGAAGCAAACGAAAAGACACAAATGTGTCTTTTAAAAGTGTGAGTTTGAGTTTATATGTTATTTTAATTGTATAGGGTTTTATATTATATATTAAATTTAATTATTATTACTTTAATACATTTTTCTTATTTATTACTCTATCACTTCTCCCTTCCATAATTACATCATACTCTCCATTTATGAAATTATTGTGAAGAAATGATAAAATTTTCTATTTATCTAAATTATTTTTCTTTACCTTAAAATAAAATGTTGTTCCTTTGTTTTTTACACTTTTTACACCATATTCAAAATCATGTGATTCTAATATATTTTTTACAATCGATAAGCCTAGTCCGGTTCCAATTACATTTCTTTGATGATTTTTCTCATGCTTATAATATCTTTCCCAAATATGCTCTAGATGCTCCTTATCAATCCCTTTACCAGAATCTTTAATTTCAACTAAGTAGTCTTTTTTATTTTCAATTATATTAATCCAAACGTTTTTATCATCACCTGTATAATTCATTGCATTATTAATTAAATTGTATATTACCTGATTAATCTTATTCTTATCGGCACGGATTAGTGCTTTTTCTGGCATATTAACAATAAAATTATAATTTTCTGTTTCTTTCATGATTTCATACTTTTTCAAAATTTCTTTGACTTCGCCACATAAATCAAAAGTATCAATATTAAGAATATCTGCATTAGCTTGCAACTTAGATAAAGTTAAAATATCTCCAACTAAAATATTTAAACGATCAGTTTCAGAAATAATTACTTCCAAGTGCTTATCCATTTTTTCCTTATCTTTGTAAGAAATATCTCTAATCATTTCAGCATAAGCTTTAATCATCGTTAACGGAGTTTTCAAATCATGCGACACGTTAGCCATCAAGTCTCTTCTATATTCGTCAGTCTTACTAACCTCACTTTCCAAATAATTCAAAGTATCAGCTAATTCATCAATTTCTAAAATACCATTCTTATCAAACACAACATTATAATCACCATTAGCTAATTGCTTAGATTTTGCTGTAATTTGTTCAATTGGCTTACTAATCATTTTTGACAAAAACATACTAATTAAGATAGCAAAAATAATTACCAACAAAGTTATATAAATAAGTTGACCTTTAATAGCCATTGAATTACTATTAACATCACTTAACATTGAAAACAGAAAAACATACTCGCCATTATTTACTTTTATTCCATACAGCAAAGCTTCTGATTCATAATCCGGATTAACAAATTTGATTGCTTTTAACTCTTCTCCGCTCTCTATTAACTCATTCTTATAATCAGAAAGAATTGAATTCCTTTTTCCTAACAAACAACCGGTTGATTTATCATTATAAAGTGTACTAACTCCATCACTACTCAAATATTCAATACAAACCGAATTATTATAAACTAATTCATTTAATAATAAGCGCAAACTACTTGAGTCTGCATTATAAATCTCCTTAGCCATACTATTCATATCTTTAATTTGATATTTTTCGTATAAAACATCCAAGAAGACCATCTGTAATTCCCAAAATAACAATAAAATAAATATAGAAAATAAAGTTAAATAACCTAAAGTCTTAAATTTAATAGAATTAAATTTAATTTTTTTCTTTGTATTCAAACTTATATCCCATTCCACGTACTGTTGTTATTAAATCTCTATATTTACCTAAATTATTTCGTAAAGTTTTAACATGCGTATCAATTGTTCTGTCATCACCATAAAAATCATATCCCCAAATATTAGTCAATAATTGTTCTCTTGATAAGGCAATATTTTTATTTGAAGCAAAATACTTTAACAAGTCATATTCTTTAGGTGTCAAATAAATTTTCTTGTCATCTATAAATACGTCATGCGCTTTATCATCAATAGTTAATCCACCAAAACGCATTATAGTTCCATCACCATTAAATCTTTTAATAACAGCTTTAACACGCGCGACCAATTCTTTAGGACTAAAAGGCTTAGTTACATAATCATCTATTCCTAAGTCAAAACCAATTAACTTATCATATTCTTCGCCTCTAGCCGATAGCATTATAAAAGGAACATCCTTAATCTGTTTTATTTCTTTACAAGCTTGATAACCATCTTTTTTAGGCATCATAATATCCATAATTATCAAATTATAATCATTAACTTTAACTTTTTCTACTGCCTCATTACCATCTTGGGCTTCATCTACCACAAAATTTTCCAAAGTCAAATATTCTTTAATAACTCCTCTAATAAGTTCTTCATCATCAACTACTAATATTTTCACTCAGTTCACCAACCTTCACCTAAAATATTATAACAAAAATGTGATAAACAAATGAAAAAAGATAGCTATTAACTATCTATTTTTACATTATGATAAATATCTGTAACATCATCAATATTATCTAACAAAGAATAAAGTCTATTAAAAAGGTCCATGTCTTCATCATTTAATTCTACTAAATTTTTAGCATACCAACCTGATTCGTCAATTTCATAATCAACATTTGGAACAACCTTTTCAATTACATCTTTTGCTTTTACCGTATCAATATAATTTACTGATACATTTAAGTAATCTCCTTCTGTTTCGCATTCAACAGGTTCAATCCCAGCATCTAACAATGCCATTAAAACATCCTCTTCAGCAGCAGACTTGAAACTCATCACTGATAAATTGTCATAATTATAAGATACGGAATTGGTAACACCTAAACTTTTATGAACTTTATTAAAAGCCGCTCTTACCTCACCTACAGTACGATTAACGTTATCTGTTAAAGTCTTTATCATTAAAGTAGATGCCCCAGGTCCAAAACCTTCATATATTATTTCTTCATATTCATCTTTACCAGCACCTTTAGCTTTCTCAATTGCTCTATTAATAATATCAGCTGGTACCTGTTGCTTTTTGGCCTTCTCAACTAAATGTTTTAATGCACTATTAGCCTCAATTTCAGGAACCCCTCTTTTAGCTGCTAAATATATTTCTTTCGCAAAATTAGTATATAACTTTCCCCTAGCTGCTCCTGTCTTCTTTATTTTTGCTTCTCTTACTGCGTAAGCTCTTCCCATTACTAACACCTCACATAACTACATTATTATACACAAACACAATTTATAATTCTATAAAAAAGCTTTCAATTTTTTTATAAATTTATAAACAAAATGTTTTTTTTCAATACTTTGTAACATTTTTAAAATTTTATATGGTTTATAAACATCATAATAACTTATTTGTTCTTTTTCCATCACGTATTCGAAAGATTTAACCACAGCTTCTTTATTAGAAGTTACATTAAAAAAATTTTTAATACGTTTTAACTCTCTTTTATTAACTTTTCGACACAAGAAATTATAAAAACAATCATTTTTTCTTTTAAAAGTATACTTATATCCATCATAATTTTTTAAGACTCTTAAAGTATCATAATAGCCCATCATAATATTATCTCTTATTACATCTTGATTAAGTTCTAATATCTTACCATTATTTCTACTAGGAGATATATTAATCAAATTAGTATTTTTAAATTTATGGTTTCGATCTATGCCAATTCCTTTTATTTTTATAACATAAACATTTTTATAACCTAAATCAGCCAACATAACAGAAGGACTATTGTCATAAAAACCGCCATCAATATAATAATGATTATCAATAATTCTTTTTTCTCGAAAAACAGGTAAATAACAACTGGCCAAAATATACTCACCAATTTTACCATCAGGGATCATTTCTTTATACGTATATATTGGTTCTAGCTTCGGTAATTTAACCGTAACTAATCCAAAGTCCTTCTTAGACTTTCTTAATTCTTGCTCATCAAAAATTTTTTTTAAACATTCACATATCCCTGTATTATCAAAACCAAAATTAGCAATAACTTTGCCAAAAGTTTTAGCAAATCCTTTTACTGAAGAAAAACCAACTTTCTTATTTTCTACAGCTTCAATATATTTTTTATCAAATCCCAATATCTCTCCAGGATTAACTTTATACCAAAACTCTAACAATTCATGCTCTTTACCGCTAGCCAAAAGCGCTGCATTAAAAGCCCCAATTGAAGTTCCTACAAAGCCATTTAATTTTATATGGCAATCTCTAAAAGCGAAATAAGCTCCTACCTGATATGAGCCTTTTACTCCACCGCCCTCAAGTACTAATCCATTCATATATAACCTACTTTTTCTTATTCATTCCAAGGATAAAAACAAAAGGCAACGCTAATAACCTAGGAATAAAACGTGATATTTTAAAACGATAATCATCTATTATTTCATAATATAAATTAATATCTTTGGTTCTAAAATTCAAAATTTCATTTAATTTATCAGCATCAGCATAATATCCACCGTAATAATTTTTTTCAGAAAATAAATAAGCCGATAAAAAACTTAAAGATAAACCATAATCTTTTAAAATCTTAAGCAAATAATCTCTATAATTAATTCGATATTTACTTCCACCCGATAAATTAAACGTTTTTCTATTTAAATCATTCTTAAAATCCAAGGCTGCTACAAAAGCATATCCAGCATCTTCACTAGAAATAGTTTCAATTTTTAAATCTTTTGGAACATTATAGATAATAGTTTCATTTTTTAAATCGCATAAAACATAACTTAATCTAAATATAGAATAGTTTTTTAAATTATGTTTAATATATTGTTCAGAACGTAACTTATATTTAGAATAATAATCATATTCATTAATAATTCCTTTACTTTTTACGGTTATATTTTCTGAATCACTAACCATTCCATATACCGAAGTACTAGACGGATACAACAAATAGCAACGTGGATTATAATTCTTTATAGCTTCAACAATATTAACAGTACCTTCATAATCATTAACTTTAGCCATATCCTCTTTTATATTAGCAAAGGGAGGCAAAACTCCAGCTAAATGGATTACAACATCATGATCTTTTACCAAAGCATCTACCAATGCACTATCATTAACATCACCATAAACAATATTTATTCTTTTACGAAATTTTTTTAATCTTCGATATACGCGAATATTCTTTAACTCTAAGGCCGTAATTTCGTACTTTCCCTCACTTAAGAGAAAACGGATTGTTTGCAGTCCAACTGTTCCAGCTGCACCCGTTACCAAAACTTTCTTCATAAATTCACCCTCGTATCATAACTATAATACCATAAATATTAAATTATACAAAATCACCAATGCTAATAAAGTTCTTCACTACTAGAAGCATTCAAATCTAATTGTGCAAATTTTTTCTGTAAATATAAAGGATAAGCGGCCGCTCCTATCATAGCAGCATTATCTGTACAATACTTAAAACTTGGAACACAAAGTATAACGCCATTTTGCTCTGTCATTTTTTTTATTTCATCACGTAAATACTTATTAGCCGAAACACCACCAGCTATTATCATATTTTTTATATTATATTTTTTTATTGCCAATTCACTTTTTCTAACTAATTGATCAACTGCTACATCCTGAAAACTACGAGCCAAATCAGCTTTGTTTATTTCTTTACCACGTTGGTTTTCATTATGCACAAGATTAATTATACTACTTTTTAAGCCACTAAAACTCATATTAAATGAATTATCATTCATTGGTATTGGCAAATTATATCTATGTTCACCTTGCAAAGCTAATTTTTCTACATTAGGACCACCAGGATACTTTAAGCCCAAAACACGAGCTACCTTATCATAGCACTCACCGATAGCATCATCTAATGTACCACCGATATGAACAAAATCATAATCATCCTTCATCAAGATTAAATCCGTATGGCCACCACTAACAACTAACGCTAATAACGGAAATTCCATTTTTCTTTCCAAATTATTGGCATAAATATGGCCTGCTATATGGTTAACTGCAATAAGTGGTTTATCATATACATAAGCTAAAGTCTTAGCACACTCAACACCAACAAGCAAGCTTCCCAATAATCCAGGAGCATAAGTAACAGCAATAGCATCAACATCATCAACTGTCATATTAGCTTTTTTTAACGTTTCATCCAGCACTATGGTAATGTTCTCAGTATGCATTCTAGAAGCAATTTCTGGAACAACTCCGCCATACAAAGCATGCACGTCCATCTGTGTTAAAACAGTAAGTTGAACACATTCACACCCATTCTTTATGATTGCCATACTTGTCTCATCACAAGACGACTCAATAGCTAAAATATTAACATCTTTCATTTTTTATATTCCTTTCCATAACTAATGCATCTACATCACCATAGTAATTTTTTCTTCGATTTATCTCTCTAAACCCTAACTTATTATATAAATTAATAGCAGGTAAATTATCTACTCTAACTTCCAAAAATAATTGTTCACAATTAGGATAAATATTTAAAATATTTTCCATCAAAATACTTGCTATTCCACGCCTTCTAAAGGAAGGATTAACTACTATATTAACTATATCAACACTCTCGAATGAAATTGATAAATGAACAAAACCTACCAACTCATTTTCTATAAAATATCCCCAAATTTGCTGATATGAAGAAGAAAGTATCTCTTCAAAATTATACAAACTAGTAAATTTTTTTTTCAAAAGCAAACCTAATTTATAGAAAGCCTCTTCATCAGCAAGTGAAAGATTTTTAATCATTTTAAAACCTCTATCTTTTTAACATACAATGGTTTAACATTATGAACATTACTTGCTGCAACATTTTTTAAATAAGCATATATTTTACCATAATCAATTTCAACATCTGAAAAAACATTTTCAGTACTTTTTAAAGATAAATAATCGCTGTTTGATAAATATACATAATCACCAATCTTCTTATTTAAAGAATCAAATTTTCCAACAAAGGCCCCATTCTTATCTTCAATTGAAACCCAAAAGTCACCTGATGAATTCTCAATAGATAAAGCCTTTAACATTAAAGAATCAATTTCTTTTATAGTAGCTTTTAAAGAATAAGCTAAAGTCTTAGCTATCGTAACACCAATTCTAACTCCAGTAAAAGACCCAGGACCAACCACTACAATTATCTCACTAATATCATTTTTGTTTATATTATTTCTATCGATTAATTGCTTTATTGAAGGCAACGTAACCACGCTATGTTTATAACCACTATTTAAAATAATTTTATCTAATATAATTCCATCCTTAAAAAGAACTAAAACAACCTCATCAAAATGAGTATCTATAAATAAAGAATACATAAAAAAACTCCTTTCAATCTATATTATAGCACCTTTTTTCAAAATAAAAAAACTCCAAAGAGTTTAAAATACCGCCTCACATAAATCTTCGTATCTTGAACCATGTGGAGCACAAACTAAAATTCTTTTTTCATCATCAACAACTTTAAATTTTATATCTAATCTTTCCTCTGGTAAATTATTTTCGATCATCTCAGGCCATTCTATAATACATATTCCATCTTTATTAAAATAATCGGCCAATCCAACAGATGCTCCATCATCATCCAAACGATATAAATCCATATGATATAATGGCAATTCACCATCTTTGTATTCTTTAACTAAATTATATGTAGGACTAGTAATTGTTTCAGTAACTTCTAAAGATTGAGCAAAACCTTTAACAAAAACAGTTTTTCCACTCCCTAATTCGCCCCATAAACAAATTACCATTCCAGGAAATTTTTCACTCTCAATATTTTGAGCTAATTCTTGCGTATCTTCTTCACATCTTGAAGTAAATTTATAATTCATTATTTATCACCAAAATCATTATATCAATAATAATCAATACATTTCAACACTTATATACATAAACTATAAACAGTTTAATATTTTTTGATATATCATACGATAAGTATTAGACATATAATGCACACCATCAGCCGTTTCAAAATTGTTTTTTATTTGACTATAAACATCACAATACTTAGCCTTCGAAACGCCATTTTTAATTTTGTTATTAAAAGTCTCAATATCAGCATTTCTAACAAAATAAGCACTTTGCGATTGCTTGCTCTCATCTACAGGTATAACAGACACAATAATAAAATTTTTGTCTTTCCATTGGTTACTCAATAATTCATTATATTTAGAGAAATAGTTATCAACATCATACAAAAGCATGTTAACCCCCATATTTTAACTTTCTTATCTGTATTATTACTTAAAATATTATTAACTGCAGCAATCGCTGTATTATTAAACCAACTATAACTCATACTCCCTTGAGCAACAAAATAAACATTATCATAATGATATCCACCACCAGAGCTATATTGACATCTTGTCCAATCACCATTTAGCGTTGCACACAAACAAACCATTCTAGAATCACCAATAATTATATTTTTTACAGAAGATGAATTAATGTCCATACCATTTGTCTCATTATCATTATTATTGGTATCTTCCTTTTCTTCTTCACTTTTTTTCTTTTGTTCATTTTCTTGCGCTTTTTTTCGAGCCATTTCTTCTGCTTTTTTTTGCACCTCTAACTCTTTTTCACGCATTTTTTCCTGTAACTCTTTTTCTTACTTTTCTCTAAGTTTTTTTACATTTTCTAAACTTGCTTCCAAATAACAATCAACGACTTCCTTATTTGAATAACTATCAACAAGTTAAAAAAAGTTATTAACAATTGAAGGAATCAAAAAAATCACTAATGCGGCAATAAGTGTTTTTATAATATTTCCTAAATCTTCTGATAATGGTTCTCCACTTAATACATGCTTAGATAAAATTTTTTTAATTTATACATCAAAAGAATCGGCACAATTATTGATATAATCGTAGCACATATCTTAACATAATAGAAAACAGTCAACACATTTAAATTTGTACATATATTTAAAATCATAATAATCACAATTTAATTATAAATTAAAAAGCAATAAAATCAATAGGCTTTTTTCAGTTCCACAAAAAAATGCAAAAAAAAAATTGGCAACTACCTATTTTCGCAAGAACTATCTTCGGCGTATAAGTGCTTAACTACTCTGTTCGGGATGGGAAGAGGTGTATCCACTTAGCAATCGTCACCAATAAAGGATTTTGTTCTTTAAAAACAAGATAATGCGAATCAAAAATAATAATTAGGATTAAATCCTCGTCCTATTAGTACTAGTCAGCTCAACGTGTCACCACGCTTCCACCTCTAGCCTATCAACGTTGTAGTCTACAACGGGACTTACTTTATAAAAAATGGGAAAACTCATCTTGGAGGAGGCTTCGCGCTTAGATGCTTTCAGCGCTTATCCCGTCCATACATAGCTACTCTGCAATGCAACTGGCGTTACAACAGATACACCAGAGGTATGTCCATTCCGGTCCTCTCGTACTAGGAACAGCTCTCCTCAATTTTCCTACGCCCACGACGGATAGGGACCGAACTGTCTCACGACGTTCTGAACCCAGCTCGCGTGCCACTTTAATGGGCGAACAGCCCAACCCTTGGAAGCGAATCCACCTCCAGGATGTGACGAGCCGACATCGAGGTGCCAATCACCACCGTCTATGTGAACTATTGGGTGGTATCAGCCTGTTATCCCCAGGGTAACTTTTATCCGTTAAGCGACGGCAATTCCATTCTCAACCGCCTGATCACTATGCCCTGCTTTCGCACCTGCTCGACTTGTAAGTCTCACAGTCAAGCTCCCTTATACCATTACGCTCTTTGGTTGATTTCCGACCAACCTGAGGGAACCATTGGGCGCCTCCGTTACTTTTTAGGAGGCGACCGCCCCAGTCAAACTGCCCACCAGACACTGTCCTCCAGCCGGATAACGGCTGCAAGTTAGAAATCAAATAATTCAAGGGTGGTATTCCAAGGGCGACTCCGTATAAACTGGCGTCTATACATCAAAGTCTACCACCTATCCTCTACAAGAATCATCTGATCCCAATATCAAGCTACAGTAAAGCTCCATGGGGTCTTTCCGTCCTGTCGCGGGTAACCTGCATTTTCACAGGTATTAAGATTTCACCGAGTCTATGGTCGAGACAG
>CAKOHV010000027.1 GCA_934086145.1 uncultured Bacilli bacterium
GAGGTTGTTGAAGATACTGATGATATTATAAATGCTTCTAATACGTTACTAGAAATTGTTGGTAATATCTTAGATATCAATAAGATTGAAGCAGATAAGATGGAAATTACCGAAAATCCGTATAATTTTAAAGAAGAAATAACGAATATGTGCAAGGTTACAGCTACTCGTATTGGGGAAAAACATATTGATTTTAAGTTAGATATTGCTGATGATGTACCTTATGAATTAATTGGTGATAAGGTTCATGTTAAAGGAATTATTAATAATTTACTTTCTAATTCGATAAAGTATACGGAAGAAGGTCAAGTTAATTTAACTATTAAATGTATTAATGATTATGATAAAAATATTTCTAATTTAATTATTACTTGTCAAGATACGGGACGTGGAATTAAAGCTGAGTATATCAATAAGTTATTTACGAAATTTGAAAGATTAGATATTGAAAAGAATACGACAACTGAAGGAACCGGTTTAGGCCTAGCGATTACGAAAGCTTTAATTGAAATGATGGGTGGTAAAATAAATGTTCAAAGTCAATTTGGTCATGGTTCTATCTTTATGGTACAAATTCCGCAAAAGATAGGTAAAATATTACCGCCAATGACCGAAAAAGAATTAATGGATACAGCGAAAGACTTATATAAAAAGCAACGAGAAGAGATTGAATTGCCTAAGAAAAGTTTTACTAAGGTATCTTATAGTGGCAAGAAAATCTTAATTGTTGATGACAATATGTTAAATATTAAAGTTGGTCGTCGAGCTTTAAAAGATTTTAATTTTATTATTGATGAGTGTTATGATGGGCAACAATGTTTAGATAAAATAAAAGCTGGCAATCATTATGATTTAATTTTAATGGATATTATGATGCCTAATATGAGTGGAGAAACAGCATTAGCTAAATTAAAAGAAATGAATGATTTTCAAACACCAGTTATAGCTTTAACAGCTGATGCGGTAGCAGGAGCCAAGAATCGTTATATTAATGAAGGTTTTATTGATTATATTGCTAAGCCTTTCTCTCGTGAACAAATTCAAGAAAAGTTAGATGTGATCTTTGCTCAGCAAGCTACGGGTGAAGTAAAAGATGATTTAAGTAAGCAAGAGCAAGTTGATATCAAAGAAGATGGAGTAGAACAGGAAGAACCAGTTAAAAAAGTCCCAATTGATTGGAGTAAAGTTCCAGCTTATACGTTTGATACGGGTTTAATTGAACTTCCTAAGACGAATGAGAACAGTCAGCCAGAAGTAAAAATTGATGAAACTTATTTAACACATAATGGAATTGATTATGAAAAAGGGCTAGAAACATTTGGGGACCTTGAAACCTATAATGAAATGTTAGCGGAATGGTTTAAAGAATGTCAGCACAAGTTTAAAGAGATGAAAGAGTGCAAAGAAAAGAATGATTTAGCAAGCTATGCTATAGCCGTGCACTCTTTAAAGAGTGATGCTAAGTATTTTGGTTTTACGAAGTTAGCGGAGCTAGCTTATGAACATGAAATGAAAGCGAAAGCACAGAATAGCGATTATGTTAATGATAATTTTGCTGAATTAGAGAAAGAATTCTTTAGAATAACAGTTGTTATCGAAAAATATTTAAAGTAATCTAGGAGTTAAGTCTTCTAGATTTTTTCGGGAGATTGCCATAAACATGCGGAATTTCATTTGACTTTCTACTATTCCTTTGCTATAATCTTAGTTGTTTTGAAGGATGAGCTTTCAAACACCGCACCAAAAAGGTTTAAGTGTGTTACTACCACCTTTAGGGCGAGTCTTAAATTTTATAGGAGGTATGAAGATGAAAGCTATATTTGTTACTGGCGGAAAACAATATTATGTTTCTGAAGGCGAAACTATTTATGTAGAAAAACTAGATGCTGAAGTTGGTACTGAAGTTACTTTTGATCAAGTATTATACGTTGATGGTGTAGCTGGAACACCAGTTGTTGACGGTGCAAAAGTTGTTTGTTCTGTTGAAAAACAAGGAAAACAAAAGAAAGTTGTTGTTTTCAAATACAGACCTAAGAAGAAATTCCGTAAGAAACAAGGTCATAGACAACCATATACTAAGTTAACTGTTAAGAAAATTGTTAAATAATTATGATTAAAGTTAATGTCAAAAAAAGTAATGGCAAAATTTATGAAATTGTAATAAAGGGTCATGCTAATTACGATGTTAATGGCAAAGATATAGTTTGTGCAGCAGTAAGTAGTATTGCCATAACAACAATCAATGCTATTTCGTGTTTAGATGAATCAATTGATTACGAGGAGAAAGCTGGTTTATTGAAAATCAGAACTTTAAAGGATACATTAGTAAATCAAAAACTTTTTGACAATATGCTAATTATGTTCGATGAATTAAAAGAACAATATCCGAAAAATATTGAGATTAGAAATGAGGATTAAGAATATGCAAAGATTAAGTTTAAATATCCAATTATTCGCTCACGTTAAAGCTCAAGGTTCTACTCAAAACGGTCGTGATTCAATAGGTCGTAGATTAGGTGCTAAAGCTGCTGATGGACAAGTAGTATCAGCAGGAAGCATTCTATACCGTCAAAGAGGAACTAAGATTTATCCAGGTGAAAATGTTGGAATGGGTAAAGATCATACTCTATTTGCTAAAATTTCTGGAGTTGTAAAATTCGAGAGATATGGTAAAGACAAGAAAAAAGTAAGCGTATACGAAGCTTAATGATAAAGGACCTTATAAAGGTCTTTTATTTATGATATAATATTTTAAGAAATTTAGGGGTTACTGAAAGAAGGAATTTATATGTTTGTAGATGAAGTGAAAATAGAACTTATTGCTGGTAAAGGTGGAGACGGTTGTACTTCATTTAGAAGAGAAAAGTTTGTTCCATTAGGTGGACCAAATGGTGGTAATGGCGGCAAAGGTGCTGATATAATTTTTGAAACCGAAAAAGGTTTAAAGACACTTGTTGATTTAAAATACAAAAAAATAATAAAAGGTGACAAAGGTGTTAATGGTAAAGGAAGTAATCGTCATGGAGCTAATGCCCCAGCAGTTATTGTTAAAGTACCAATGGGGACGACTTTAATTGATGATGCAACTGGTTTAGTTATTTGTGACTTAGTTAAAGAAGGAGACTCTTTTGTGGTTTGTCATGGAGGACGTGGTGGTCGTGGCAATAAAGCCTTTGCTACGCAACAAGATCCAGCCCCAAAAATGAGTGAATATGGGGAACCAGGGGAAGAACGTATTGTTAAATGTGAATTGAAAGTTTTAGCGGATGTTGGTTTAATTGGAATGCCAAGTGTTGGGAAAAGTACTTTGTTATCTTTAATTAGCAATGCTAGTCCGAAAATAGCAGCTTATCATTTTACAACATTGTCACCTAATTTAGGAGTGGTCAAGTTACAAGATGGTCGTAACTTTGTAATGGCTGATTTACCTGGACTTATTGAAGGTGCTGCCGAAGGAGCTGGCTTAGGAGAAAAGTTCTTGAAACATGCTATGCGTAACAAAATTATTGGTCATGTTATTGATATGGGAGCATTTGAAGGACGTGATCCAATAAAGGATTATGAAGCAATTAGAACTGAAATGACAAAATATGATGAAAAACTAGCACGTAAGCCGGAACTAGTTATTGCTAATAAAATGGATTTGCCTGATGCGAAAGATAATTTACAAAAATTTCGTCAAAAATATCCAAATTTGGAAATTGTCGAGATTAGTGCAATGAATAATCAAGGAATAAATGACTTAATTGCTAAATTAGCTGATATGCTAGATAATGTGATGTTAGAACCATTATACGAAGAAACAAGCTATGAAAGTCATATTATTTATAAGTTTAAGAATGAAAAACCTTATACAATAACCAAAGATGAAGAAGGTGTTTGGGTTGTTAAAGGAGAAGAAATTGAAAAGTTATTAATGATGACAAAGTTCCAAGAGGATGAATCAGCGCGTCGTTTTGCTCGTAAGTTAAAGGGAATGGGAATTGATGACGAGTTAGAACGTTTAGGGGCTAAACGTGGAGATGATGTTCAAATTCTTGATTATATGTTTACTTTTAAAGAATAAGCAATTATTCTTTTTTTGAGTAAAAATTGGCAAAAAAGTGTCTTTGTTTTATAATAAGTCGCGAATAAAGATGGGGCTTTTTTATGCAAGAAGTTTTAAAGGAAAGACTTGAACATTTTAAGAAAAAGTTTGAGGTAGAACTTTTCTTTTTTTTATGTTAGAATTTGTTAGGAGGGTAGAAAATGAAATATGATGTCGTAATTATAGGTGCCGGACCAGCGGGGTTATTTAGTGCTTATGAATTAATCAATAAAAATAAAGATTTAAAAATCGCTGTTTTAGATAGGGGATTTAGAGTAAAAAAACGTGTTTGTCCGATGAATAAACTGGGAGTTGCTTGTCAAAATTGTAATCCTTGTGCTATCTTATCAGGATATGGTGGAGCAGGAACATTTAGTGATGGTAAATTGAACTTTATTCCTAAACTTGGCAAGAGTGATTTAACAAAGTATATGTTAGAATCAGAGGCTTTTAAGTTAATTGATGAAACAGAAGAAATATTTAATAAATTTAATATGGATGCTGAAGTATTCCCGTCAAATATGACTGAAGCAATGGAAATAAGAAAGAAAGTAGCAGTAGCAGGTGCTAAGTTATTAATTATCAAACAAAAACATTTGGGGAGTGACCATTTACCAACTTATATTGATGAGATATGTGATTACTTGGTTAATAATGGTGTTACTTTAATAGATAGAGCTAATGTTATTGATATCAAGACAATAAACGAAGATAATCATGAAATAACTTATGAAATACCGGAAAAAAATGAAGTTATTAGTGGGAAGAATGTTATCGTTGCACCAGGACGTACAGGAGCTAAGTGGGTACAGGAATTAGCTGATAAATATAATATTCCTTATTTGTCACAAAGTATTGAAATTGGGGTTCGTATCGAAGTTAGAAAAGATATTATGGAAGAGATTACTAGTGTAATATATGATCCAACTATTTTTATTAAAACGAAAACTTATGGTGATGAAATTAGAACATTCTGTACAAATCCTGGTGGCTTTGTAGCTAAAGAAAATTATTATGGTTATATCTGTGTTAATGGTCATGCTTTAAAAGAAGTTAAATCAAATAATACAAATTTTGCTTTTATTTCTAAAGTTAATTTAACGGAACCGGTAACGAATACGAGGTTATATGGTGAAAGTATCGCCCGAATTGCTAATGTATTAGGTGATGGTAAACCAATTATTCAATCATTACGTGATTTAAAGAATGGTCGTCGAAGTGATTGGCATCGTATAAATAAAGGTTTTATTGAACCAACATTAAAAGACTGTGTTGCTGGGGACTTAGCTTTAGTATTGCCACATCGTATTATAACTAATATTTTAGAAGGCTTAGAAACTCTAGATAAAATAATTCCGGGAGTAAATAATGATGATACTTTATTATATGGTCCGGAAATTAAGTTCTTTAGTAACGAGATTGAAACAGATAATAATTTTAAATTAAAAGATGATAATATTTATTTTATAGGTGATGGAGCCGGCAAAGCTGGTAACATAGTTACGGCGGCTGCTACTGGTTTAGTTGCAGCACGTGATATTTTAGAACGTATTAAGTAAAAAAATAAAGATTAGAAAATTTTTATTAAGGGAAGATGATTCTATTATAATGGGAATCGTCTTTTTTCTTGAAAATTGATAGATAAGTTAAAGTAGCAAAAGTTTACAAAAGGATAAGAAGAAAGATGATGAAAAAAATTAGTGGATAAAATATATGAAAATGATGTTCAATAGTGCATTTTAGTTCGAAAAAGATAAGGAATAAAGGAGTTTGTGTTAAAAGATGAAGGTGACATGTAAAGGAGAATTGCTTCTTTTTTCTTGTTTGTGTACAGAGAAAATGCTATAATAATTAATAATAGAATAGTACACGGAAGTGATGAGATATGAAAATAAAAAAAGGTAAAAGTATGTGCTTTTTTTCTGCTAAAGGTGGGGTTGGTAAGACCGTTAATATTCTTAATTTAGCAGGAATTTTAGAACAATTAGATAAGAAAGTTTTAATTATCGATTTTGATTTAGGGACGGGGGGAGTTGCTGCCTCCTTAAATAAACGAATTAAAATGAGTGTTTATGATATGGGGGAAGATATTTTAAATAATCGTTTTACAAAAGTAAAAGATTATGTTAGTTCATATGATAAAAATATTGATATTTTAGCCTCACCTAAAGATCCAAGAGATGCTAATAAAATGGATGTACGAGTAGTTAATGACATTATTAAAAAAGCCGAATTGGAATATGATGTTGTTTTAATAGATACTAATCATACCCTTAGCGATATAAACTTAGTTATTTTACAAACAGTAACTAAAATACTTTTTTTGACAACAAATGATCCAATTGACTTAAAAAATTTAAAATCTATATTGGCTATTTTTAAAGAATTAGAATTTGATAATTATAAAGTTATGCTTAATAATAGTCGTGATCCATTTAAATCATATTTTAGTATGTATGATATTAAACATATTTTAAAAAATAATGTCGATTATACTTTGTCAGTTGATTTGTTCTTGAAAGATATGGAAAAGTATATTATGGATGGTAAAATAATTTCTTTAGATAAAAGATTTAGTCGTGTATGTCCGAAGGATTATCAAACATTCTTGGTCATTGCAACTGATTTATTAGGAGATGATGAAGAGTGAGTAATAGTTTATTAAAGGCTTTTAATGTAAAGATAGAAAATAAATATAATGAAGCTGTTGACTATGATATTTTTAAAGATAAAGAATTACTGGAGAAATTTCGTAAGAAAATATTAGAAGATTTAAGTAATCGCGGAATGTTATTAAAAAATGTTAGTAATGATGTCTTAAATGAAGAAATAGATGAGATTATAAATGGTTATGATCTTAGTAGTTTAGAACGTAATTATCTTTATAATTTAATTGATAATGAAGTAAATGGATATGGTCCTTTAACGGAGTTATTAAAAGATAAAAATGTAACGGAGATTATGGTTAATAGTCCTTCGGATATTTATATTGAAACAGATGGGAATATTGTTAAAGATAATAGTGTGTCTTTTATAGATAATGCCCATATTGTTAGGACGATTGAAAAGTTATTAGCGGCATCAGGACGAATGATTGATATTAATAATCCGATGATTGATGCAAGAGGAGAAGATGGAAGTCGTATAAATGCGATTATTCCACCATTATCAAAGAATCCAATTATTACTATTAGGAAGTTTAGACCTAATTTAGTTGATATGGAAACATTAGTGGGAAATGGTTCTTTAACTCCTTATATGGCTCGCTTTTTACAAGCGGCTGTGCAGGCTCGTTTAAATATTTTAATTAGTGGCGGAGCTGGAACAGGGAAGACAACATTACTTAATATTTTGAGTAATTATATTGATACTAATGAACGTATTATTACGATTGAAGATGCATTAGAACTTAATTTGAAACAAAGTAATGTGGTATCTTTAGAAACGAAAGCCGCTAATTATGAGGGGGTAGGCGAAATAACAATTCGTGATTTGGTTCGTAATTCACTACGTATGCGCCCTGATCGGATTATTATTGGAGAAGTAAGAGGTAATGAAGCAATTGATTTATTACAAGCAATGAATACGGGGCATGATGGTTCAATTACTACATTACATGCCAATAGTCCTTTAGATGCTTTAAGAAGACTAGAAACAATGGTTTTAATGGATAATAAAGATGTTTCTTTAACGGCTGTTAGAGAATATATGAGTAATGCGATTGACTTAGTTGTGCATATGAGTCGTATGCGTGATGGGAAGAGAAAGATAGTCGCAATTTCTGAAATTGTGGGAACTAATAATGGCGAGATTGTTATGAAAGATATTTTTGATTTTAAAGTTCAAAATGTATTAGAAAATGGAACTGTTGAGGGTGAATATACTTTATATAAATATGTGCCAAAATGCTTAGAAAAAATACAGAATGCAGGAATAAGAGATTTGGATGAGATGTTTAAATTTAAAAAAGGTAAGTAGGTGAAGAAGCATGGATGAATATAGTGCTTTGTTAAGCATAGCTTCATACGTTTTAGTATTTGTAATTCTATATTTATTAATTTGTTTATTAAAATCTATTTGTCGTGTTAAACGTCTCGAAGATTATGCAATTCGCGATAAAAATAATAATTATAATTTAGAAAATAGGTTATGGAAGTTTATTCATAAAGTTAGTAAATTTTTGAGTAAATTGTCTTTTTTGCAGGAATTAGCTGAAAATTATGAAAGATTTATTAAGAGTGAAGAAAAAAGTTATAAAAGTGCAATGGACTTTGTAACGATTAAGTTTCTTTCTTGCTTTTTCTTTGTAGCTTTATATATTTTTGAAGTTCTCTTACAAGGTTTAAGTTTTAATCTTTTAATTTTTATCTTAGTTTGTTGCTTTGGCTTTTTATTCCCTGACTTCTTGTATGATTGTGCGGATTACCGAACTTATAAAAGTATTGATAATGATATAGTTAGTGCTATTATTTTGATGAATAATAGTTTTAAAGCTAATATGAGTGTTCGTCAAGCTATTGATAATGTTATTAAAAGTACAGAAGGTCCTTTAAAAGAAGAATTTATAAAAGTTAAAGATGATATAAATCATGGCTTTTTATATGAAGAAGCTTTTTATAATATGTATATTCGTACTGATTTGAAAGTCGTTTTAAGAATAAGTAATATTATGCAATTGATAAATAGAAATGGCTATAATTTAATAAGTTGTTTTGATGATTTAGAAAAAGATGTTTATAAAGAGCGTAATGAATTAAACGAATTAAAAATGTATGATAATACTAATAAAGTTTTTAGATTGATTGTTACTTTTTTACCACTTATTTTATTTTCTTTAGCTATTTTATTAAATAAAGATTACTTAAATTTAATTTTTGCTTCAAAAGTAGGTTATATTATTGTTATTATTGAAGTTTTAATTTATGTAATATATTTGTGTATTATAGAAATTGTAAGGAGGTAGTTTTATGGTAGATGATGTTGCTAGTCGTTTTTATGAAAAGAAACATATGGATAAGTTAAAGATAAAGATTAAACTATTGGGAATAAATTATGATGTGCATTTCTTATTAGGTTTGAAGATTATTTTTTCTTTCTTAATCTTATTATTTTTCTTAGTGTTTTTAAAAGCTGGTTATATTATTGCACCCGTGGCGGCCTTATTATTTTATTTTGGTAGTGAGTATTTCTTTATTGATTTACAAATAAAAAAAAGGAAATATAAATTAGAGGATGAAGCTTTACAATTTTTCCCAATTTTTCTAAATGCTTTAAATGGGGGAAAGAATGTTAAGAGAGCTTTGATTATTTCCACAGAGATTATTGATAATGAGTTATCTCATTTATTTGTGAGTGCTTTGCATGAGGTGGAGATAGGGAAGTCTCTTGAAGAAGCTTTAACTGATTTAAATAAAGAGATTCCTTCAACAACGATTAATAATATAATACTAAATATTGTATCTTCTTTAAAATATGGTAATAGTGTAGCAGAAAGTGTCAATCGTCAGTTGGATTTGATTGGAACTAAAAAGAAAAATTATTTAATTAGGAAAGCTAAGAAACAACCAATTTTACTTACTTTCTTGTGTTTGTTTTTCTTTTTAATAATGTTATTAGTAATAAATATTTTTGTGTAATTAATATCAAAAAGTTTGACGCTTTTTGGTATTTTTAGTTGAAAAATGAAATTGTTTTTGTTAAGCTACTTAGAAGGAAAAGGGGGACGAGTCATTTGAAGTGGTATTTTATAAGTGAAGAGGAATTAAATGAAGTAAGAAATGGCAATGCAGATGCCCTTAAAAAGGCTTGTAGAACGTTAGAACCAGCCTTTGATGAAGCTTATAAAAAATATAGATTTTTAGATAAAGAGATATTCCTACAAATAGAAAGAGATATCGTAAAAAGGATTGCGGCGTCTTATGGGGAATATACAAGAAAAATTCATATGATTGTTAGTGACATTGCTTTATATACTAATAAATATCTTTTAGCGCATTTGGCAGATGACAATTATAAATTGATGAATGATTATTTAGCTTTTTGTGGCAAGAATAAATTGGCAGAAGGAACGCTTTTTTTAAAGAAGATTGGTTATGCGGAAGATATTGATACGACTTTGGCAATTTTTGATGCTTGTCCTCTTTTTATTACAGATTTAACTTCACTTTTTGCTGGAGCTTCAGAGTGTAGTGAAGCTTGGATTAATCGAGTTTCAACTAATGATGTGATGAAGCATTTTATTAAAATGTATATGTTAAGAAAGGATATTGCTGCTGAAGAACTGGATGAAGATGACGAAGATTTTAGTGAAGAGTTGCCTACTAGTGAAATATCTGCGCTTTCCCAATATTTAAATGATATTGGTACTTTGAATAAAAAAAATTTAACGGCACAGGAAGAAAGAGAATTAGCGAAAGCTGCCAGTGAGGGGGACATGGAAGCTCGAAACCAACTTGTTGAAACTAATTTAAAGTATGTTGTTAAGACTGCTAAAAAATTCTTTGGGAGAGTTAATCCTACTTTTTACGCTGATCTTGTTCAATGTGGGAATGTTGGTTTAATGAAAGCGGCAGAAAAATATGATTATCAGGAAGGATTCCGTTTTAAAACGTATGCAACATGGTGGATTATCCAAGTGATACAACGTTATCTTAGTTCGCAAAGTCGTTCGATTAGAGTACCACAATATATTCATGAAAGGATTGTGGCGACGAAAAAAGTGATTACTACTTTTGAAACTGATAATGGGCGAAAACCAACCGAAGAGGAAATAGCTAATATTTTGGGGGTAAAAGTAGAACATATTACAGACATAATTCCTTATTTTCATGATACAGCGAGTTTAAATAGTCCAGCTGGGGAAGATGACGAAGCTGAGTTGATGGATTTTGTATCAGATCATCAGAAATCAGTTGAAGAGCGTGGCATGCAAAGTACTTTTCATGAGGAAATATTAAATTTGATTGAACAAGCTCATTTAAAGCAGATTGAAAAAGAAATTTTATTTTATCGTAATGGTTTTTATGATGGTCGCGTTTATACTTTGGATGAAGTTGGTAAAAAATATCATTTTACAAGAGAACGAGCAAGGCAACTTGAAGGAAGGGCTTTAAATAAATTGCGTTGTGTAAAAAATATTGATTCTTTTGCGGATGTTTATCTGGATTATCCAGAAGAGGCAAAAAAATTTCGAGCAGAACAAGTATCAGATCATAGTAAAGTAATATGGAATGAAAATAGTCAAAAAAATAAAAAAGGAAGAGAAGAAGTAGAAATGGAAAAAAGACATCAAAAAGAAATTAGAAATTTATTTACTTTCTTTCATGTAGCAGATGATGAGCGCTGGAAGATAAGAAAGATTGTTGAAGCGTTTCCAGAAAGTGATCAAGAATTATTTTATATAAAATATGGCACTGATTTGACCGGAACAGGGAAACTTAAATTGGCACCAGGACAGAGAAATCGTTTTTATGGGGTCTTGTTTCCAAAGGTTCAGAAATATTATGAACTTCTAAAGGATTATAATGAAGAAGAATTTACTTCTAAATTAAAGGAATTAGTAGCCAATGATATAAAAATATATAAACCAGATTTTGTTAGTTTATTAGTTTATTTTAAAAATCATTTTACATATGAAGAATTGGCTTTAGCAATCGATGAGTTAAGTGATAATGATAAAAGAATTATTCAAAAACGTTTTGGGCCAAAATTGGATGGTGAAGGTGGCGAAAAGCTAGAAAAACGTGAAAATCTTACTTATAATGCCAATGTTATTCCGAAATTAAAAAATAAACTTAAACTTCTTTATCCAGAAAGAGCGATGTATGTAACTTCGGTTAGTAAAAAGGGAACGCCGGGCAGTGCAAATGAGCAAGTAGAAGTTAAAGAGAGAAATGAGGAAGAAATTATGAAAGTAAATGAGACTAGTGAAACAACTAAGGAAAATGAGAAAATAGTTAGTCAAGTAATCGTAAATGAAGTAGTGGCACCAGAGGCAACAGAAAAAGAAATGATTTTACCAGAACCAGAGAAGGAACAAAATCTTGAAAGAAATGTTGAAACGGTAGCAGCAGCTTCTATAATTGATGCTAAGCCAACGGAAAGTATTAAAGAAGATACTTTAGAAAACTTAGTAACGCCACCAGTGGTTTCTGATAATGCAGTTGAGCAAACTAATAATAATCAAGGACAACAAACTTTATCAGCAGCAGACTTTAAAGATATTAAAAAGATTTTTAATTCACCAGAATTCGTTGAATTTACGAAAACCGGTTTCCCTATTGAACAGGTTGTTGTTGCATCATTATTTCATGGCTTTTTGGGACGTTCATTTACAATTGGTGAGATTGCAGCATTCTTAAAGATTGATCAAAGTGTTGTTAAAGAAATGATTGCTGATTCAGTCGAAATGTATCGTGAAATGCTTAATCGTAAGATTGATAATTATATTTTAGAATTGAAAAAATAATGGATAAAACAAAAGAAGAAGCTGTTATATTATTTTTAAAAAGTCAAACAGATACTTTAAGAAAATACGAAGACTTAATAAATAAGGAACGTGTAAATGGTGATGTGGTGACTTTAACAAGTCGAGCATTCTTACTTAATCTTTTAGATAATTTGGCATGTTCGGAAGTTATAATTTATGGATACAAAATAAATGTTTTAGAAAAAGAAAATATTGAGTTTCTTTATTATTACTTAATTGAATTAAAAAAAATTATATATATTTATTTATGTCATGAAGCTAATTTATTTGATGATTTACTACTTGAGTTATACTTAGATAATTTTAAAATTATTGATTTCGTGTGTGCTAAATGGCATATTAAACATGATGCTTCTTTAGATAATTATTTACAGATGTCTTTACTAAATTATCAAGGTCCGGAAACTTTAGGAGTATATTTGGTTAAGGAAATTCGCAATTTTAAAAATGGTAAAATGATTAAGTCTCCGCAAGTAATAAAGCGTGTTTCTTTGAAAAATGAGGTTACCAATGAAAAGATTGAAGAACGACCATATGATGAACTTAAAAAAGTAGTATCTCTTTATGCTAAAGAAGAAAAGGGAGATAGTTTTACAGAACTTTTTCATTACTTACATATCGAAGAAACTTTAGATTTTGAACAGTTAGATGATTATAAAAAGTATATTTTGTTGCGCTTTGGTTTTATTGATAATAAATATTTGCAAATTCCAGAGATTGCTGAAGGATTAGGTATTACCAAGGAAGTTGTAGTGGCTTATGAAAAGAAGACTGCTTATTTAATGAAAGAATGCTTTAATTATCAAGCTGAAGCATATATTAAATTAGTAAAGAGTAACTCTTGATAAAAGATAAGGTAATTGTCTAAAAAATATAAACTAGATATAACATGAAAGATAAGATTTTTGATATTTTTGAATCATGATTGTATCTAGTTATTTTTTTAGTACTTAATATTTCAATTAATAATAGAATTTTTTTATTTTTGTCTAATGATAACTTTTTTAGAAGACTACTAATATGACTTTAGAATAAAAAATTACATATTAATAAAAATAATGTTATACTTATAATAGCAGAGGTATTTATATGAATGATGAATTTGATAATTTTAGGGATGTAATTGATGGTATGAAAGTTGATAGAAAAAGGAATGCATTTAAAATTAGTCAATTAAAAATTGAACATTTTTATTGGAATTTAGAAGACATAGATGTTGGTGTACCTATAACAACAAGTATTGAACTTACTTGTAAATATAATTTTGAAAAAGATAGGTTAGAATGGAAAAAAACAATTTCCCATACATATTTAATTTTAGAAGAGGATAAAGAATATACTACTGATTCTTATGATGAAGAAATAGATAAACCTGATGAATTACTTGAAGAAATTCAAAAATATGACTTACGAGATCTAAAAAACAATTATTTTACAGAAGAAGAGCCAGAGGAATTCAGCCATTGGGAATTAACTTATAATAATTATTTTAAAATAGTTGGAACATACGACCAAGAAATTTCTGAGTTTGAAAAGATAAGTGAATTGTTGAATTTTAAAAAGGTGATAGCTCAAGAAGTAGAAAAAGTTCAAAAAAAATTTAGAAATATTAAATAGTTGGAGATGAAAGAGATGGAATTAACAGAATTATATGATCAAATAAGTAATCCCCTTGATGATCCAAGCATAATTGAAAAACTAATAATGGCTTATGCAAATAAATCGCAGGGTTCTGGAGGATATTATGGTCACTTAATTAGAATTATTAAAATGAAACAACATGGAATATGTTATCAAGAAGATGCAGATAAGTTTCACGCGATGCTATTTAATAAATGGAAAAATAATATTTTAGCTTTGACTGAAGATGAAGTTACAAAATTGCTTGAAGCAGGAGAATATGGAGCTGATTTCGTAAAAATGCGAAATTATTTAAGCAAAATTCATGATGTTTCAACACAGAAAGAAGCTAGTGAGATTTTTTATGGGCGTAAAGGTGATGCAAAATTAGAAAATGCCTTAGAAAAATATAGTTGGAGGTCTTTTGGAAAGAGTACTGGATGGTTTCATGTCTGTTCTAAATATTTAACTGCCAAAAAAGATTCCTATCCTAATATAGAACATAGATTATATTTAAATACTGAGTCATTAGATACTTATAAAATCTTAATCTATTTAGTTGAAAAATGTGATGAACATCATTTGCCATATTATTTTAAATTTGATCCAAAAGCTAATAGAGATGACAATATTGTATTGTACTCATCAAATGAAAACATAACTAAATACGTAGAAATATTACAAGAGATTAAAAGAGAACATCCTGGCTTGATTTCAAGAATCAAAGAACCGCCGGTTCTTACCGGGAAAATAGATGGCTGGATTGGGTATGGTGCACAACCAGAGAAAATTCCTGGCAGAAAAAAGCATTCTTTTAATGCTACTAGAGCGGAACTTCTTGACAAATCAATTGATAAAGTTACAAAACAATGGGTTATGAAACATCGAAATCAACAAATAATTTATCAAGGACAAAAAATAAGTCTTCAAGATTACATAGCAGTGAAAGCAACTGAAAAACTAATTGTTGATTTAACAAGTGATTATTTACGTTATGAAGATGAGGCTAAAAAAAGAGCTCAAGCAAAAGGAATTACTTATTATCCAACAATGGTGATTGATAGACTAGGTTATGCTTTATTGGATATCAAATCGCCAGAAGTTAAACAAAATATATATGAATTTTTAAGAGATAGAATTATTATTTCTTTACCCCAAATTTGTAATGGAAGTTATGAAGATGTGGAAACAATAAAAATGGAAGTTAGAAATGGTAAACATGTGTCATTTAATGGATATATGTTGGATACGGTTATTCAAAAATTATCATTAAATATTCTAAAAAAAGATCCAAACTTTATAAAAGATGTTCAAACGGAAATAAAAAGCAATGCCAAACAATATGGAATTGATAGTGAAAAGTTTTGTTTTAATGTTCATACAAGTGAAAAAATAAAAGATATAATCATGCAACAAAAAAAGCAAAAGCATCAACAAGTCCAGCAGCAAACATTACAACGAATTCAACAACAAGCTTATGATTCGGTTCCAACTAAAAAGGTGGAAACTTTACTAGAATCTTCAGATGATAAAACTCAACAAGAAAATATTACTAAAGAGGTAAAACTATATGTTGGTTATTATGGTCTGTCATTTGCTGTCTATGTAAATTCTATTAGAAATAAAAAAGATATTGAATATAATAGATTTAGATTTTATAAATATCAAGTGGATAGAAGGTTAAGCTGTAATATCGCAAAAGCACTTATGAGTAAAGATTCTAAAGAGATATTAATTGATTATGGTTCTTATAGTAATAGCCAAAATGGTGAGGTCAGAAATGAAATTTATAAATATAATTTAATTATGAAACCATTTACTAATGCTGAAGATTTTTCCAAATTTTTAGCTGCAGATTTAGTTGAATGTACCGCAAATGAAGAAGCTTATACTAGTTTTTTTTCTGAGACTCATACAACTATTTTTTCAGAGCTTGCTAATTCTAGTGTTAGTGCTGCTTTTTTAAATCCTGATGGTGAAATTACTTTTAACTCTATTTTAGAAGGTTTAAATGAAGGAGTACATAGAGGTAAATAATTTGAATTAAAATAGAAGATTGGTTCCTAAAATTGATGGGAGACAATCTTTTGTTCCTGGGTTTTATATAATATTTCTTGGTTCGTTAATATATTTGGATATGCGTTTTAATCTTTGGCAAAACTTATAATTTATTGTGATTGTCACAAATAAAATAGGGAGTTATTCCCTTTATTAAAGAGAAGTGCTATAATAGCAATATGGAGGTTATGATATGAAAGAAGATATAAAGAAAATTTTATTAATGGGCTTAGGAGCAATGTCTTTAACTAATGAAAAAGCTAAAGAACTTAAGGATGACTTATTAAAAAAAGGTCAAGAATTGTACGAAAAAGGCTCTATTGCTAATGAAGAATTAAAACATAATATTAAGGAAGTTATGAAGGAAAATGTAACGGTTATTACAGAAACAGCTGAAGTGACATCTGATGATATTATTGATACATTAGATAGTTTAAGTGAAGAAGAACGTACAAAGATATTGGAAGAAATTGAAAAAAAGGGTTGGAATAAACCTAAACAATCAACAGAAGAGAAGAAGAAAGAGCAAAAGTAATCTTTCTTTTTTTAATTGGTTTAGTATGCTATAATATTTAAGAATAAGAGAGAGGGGATTAGCTTGGAAACACTAAATTATGATGAAGAATTAAAAAAAATTGAAGAAGAAGCACCTATTAGTGGGAAGAAAAGATTTGTAGAAATATTTTCTGTATTAAAAGAAAATAATGTCTTGGGAGGAATGAATCCGGCTAAGTTTCGTAAAATCTTAGAAGAATTGGGTCCTACTTTTATTAAAATTGGACAAATTTTGTCAAATCGCCCTGATATGTTACCACAGGAATATATTGATGAATTAAGTAAATTACGTAGTGAAGTTAAACCAATGTCTTATGAAGAAGTCGTAGCAATTATTGAAGAACAATATCAAAAAAAGCTATATGAAGTTTTTTTGAATGTCGATAAAGAAGCGATTGGGAGTGCCTCAATTGCTCAAGTTCATAAAGCGACTCTTTTAAATGGGGATTTAGTTGTTATAAAGGTTCAAAGAAAAAATATAAAAAATATAATGACTTCTGATATTAATGTCTTAAAAAAAGTTTGTCATGTTTTAAAGTTACAACAACTCTTTAAGAATATTATTTCAATTGATGATGCTTTAGATGAACTTTTACATACGGCCTATGAAGAAATGAACTTTTTAAAAGAAGCTTCTTATATGGAAGAATTTAGACAGTTAAATAAAGATGTTGCATACGTTAAAATTCCGAAGGTTTATCCGGAGTATAGTTGTGAGAAAGTCTTGGTAATGGAGTTTATTGCTGGAACTTTAATTGCTGATCGCCAGCAGCTTTTAGATGATGGTTATGATCTTTTAGAAATAGGTAGTAAGTTAGCTAATAATTATATTTATCAAGCGATTGATTGCGGAGTTTTTCATGCTGATCCCCATCCAGATAATATCTTTATTGAAGAAGGTAAAATTGTTTACCTAGATTTTGGAATGGTTGGAAGAATAAGTAGTCGTGATAAGCAATTGTTAGAAAATTGTATTATTGCTATTTTAGAAGACGATATTTTAGAAGTTGAGAAAAACTTATTAATTTTAGGGGATGTTAAGGGGGAAGTTAATCATACTAAGTTGCGTCGAGAAATAGAAAATATTTTAAATAAAAATAAAGCGATGGCCATCCAGGAAATTAATATTACTTATTTTGCTAATGAAATGCTTAATATGTTAGGAAGTAATAATATTACTTTACCGAAGGATATTACGATGTTAATTAGAGGCATTGTGGTATTAGAAGGAACCCTTGAAGTAGTTAGTCCTTCAATTAGTTTAATGCAAGTATTAAAAAATAGATGTGCTGGTTCTAGTTTTAAAGAAATATTTAAAAAAGATAATTGGCGTACAGGAGTTAAAGAAACTGTTTTTTCATTAGATAGTTTACGAAAGATTCCTAGTGATATTCATACTTTCTTTAATGAAGCAACGCGTGGTGAAGTTAAATTTAATGTTGAAGTTACGGATTCTAATAAACAAATTGATCGTTTAGAAAAAATGGTCCATCGTGTTGTTGTATGTATCTTAGATGTTGCTTTTATCGTTGGGGCTGCTTTGATTGCTTCAAATGAAGTTGTAACAAGTGAACAAGAATTTTTATATTATTTGTATATTATTTTAGGAACGATATTTACGATATGGCTTTTTATAAAAATGTATATTGATAAATTGAATAGAAAAAAATAGTCAGGAGTGATGTAATGAAAAAAATCAGCTTAACTTTGTCATTTTCATTACTTTTAATTTTGATTATAGGTTGTTCATTCTATATAATATATTGCTATGGAATCTATGATAAACGAATTACTAATCGAATGGTTGAAGCATATAACACGTTTAAGTTTGATGAACTTTATTCCTATTATGAAGTTAGTGATAGTGAATATTTAAAAAAAGATTCTTTTAGAGCTGTTACTAATTTAATGTATAATAAGTTAAACTTAGGAAAAATATATGATTTATATTATGCAGATAGTAAAATTTATCAAAGCAAAGATGATTTTATTAAGCGTTATTATTATGGTAATGGTGAAATTAAAGATGAAGAAGTTGAGTTTAATTACCAAGGAGAAACAACTTTGTTGACGCGTCGTTTAGTGACTATAAAAGGAATCCATGTAAAAAATAGTTTACAAGATGAAAGTTACTTAGGTCCTCTTGAAAATATTAATTTTGAGATCACTGAGGGAGGTAGTCTCCAATTAGATGGGAAAGATGTTGATTGTGAGAAGACAACTTGTAATATTAAGGAAGCCTTTGGGGGAATTCATGCTTTAACTTATGATTATGCCGGTTTTACTTACTATAGTATGGTGAATATAAAAGAAAGTGGGACCCATATTGTCATAGCTAATTTAGATAATTTAGTGACGATTGCTACGGTTAATAATAGTAATGATACAATCGATAAATTAGTAAGTGGTGAAAAAGAAAAAAAGAGTTTAAGTAATGGAATATATGGTTTAACGGAGTGTATGAAAGATAGTGATTGTCCAGCGCTTCGTTATACTTATATTACGTTAAATAATGATGGAACTTTTCGTTATTATTTTTATTTAAACTTAGATAAAGCAGGGGATACGTATGATGGAACCTATGAAATAAATAATGGTTTTTTAAATCTTTATTTTAAAAGTCATACTTATTCAGTTTTTGATTATGATACAAAAGAAAAAACAGATATTGAAGCAGTAACTGATGCAAAAATGACTTTTAAAATAAATGATGAGAATAGTTTTAGTAACCAAGATTATGTTTTTTATAAGAAGTGAAGGAAATGAACGGGCATTCTCTTCCTTTTTGGTTGTATAAGTACAAATGTATGCTATAATGTTTGGGTAGGGAGTGATAAAAGTGTTTAACTATATAAAAGGAATTGTTACAGGATATGGAGCTAATTATATTAGTTTGGAAACTAACGGAATTGGTTATTTAATATATGTACCTAATCCTTATGTTTATCAAGAAAATAATGAATATAAAGTTTTTGTATATAATCATATTAGAGAAGAAGAGTATACCTTATATGGTTTTAGAAGCGAAATGGAAAGAGATTTATTTTTAAGATTAATAAATGTTAAAGGGGTTGGACCAAAGGTAGCTTTACCAATTTTGGCTAGTCCAGTTGATGGCATATATGATGCTATTGAAAGGGAAAATCTTTTGTATTTAACCAAGTTTCCAAAAGTTGGGGAGAAAGTGGCACGTCAAATTATCTTAGATTTAAAAGGTAAATTAGTTAAAAATGATGACTTATTTACTAATGATGGCTTAGATGAATTATGTGCAGTTTTGGAGAGCTTAGGTTATAAAAAAGGAGATATTAAGAAAATTTTACCACAAGTTGATGCCGGTAATTCGGTTGAACAACAGGTTAAAGATGCTTTAAAATTATTGATGAAATAGTCAAGAGGTGATTTTATTGAATATTGGCATAGATCTTGATGATACGATTTGTTTAACACATGAAAAAATGTTGGAAGAAGCACTATTATTTGATAAACAAAAAGTTAAGGGACAAGGTTTTAAGGATAAAAATGGTCAAACGTTTATGGATATGTTTTATTGGAATGTAATGGATGTCACTAATTTTTTAGATTATATTAAAAAAAGTGATTTTTATGCTAAATTAGAACCTAAACCATTAGCCAGTGAATATATAAATAAACTCTATAAAAAAGGTCATAAGATTATTTTTATTACGCGAAGAACAAATAATTTAAAAAATAGGATGTTAACTAAAAAATGGCTTAAAAAGAACAACTTTAATTTTAATAAAGTAATTTTGGGGTGTGAAAATAAAGCTGATGTTTGTTTAAGGGAAAAGATAAATTTATTTATCGATAATGATGAAAAAAATGTGTTAATGGTTAAAAATGTTGGGGTAAAGGTTTTATTAATGGATTCGCCTTCGACGAAGACGGTTTCAGGAGTGAGAAAAGTTAAGAACTTTAGGCAAGTATATAATTTTGCGATTAAGATGGTGATAAAATGAAAAGGATAGTTGATAGTAACGCAAGTGAGATGGAAAACTTTGATCAAAGTATCAGACCAAGTAATCTAGATGAATATATAGGGCAAAAGGAAATTAAGGATAATTTAAGAGTTTTTATCAAAGCTTGTAAGATGCGTGATGAGGTCTTAGATCACGTTTTACTTTATGGGCCACCCGGTTTAGGTAAGACAACTTTAGCTTACATAATTGCGCATGAAATGGGGACTAATATAAAATGTGCTTCGGGACCATCAATTGAGAAAAGTGGGGATTTAGCAGCTATTTTATCAACTTTGGAATCTGGGGATGTCTTGTTTATTGATGAAATTCACCGTATTCCTCGTTATATTGAAGAAATATTGTATCCAGCGATGGAAGACTTTGTCTTAGATATTGTTATTTCCAATGGTGATGGAACTTCGCGTAATTTACGTATTGATTTGCCACCCTTTACTTTAGTTGGAGCAACAACACGAGCCGGAGATATTTCAGCGCCTTTACGTGATCGTTTTGGAATTGTTTCAAAGTTAAACTATTATACTAATGAAGAACTTTATCAGATTGTTAAAAGAACTAGTAAAGTGTTAGGAATGCCGATTAATGATGATGCAGCAATGGAACTTGCTTCGCGTAGTCGTAAAACACCACGTATTGCTAATCGTTTGTTTAAGCGTGTACGTGATTTTGCTTTAGTTTTTGAAGCTTCTGAGATTGATGAAGATATTACTCAGATGTCGTTAAAGCGTTTGAAAGTAGATTCTTCCGGATTAGACCAAGTTGATATTCAGTACTTAGAAGCTTTAATTATGAAATTTAATGGTGGACCAGTTGGAGCCCAAACAGTCGCAACTTCGATTGGGGAGGAAGTAACAACTATTGAAGATGTTGTTGAGCCATACTTATTACAAGAAGGCTTTGTAAAGAGGACCCCACGTGGGCGAATTGCAACAGAAAAAGCTTATCAACATTTAAATATTGAACATTCTTTAGATGAAAATAAAAAGTAAGACTTATGGATTTAAAATGAACCCTTTGTCAAGGACTAATTAAAAAGAGAGATTCTAAACAATAGAAGCAAATAAATGATTTCGGTATT
>CAKOHV010000028.1 GCA_934086145.1 uncultured Bacilli bacterium
TTAAATTCTTTACTTTTACATGAATATATTTTGCTATATACACTTATTGGTTGTTTTTCTTTTTCTGTCAAAATTACCGATTCACAAACATGATATCCTTTTGTAACTTTTTTTTCTAAATCAGATGCATCAATTATGGTATCTAGATCTTCAAATTTTATTCCATATATTCTAGATATGTAAGAGTCATCAAATAAAGCAACTGGATCATCTCCATATACATTGCAAATAGCTTCAATATAATTTTTATATACCTTGTTTGTATCGTTAAAATTATTTAAATTATCGCATAATCTTTCAATTGTATTTTTTAGTTTTATATTTCCATTTAGGCTTCTAGATATATTTGATATTAAACAACTATCAGATGATGCAATTCCATATTCTATATCTTTTATAAATTTAGTTATAGGTTTATTTACACCTCTTGAAATTTTTTACAAAAATTCGTTATTTCTCTTTTCATTTCATATGTATTTTATGTAAAATTATTCATGTAGACACCTCCAAATATTTTGTCTACTAATAATTTTATTTTTACAACTTAATTATACTAAACAAATAAGGTGTTTACCTTATTTTTGCATCAAAAATCAAAGAAAGTTTCCCACAATCTTTGATTTTTTAATTTAATTTAAATTTTACCGGAACTTAAACTTTTAAAGTACCAACTAAATTATTTTTTAGCATTATAAAAAGTGTCATAAAAGACACTTTAAAATATTCTTTAAGACATTACTGTTACTGTTAAACGTGAAAAGCCCATCTTATCAAATAAAATCTTATCCTGTTGCGATCTTACTACAAGTGACATAACTTGACCATTATTAACAAATTGTTTTAAATTAACATTACTCTTAAATGAAGTACGATTCATTCTAAAGTCACTCAATCTACTAGAGGCAAACATTCCTTCCATCGTCGTAACTCTTGAGACATCAAATGAGGGAGCATAAATAGTCGATAAACTCCGTGTATTATAGAACATAATATCCATATTAGTTACAGACTGCGTAGTAAAATTTGAAATATTTAACCAAGTTAAACTAATACAATTTGCAAACATACCATTCATATTAGTTACTTTATCTGTCCTAAAATTAGACAAGTCTAAAGATGTCAAACTAGAGCAATGTTCAAACATTCCTCCATTATCAGACCTAGCCGAAACCTCTATCACACCATTCTTATAATGGAAAGTTCTTGTTCCAGATCCCATTTTTACCACCTTACTAGTATCAAAATTTGATACATTTAAAGTTCGTAAAGATTGACAATCTTCAAACATTCCACTCATGTCCGTCACATTATGGGTATCAAAATTCGCTACATTCAAGGACGTTAACACTTCCAAGCCACTAAACATTCCCGCCATATTGGTAACTTTTGAAGTATTAAATGAGCTAACGTTTAAAGAAGTTATTTTTTTAGATGATGCAAACATGTTACTCATATTGACAACATTCCTGGTATCAAAGTTGCTCAAATTTAAAGAAGTAATAGAATCGAGACCGTTAAACATTCGATACATATTTTTAACATTCATCGTGTTAAATGAACTAATATTCAAATTAGTTAAAAAACTACAATTAAAGAACATTTCACCCATGTCGGTAACATTACGTGTATCAAAGTTACTCAAATTTAGTGAAGTAAGACGGGGATTAAGAGCAAACATCCGTGCCATATTGGTAACTTTTGAAGTATTGAAATTGGATAAATCTATAGTAGTTAACATAAGTCCAGCAAACATTCCACGCATGTTAGTAACGTTTCGGGTATCAAAATTACTTAAGTTTAAAGAAGTTAAACATATACAATTTCGGAACATATTACTCATATTAACCACTTTACTAGTATTAAAATTACTTACATTAAGAGTCGTTAATTTATAATTACTATAAAACATTCCACTCATATCGGTAACATTGCGCGTATCAAAACTACTTACATCTAGCGTTTCTAAAGAACGTCTTCCTTCAAACATATAGGACATATTAACAACGTTAGAAGTATCAAAACTTCGCAAATCCAATTTTTTAAGACGTGAACTGTATCCAACTGCAAACATATGATTCATATCACGGGTATAGCTGGTATCTAACACATCTATATTATTAATCTCTTCAACTTCAGATAAAGAGGCGAATAAGTACGAACTATCTGAATTAGTATATATTTTATCTTTACCTTCAATATATAAATCATAATAACCACTATAAGTTGAACTATTTTTTATATAAGCTTGTAGTGTCCCTGGCTCTACCCCAATATCCCATACTTTAACAGCTCCCGTGGTATCAGAAAGTGTCCTATTAAAAGTAATAGTTCTTATTTTATTAGCATAAGTTGGATCTTTGTAGGCAAAAGTATCACCTGCGTATGTTTTTCTAAAAATGGCATCTTCTTTCGAACGATTATCATAACCATATGGTACTTTTAAAGTTGCATAGTAGTAATCATAGGTTGTTTCTTGCATCGTTTCCTTATTAGTTGTCGATTTATTATAATCAAAATACTGATAAGTTGCTGTTTTAGCTTTTCTAAATTCCATCACTATTCGGTATCCCGATGCTCTTACCGCATCAGGCGTTGAGCTTCCAGTATAGCCATCTAAGGTATATAAATAATTTACGGCACTAATCGATAAATTTTGTAAAGCCTTATTTCTTTGACAATACAATGTTTTATCATCCAAATTACCACTTTGTTCATCACATTTGATAACATCATTAACATCATAATTCATAATAAAGACATGATTAATCTCCATATTGCTTTTTAAACTTTCACAGAAGCCACTTTCACTAGCGCCTCCTGATGCTTCCGTGACACTTAAAGCATTACATCCAAACTCAACAATCGATAATGAACGATTATCAGTTCCTGAAGTATTATTAAATTTACTATCAATAAATTCTGGTAAATTATTTTTTTCTAAGTAAGATAAAAAGTAATAAGTTCGATATAAATAAATTGGATCATCATAGAATATTCTCGTCTTAGCATTATCCAAAACGGTCGTAAATGAAGAATAAACAGTTAAAAGAGTCGTTGCCAAAAAAGCTATTACAACCATTGTCTCAACCAAGATAAATCCCTTAAGATTCTTTTTCTTTGCCATAACATCAATCCTACTCTACTTCTATTATAATATAAGGTTTAACTTACCTACTATTAATCTATTATAGATGATATCATAAAATAGAAATTATTTAAAGTTCCTATTAATTAACTTTACTATAAGAAGTATCTTAAAAGGCATCCCTTAAAAGACACGAAAATATTTTTTAACCATTATAATTTTTTATAATATTATAAATTTTAATCCTACCTTATTTTTACTTAACCATTACGGCAATCTATTGCTAAGTTATTAAATCCTGGTATATCATCACCAAAGTAATAGTAGGAAAATTCTAAGTCAAAATTCATAACGGTATTACTATTATACTCTGCTACATCACTTTCTAAGTAAACCCGAAAATACTTTTCTGCGGAATTACTTACCGTCGTTGCTTTATAATTTAAACACTTATAATTAGCACTCGTTAATTTCCATGCTTCATAGACTGCGCCACTAAGGGATGTCGAAGACGCCGCATTAGCATAAATAAAATAATCATCACTACCTTTAGTAGCGGCAATCAAGTAATAATACTTTCCGTCATTAATCTTAAAACTAAAGCAAGAATTAATGGTATAATTACCAATTGTTTTTAATTCAGAATAACATCCTGATCTGGTTGCTGCTCCCGCTCTTAAATAACCGACTTCACTAACTCCTTTGGCAAAGTCAGCTTGAACATTCTTAGCTATAATTGAACGATTAAGTAAGTCAGCCGTCTTCCCCATTCCTAAAGTTTCTTCACTTTTTAAATCCGTCAATAAATTAAGGGTAAAAATCATAACAATTGCTACTAACGAAATACTTACAATAATTTCAACCATCGTCATTCCTTTATTACCTAACTTCATCCTCTCAAACACCTCCATTTTTATACTAATTCGTACTTACTGTAATATTCAACCTAGTATTACTTAAATTCCCAAATAATGCTTTATCTTGACTAGACCTTACAACTAAATGAAATTGTTGATATTTAAGAACTAATGGTGTTACTTTAGCACTACTATTAAAATTAGCACGATTCATTTTTACATAATTTATTTTACTCTTACCAAACATACCTCGCATTTCTGTAACACTTCGTACATCAAATACTGGTAGCTTATAATCGGTCAAATTGCTTGTTCTATAAAACATAACAGTCATATCAGTAACAGATTGCGTATTAAAATTAGAAATATCTAAAGATACCAAACCAGAGCAATCTTCAAACATACTATTCATATTCGTTACATTACGTGTATCGAAATTAGATAAATCTAACGATTTTAAACTACTACATCCTTCAAACATTCCACCGCCACCGCCACCAGCACCACCACCTAAACTACCATCGTCATTAAAATAAACAAATTTAGATGCTCCCATATCTTCAACATTGCTGGTATCAAAATTTGATAAATCAAGAAACAACAGCTTTGAGCAATCTTGAAACATTGCACTCATAACCGTTACATTGTGCGTATCAAAATTTGATACATCCAAATTTGTAATAGAGTAAAGCTCTGCAAACATTTGGTACATATTCGTAACTTTTGATGTATTAAATGAACTAACATTCAAACTAGTTAAACTCCTACAATAATAAAACATACTAGCCATATTTGTAACATTTTTTGTATCAAAATTATACAAGTTCAACACAGTCAAAGATTTATCTGAATAAAACATACCTGACATATCAGTAACATTTGATGTATTAAACGAACTAATATTTAAATCTGTCAACTTTTGACAATTAGAAAACATATCATTCATAAGAGTGACTTTTGATGTATTAAATGAATTAAGATTTAAGTTTGTTAAACTCTCGCATAAATCAAACATATAGCCCATATCAGTAACTTTAGAAGTATTAAAAGATGTAACATTCAAACTAGTTAAATGTCTACACCAACCAAACATACTACTCATATCCGTTACATTACGTGTATCAAAATTAGATAAATCTAAACTTGTAAGGCTTCTATTAAAATAAAACATATGCGACATATTAGTAACCTTAGAAGTGTTGAAAGTTGATATATTTAAATTAGTAAGATTATCATTATAATAAAACATTCCTTCCATATTAATAACATTAGCTGTATTAAAATTACTCAAATCCAGACTGGTCAAATAGGAAGTTTTTTTAAACATATAAGACATATCCGTAACATTGGAAGTATCAAAACCACTTAAATCTAAACTAGTAAGTGGCGAATCATCCCACCTTCCTACGCAAAACATATAACTCATATTTGTCGTATAACTAGTATCAAAGAGCACAAGATTATTAATTTCTTCAAGTTCTGTTAATGAATAAATTAGATATGAGCTGTCCGTATTAGCATATAATTTACCATTACCTTCAATGTATAAATCATAATAACCGCTATAAGTCGGACTATTTTTTATATAAGCTTGCACCGTTCCAGGTTCTACTCCAACATCCCATACTTTAACCGCATCAGATGTATCTGACCAAGAAGTATTAAAAGTAAGCGTTTTTATTTTCTCAGCATAAGCTGAATCTTTATATGCATAAGTATCATCCTGGTATGTTCTTCTAAGAATTGGATCTGTTTTTGAACGATTATCATATCCATATGGAACTTTCAACGTCGTGTAATAATAATTATACGTTGTTTCTTGCATTGTCTCTTTATTAGTTGTCGACTTATTATAATCAAAATACTCATATGTTGCCGTTTTGGCTTTTCTAAATTCCATCACTATTCGATATCCCGATGCTTTAACGGCTTCTGGAGTTGAACTACCTGTATAGCCGTCTAAAGTGTATAAGTAATTAACGGCACTGATTGATAAATTTTGTAGGGCTTTATTTCTTTGACAATACAATGTTTTATCATCTAAATTACCACTTTGCTCATCACATTTGATAACTTCATTAACATCATAATTCATAATAAAAACATGGTTAATATCCATACTACTCTTTAAACTTTCACAGAAGCCATTTTCACTAGCTCCGCCCGATTCTTCTGTGACACTTAAAGCACTACATCCAAACTCGACAATTGATAATGAACGATTATCGGTTCCCGATGTATTTGCAAACTTCGCATCAATAAAATCTGTTAAATTATTTTTTTCTAAGTAAGATAAAAAATAATATGTTCGATACAAATAAATCGGATCATCATAAAATATTCTCGTCTTGGCATTGTCAAGGACTGTCGTAAAAGATGAATAAACAGTTAAAAGGGTCGTTGCCAAGAAAACAATAACAACCATTGTTTCAACCAAGATAAATCCCTTAAGATTCTTTTTCTTTGTCATAACATCAATCCTATCTAATATTTAATTTATAATCAAAAGCTATTTCTGTTCCTCTAAGACTTGGATCAGTACTATTTTTATACCACATTTTTAACGCATGGATCGTCGTATAACCAGGATCTAATATATTATCTTCAATAAGATAACCGCCACTTGCTCGTTCTAATTCGGTTAAGTTATACAAAAATACATCATCAAAACCTACTCTAATATTCTTTAAAACATCTTCATCATGGATATTTGGTAAAATTACTAAGTCATAAGTAATAGTTTGTTTCCGATTATTCGTAATAGTATAAGTAACACCATCAGTATTTAAACCTTCCCCATCACTACTAATTTTTAATTCTTTAAATTTTGAATCATCTAAGACTGTTACAACATCATCATAATTAACAATCTTACTACTGTTGGAAGATTTTAACATTACTAAAGCATAAATTACCGAACTTACTAATAACAATAAAGCAAATAATTCAATAAACATTTGCTTCTTTAATTCTTTACTCGCCTTCATAATTCACCTCAGCTACTTCATAAGGTTCTTCCAAACTTCCCTTACCACCGGTAACTTTTATATTACGTGGTAACTCTTTGACAACTTGGTTAAAATGCTTATTACCATCTTCATCATCACTGACAAAATCATTTCCTAAATAATAATGTCTTCCTAAAGAAGAACTATCTAAAAACCAATAATACCCATTCTTTAACCAACTAGTATAATTAATAATATTATCTTTATTAACTTCCTCGTTATTAAAAGAAGCAAGAAAGTCTTTTAAAGTAAGATAAGTATCTTCTGGATTATATTCACTTTCTATATTATCTTGACTAACAATTTTCGCCCTATCATCAATAAGTCCTAAAATACGATATCTTTGACCTTGATAAATAAGATAATTATTAACATCTTCTCCATAATAACGATAGTCATTATCACTAACATACACTTGTTTATCTTGATAAATTAAATCACCTAAGTTACTTAAATCAATCTTTGTTACATTAAACTTAATCTTTCCGACATAATCCCCTGTCGTAAACAAACGCAAGCTATGACTTTGAAAATCATTCGTCTTTCCATACTTATTAATATGATCCATAAATAAAATATGACTCGTTAACAAGACTGGTTCTTCACCATTCAAACTATAGTAAACACCATTACTTAAGCAAGCCATACAACTAATATCAATAACGTACGTTGCCTTTTCACTACTTAAATTAGTAATCCCTATATTATAAAGCGGAGCTTTTTCGTAATCTTCTTTCATAATAGCCTTATCAATTGTTACTTCATTTCCTTTATCATAAGCCACCTTAAGATCATCATTTACTTTAATTGAACTAGAATAAGATGATACTCCCGCTTCCTTAGAATAAGAAACACCTAATAAAATAGCACTTAAACCAAAGATTACTAATAAAGATAGATAAAATTTTATTTTTGCCATATCTCATCACCAAATACTATCCTATTAATAGAGTACCACAAAAAAAGAAACATTTAAAGTTCCTTTAACATATTTTATAATAGGTGATCATATGAAACATCGAAATAGCTTTTTATTATTTTTAATTATTATTTGCTTATGTGTTTTAATTTTTTATCAAGCTTTAATTACGCTTATCTTACCTCTTCGTTTTAATGTTACTATTTTACTTATTGAATGTTTTTTATTATTTTTTTTCTTATTTCGCTTATTATGGCCTTACTAAGTTTCAACTAAATAACTTGTTTTATATAAATAACTTATTAATTTACGATAGTTCCGACAATTTTCCATTTCATCATCTAAGACTTTTACTTCATATGGAATGCTTATAATGATATCTAAAAGCATTTTTTCTTCATCTAATAAAGCAAATTCTTCATTATAGGCCGTTAAAAGCGATGCAAAATCAACTTTATCCCATTCTTTTTGATAAAATTTATATAAATCTATGATAGGTGAATCAACCATATAATTATCCCAACTGATTAAATATTCTTTTTCATTTTTCATGAAATGATCTAAGCTTAAGTTATTATGAATTAAGCAAACTCGTTGTTTAAGGTTATCGGCATATTTATTATACCAAGTTTCTAATTTATCTTTTACATAAGCAATAGCATTAGTTATTAAAAAGTAATTTCTTAAAAATAGGTAATAACTAGGTCTTAAGTATTCTTCTAAGATATATTCATCAAATCTTTTACTATAAACTTCTTCCACATATAAAATATTATTTTCTAATGTTTCATATATTTCTTTATATTTATCTTTCGTTACTTCTTTAAAATAAGTTGTTTTACTATGTAATAAAGCTACTATTTTAATTAAATCTAAGGCTTTTTGTTCTAAGGATATATTAACATCTTCAACATATTCAAAGACATTAACGCCATCACGATTATTACTTATAAGTTTAGGAAAGTAACCAAAGTTGCGTGATTTTAAATAGTTATATAATTTTTGGTAATTTATTTTGGAACTCATTTTAACTACAATATCTTGTTCCATTGTTTTCATAACGTAACAACTGTTTATTTTAGTTATTCTAATTGGTTTATATATTTTAGATAATACTTCTAAACTATTATTCATTTTTTTCGGGAATTATTATTTTATCACCAACATTTATATTGGTTATTTCATTATACAATCTCAAGTCATCTAAGGTACATTCATATTTTTTCATTATTTCTTCTAATGTTTCATTTTCACTAACAATATGGATATGGTATATTACAAATTCACTTTCTGTTGTTTTTATAATTTCATCTTCTCTTTCTTTGACATCATTTTCTTCTTTTTCCATCATTTTCTCTTCTTTGGGCAAAGTTTCATCTTTAGTTACTTCTTTAGTAACCACTTCTTCTCTTTTTGCTTCCGGTTCTATTTCTTCTTTGATATATTTATCAATTTCTTTTTCTAATTCACTATCTTCTTTGAAAATTTCTTCACTTAACTTTTCTTCTTCCTTATTATTTTCGCTTTGTTCTTCATGATCTACCGTTTCTTCCTCTACTCGTGCTTCTTTTACTAAACTTGGTTTTTCGGATATTTCTTGGGCCGTCAAACTAAATTTTATATTTACTCGTAAAATATTATCATTAACTACTTCATAATTAAAATCATCAATTTCTATAACTACTGAACTTTTATCAATGTCTTCAATAAAATCAATCGCAAATGGCAATTTATATTTAAACAATTCTTTTTCTGTCGTGTCATTATGTATTTTATATTCACCAAAAAGGGCAAATTCTCCCGTTACTTCATTATCAAAGACTTTTTCCTCATGTTCTAAAGAGATACTACTAATCGTCGCAATATTAGTTTTAAAAGTTATATCTTTTGTATAAGGTATTATTTTTTTCATTTTATTCCTCCTTGATAAAAAGATATGAAAAAAAAAGATATTTAATTACTTAAAAATGCAACTAAATACCTCTTTATAATTTTTTACTAACATGATTTTTACTTTGTTTTTTACTTCAAGTGGTAAATCATCTAAATCACATGTATTTTCATAGGGAATAAATATTTTTTTTATTCCTTGATTATAAGCCCCAATTATTTTTTCACGAAGGCCACCAACTTTTAAGACATCGCCTCGTAAAGTTATTTCACCCGTCATCGCAATATCTTTGGCAACTTCTTTATTTAAGACTAGGGATAGTAAGGAAGTTACAATTGCTATGCCCGCTGATGGTCCATCTTTTTTGAGAGCTCCTTCTAAGAAATGGATATGTAAATCTTTTTTATCAAAGTAATAGTCATTTACTTTAAAGTAATCTTTCTTACTTTTAATATAACTTAGGGCAACATTTATACTTTCATCCATTGTTTGCCCAACCATCCCTGTAATTTTCAAATTGCCATTGCCTTCATAGAAGGTCGCTTCAACAGGCATTACCAAACCACCATAAGGAGTATAAGCTAAAGCATTTACTAAACCACTTTGCATTGTTAAATACTCACTTTGGGCTTCATATTTAACTGGTCCTAAATATTTCTCCAAATCATTCTTTTTTATGATGGCTTTAATAGGACTATTAAATTCTCGTACTGACTTGGTTACTATTTTCCTGACTATTGTACTTAGATTTCTTTGTAAATCTCTAACTCCAGCTTCTTTCGTATATTTATTAATTATTTCTAAAATAATATCATTACTAAATTTTATTTCTTTACTACAAACTAAGTGTTCTTTAAAGATATTAGGAATTAAATAATCTTTTGCAATATCAACTTTTTCAAATTCGGTATAACTTGAAAGTTCAATAATTTCTAAGCGATCATACAAAGCCGACGGAATATCATCTTCATTATTGGCGGTTAGTATAAACATAACTTCTGATAAATCAAATGGTTCCTCAACATAATTATCTATGAACATAAAGTTTTGTTCTGGATCCAAGATATCTAATAAAACAGAAGAAGGATCTCCTTTATAGTCATTAACCATTTTATCTATTTCATCAATTAATATTAAAGGATTACTCGTTCCACATTTTCTTAACCCCTGAATTATTTTACCAGGACTAGCGCCAATATAGGTACGACGATGACCATTTAATTCAGCACTATCATTTAAACCACCAACACTTATTTTATAAAATTCTTTATGCAAACTTTTGGCAATAGCAATAGCGAGTGATGTTTTACCAACTCCCGGTGGCCCTACTAAACATATTATAGGACTTTTTAAGTTTTTATTTCGTTGTTTGACCGCCACATACTCTAAGATACGATCTTTGACTTTATCTAAACCAAAATGTGTCCCATCCAAATCATTTTTAATTTTTTCTAAGTCTTCTTCATCTTCACTTTTTATGCCAAAAGGTAAGTCTAAGACTAAATCAAGATAGTTTCTAATTGAACTAACTTCAGGACTAGATTCGTTAGCATAATCTATTTTTTTAACTTCATTAACTAATTTATTTTTTAATTTCCCATCGGTTTTTAAATTGTTAATTTTTTCTAAATAGTCAGCTACTAGTTCATCTTTGAAATCATTCTCTCCAAGTTCCTTTTTTATTTCTTCAATTTTTTCTCTTAGTAAAAATTCTTTTTGGTTTTGTTCAAAATCAGCTCTTAAGGCTTCATCTAATTTCATATCAAGATGAGCTACTTGTAATTCAATAGATAAATCATATACTAAAGCATTAGCTCGATGTAAGGCATTTATTTCTTCCATATATAGAACTTTTTTCTCTATTGTAAAAGGCATAAATGAGACAATGACATCAGTTAATTTATATAAATCATTTATTCCTTTTATAGTAGATAAAATACTATTACTTATACAGGAAGAACATTCAATATATTCATTTAACAATTCAACTAATTTACGTCGTAATGTTGTTTCTTCTACTTCATCAAACTTTGGTAGTTCAATCTCTGTATAATGAGCTTTTAAGATATCGCCATCTTCTTTTTCATTTATATATTCAAATATTTTTACTCTTTTTATCCCACTAACAACGATTCTAATATTACCATTTTGTAAGTCTAATTTACTCTTTATTTTTCCCACTACGCCAACACTTGGTAAATCAGAGATATCAGGCGATTCTTCAAATGGATTTTTAGGACAAACGATTAAGATATTACTGGTATGTTTTTGCATTGCTAGTTCTATTACTTTACTGCTAACGTCACTATTTAAATCAAGTCTAACCTCTTGGAAAGGTAAAAGGACAGTTCCCTTTAGAAGCATTACTGGTAAATTTTTTTTCATGTCTCGCCTCCCAAGATTAATATATCAATGTTTAATATTATATATTTTTCGTACTTTTTTGTCTACAATTTTTACTTTTTTTTACATAAAAAAAAGTATTTATTGCTTTTTACTTGGGCATATTTCTAAATACTTTTTTTATATATAACTTTTAATTAAAATAGACTTTTTAGTTATAACTAAATCTATTCTTTTAGTGTCGCTAAATCATTTTCATAGTTTTCACAAGCATCACTTTTATTTCTTTCAACGATTTGTTCATCAACTAAAACGCCAGCCTCAACATCATACTTAACCATATAAATTTTGTAAACATTATCGCTATCTTGTTTCATAGCATCTTTGTAACAATTGACTTTTTCACCATTACTAAAAATCATAAATTTAAATTGATATTTATTAGATGATTTATAAAATCTTTGTTCTAAATTGCCACCATTATTAGGATATTTCTTACTAGCTTGATAAACAATTTCATCATTTTTTAATTGAATTAAGTCATCACTCTTTAAGAAGATTAAACTATCACCAAAGAAGTATAAATTAACACCCTTGATAATTAAGTTTTCTTGTAAATTATGTAGCTCATTATCAGCTTTATATGTTGTTACTTCATCATCTTTTATTTCTTTAATATCATTTTTATTAAAGCGAAAATAATAGCCATTAGAGCTTATATACCTTGTTCCTCCATCATTCGTATACGCAAAAGTTCCTTCCCATAACTTTATTGTCCCCACACAATCGTTATAATAATATTTTATAACTTTATTACTTTCAGTTATATGGTAAACATTTTTATATTCCGATATTGTACAAGTTTCATTTAGGGTAAAAGGTTCCTTCATTGTGACATCTTCACTATAGTAACCAATGTATTCACTTAAATCAATAACATCATCTTTGGTATTTTTATTATTATCTTTATTAGTTGTATCATCATTTGTTACCGTATCTTTATCGACAACGACCACTGGCGTGCTATCTTTTTTTATTAATGCTCCTTCTGCATTTTTTACTTTAACAGCTAATAAAAAACCAAGAGATGCAAAAGTTATTATTAGTGATATAAGATACCATTTATCGGTTTTACATTTATTAAAAATAGATCTAAAAATAATTCCTTTATCTTTGACTGTCTTACTAACAACTTCAGGCACCAATGGACCAATTTCAATTTTCTTACTTTTCTTAAACATTCAATCACCTTATAACTATATATTGCCATTATATCATACTTATAGGTTTTTACGATATATTTATCTAGTAAATTTGCCAAAAATAAAAAGTGTCAACGGCACTTCTTATTCACTTAATAATTCTAATGCTTTATGCATTTTCATATCATATTTAACAACGTCTAAACCACCAAATTCTGCTAAGAACTCTGCTTTTTCCATGCCATATTGCGTAGCCATTTTTTCAGCTTCAGCCTCAGCATCTGCATCAGCAATTTCGATTTTTTCAGCTTCAGCAACTTCTTCGATTAAATAACGATATTTAACTCTCTTCGTTGCTTCTGGTTCCATTTGTTTATGCATGTCTTCATGACTGCTTCCTGTAAATTGGTAGTATTGATCAAGACTTAACCCTTGCATTTGTAATTGTTGAGCGAATTGATTAATCATACGATGAATCTCATCATCAACGATTTCTGGATTTATAGTTACTTCCATATTTTTAGAAGCAGCTTCTAATACTTCATCTAAGTATTTATTTTTATTTTCTTCTTCTTTGCGATCTTCTAAAGCTTTTTTAATTTCTTTTCTAAATGCTTCCTCTGTTTCGATATTTTCATATCCTAAATCAGCATAGAAGTCTTTATTCATTTCAGGAAGAACTCTTTCTTTAATTTCACGAACTGTTACATCGAACTTAACATCTTTACCTTTTAATTCAGGTGTATAGTCTTCTGGAAATTTTAAGTTTAATTCTTTAGTTTCGCCAACCTTCATACCAACTAAGCCTTCTTCAAAGCCTGGAATGAATGTATGTGTACCAATTTCAAGTGGATAGTTTGCACCAGTTCCACCATCTAATTCTTTGCCATCAACATAACCTTTGAAGTCAATTACTGCAGTATTACCTTCTAAAACTTCACCGTTTTCTTTAACAACGATTTCTGCAAATCTTGAAGCTAAACGAGCTATTTCTTCATCGATTTCTTTTTCAGAAACTTTTACTTCTTCTTTTTTAATTCCTAAGTCTTTATATTTACCAAGTTTTACTTCAGGTTTAGTTATAATTGTAAAAATAAATTTAACATGTTTTTCATCGATTTCTTTAACATCCATCTTTGGTTCACAAACAGGTACTAATTTATTTTCGCGAATAACTTTTGTATAAGCATCTCCAGCTGCTACATCAATAGCATCCATATAAAGAGATTCAATCCCAAATTTTTGTAAATAAATATTTTTTGGACATTTGCCTTTTCTAAAACCATCTACTTTGATATCTTTACTTTTTTTCTTAAAAGTAGCATCTAGTATTTTAGTCCATTCTTCATCTTTAATTTCAAATTCTATATCATGTACGTTTTTCACGATATTCCTCCTTTTCAAACAAGAATATTATACCTAATTATTCTTAATAATACAACCAAAAAAATAGCCCTTAAGCTATTTCTAATATTTTAACATCATATGATGAACCATTTGCATCAACGGATACAACATCGCCAACTCTTTTACCGATAATAGCCATTCCAATTGGTGACTCGTTACTAATCTTATTTTCAAATGGATCGGCTTCTAATGAACCAACGATTGTATATTCATCTTCTTCATTATCATCAACATATAAGATTTTTACTTTACATCCAACGTTAATTTTTGATTTATCTTTACTATCTATTATAGTAGCATTTTCTAATTTATATTCAAGTTCTTGAATTCTAGCTTCAATCTTTGCTTGTTCATCACGAGCAGCATCATATTCAGAATTTTCTGACAAATCGCCATGACTTCTAGCTTCTTTAATCGCTAAAACATTCTCAGCCCTTTTATTTACTCTCAAATCATTTAATTCTTGTTCTAATTCGACATATCCAGCAGCCGTTAATAAAATTTCTTCTTTCTTTGCCATCTCAAGCATCTCCTTAAAAAAATATCTTATTAAGAATACTACAAATAATCGCAAATGTCAAACACTTTAACACGCATCATGTCAAACGGTTTTAAAGTAAATGGCACCCTAAATTTAACAATCATTTTAGGATGACGAGCTACTGTAATCACCTTATCATCTTTATCATAAAGCTCATCAGGAATAACGAAAGTTGTTACATCCATCTCTGGTCCAAAGAATTCTACCGTATCAGAAGCTTCAAAATAATTTCTTTGTTCTAAAGTAACCATTTTACTTTCTGAATCATAATCAAGGACTATTCCTAAAAAGTCTTTATTACTTACTTCGTCTCTTCCTAAGAAATATTGCTCTTTCTCCGTCGGTAAACTTTTAAAAAACTGAGGCGTTGAATCACGATTGGCACAACGATTTAGTATATCTAAATAATACTTAGTATATGCATCAGTTAAAGTATTATTCCTTACCATATCAATAACTTTTCGATAAACGCCAATAACCGTTGCAATATAATAAACACTTCGCATACGTCCTTCGACTTTAAAGGAATTAACACCAATTTGAATCATTTCTTCAATATAAGAAATAAAGTTCAAATCTTTAGGAGTCATACTAAAAATTTGATCTGTATTATCCGGTTTAAAAGTCCAACGGCAAATTTGCGCACATCCTCCACGATTACTATCACGATTTGTATAATAATTTGATAAAACGCAACGTCCACTAAAGCTTGTACACATTGCCCCATGAACAAAGCATTCTAATTCAACCCCTGTTTCATCTTTGATACGCTTAATATCTTCACAAGAAGCCTCACGAGCTAAGACAATCCTCGTCGCCCCCAAGCTCTTATAAAATAAAACCGTCTCATAATTTAAACTTGAGGCTTGCGTACTAACATGTAATTCTAAATGAAGTCCTAATTTTTGCCATAAGTCCATTACTACAACATCTGAAGCAATAATGGCATCAATCCCAATTCGATCTAACTCTTTTAAATAATCTTCTAATCCGTCCAAGTCTTTTTCATGAAAAACAATGTTAACCGTTACATAAACTTTCTTTTTTAAAGCATGCGCAAATAACACTGCTTCTTCCAGTTGTTTTAAATCAAAATTTAACGCATTAGCTCTTAAACTAAAGTTTTGCCCACCAATATAAATTGCATCAGCTCCATATAAACAAGCAATTTTTAATCTTTCTAAATCCCCTGCTGGAGCAAGTAATTCCACCTTATCCATTATTCTTGCTCCTTTCTTTTAATTTATATATTGTTGCTTTCTTTAAAAAACCATCATCACATAACAATGTATTATCTTGGCCATTTAAAACTTGCATAACTTCATCATGACTCATAAACGTCGTATTAAAATAACCAAACTTTATATGTTCTAATTCTAACAATTTTAAACCATTAAAAATATTTTCGGAATACATAACTGTTCCATATTTATTTTCCATCGCTCTTATTTTAATCTTCGTACTAACTTCTTCTAAAACATTATTATTTTTATATGGAATATTAAATTCACGACTCCAATTAGCTAGTAAATTTCTTCTTGAATACATTATTTGATTATAGCCAAAAACATTAAGACAAACATCTTTCTTAACTTTTGCTAAAATATCTTTGATTTCTTCTTCAGTTAATTCATTACTTAAAAACATACTATCGACACGTTCTAACCAGAAATTAATACTACGTGAATTAGTTCCAAAATGATTTTGAAAATAGATTAATTCAACATCTAAGTCCAATTCCTTGATAAGACGATAAACCGCAATATCTTCATAAACTATCCCTTTAATAGTTTTTATTTGTTTTAATAATTCTTTTAAATTATCAACATCATGACACTCTAGTAATCTATTGATTAATAAGTATTTATTTGAAACATCAATTTTTTCAATCTCTGAAATGGTAAAGGTATTAACATACCCTACGGTATAATCAGTTAAAGCAAAAAGAAAAGCAGTTATCCCTGCTTTTCTATAATCATCTATTTCTTCGATCTTTTCTACATTAATTAGTATTTTAGATTTCATTTTTTCTCATGCTTACAGATAAGCCGTCTCCAACATCATAAAATTTAGTTTCAAATTCATCATTATTTTTTAAAAAATCAATATAGTTTTCTATTTTGCCAACTAGTTGTTTTAAATTACGACTAGCAATATTGTTTCTATTTCCAACATGTCCATGGAATTTTAAATTGTCTGTAATGATTACCCCACCTGGCTTTAAGAAGTATTTATATTTTTCAAAGAATTTTGTATATTGTCCTTTGGCAGCATCTATAAATATTAAGTCATAGCTAACGCCACTTAAGTTCATTTCTAAGGCATCTTGACAAACGACATTAATTCGTTTTTCTAAGTCACATTTCTTAACATTTTTTAAGCATTCCATATATCTTGTATCATCACGTTCAATGGTTGTTACAGTTACTTTGTCACTAACACTAGCCATCAAAATAGCTGAATAACCAATAGCACTACCTATTTCTAAAATATCTTTAATATTATTTTCTTTGATAAACTTCATAATAAATGCGATTGATTCTTTTTCTATAATCGGAACATTATAATCTTTTGCATAGCGTTCCATTTCTAATATTTTTTCTCTCATATTATCACCTAATATCTAAACCTTATATTTTTGTATCAATGCTTGAAATTCACTTTCGTTTTTGGCAAAATATACTTGACCAGTTTTTACATCAGCATAGAAATATAAGTAATCAGTTTGAGCCGGATTTAAAGCTGCTAAAATGCTTTCAATACTTGAGTTGCAAATCGGTCCGACCGGTAAGCCAGCTACCACTCGCGTATTATAAGGATTATTCGTAACTAAATCTTTCTGCCATAACTCCTCTTTCATATCTTTTTGCACAGCATAATAAGTTGTAACATCCATTCCTAGAGTCATTCCTAAAGAAAGACGTTTGTAGATTACTTGAGCAACCTTTTCTCTATCTTCGTTAGAAACCGCTTCTAGTTCAATAATTCCCGCCATACTTAATATTTCATGAACTGTATAATCACTCTTGTCAATTTCACTTTTATACTTATCTAAAAATACCTTTGTTGTATCTAACATTTTTTCAGTTATTTCTTTAATTGTTGCATCTTTTTTAAACTGATAGGTATTAGGATATAAGTATCCCTCGAGTGCATAATATAATTTATCATTTAAAATATCATCAGTCAAGAACCAATACTTATTGATAAGTTCTTGTAAATATTCTTTATTATTCCATACCCCTAATATTTCATCTTCACTGTAACCAAATTTTTCACTAATTTGCTTAGCATAACTTTTTATTCTTTTTCCTTCAACAAAGGTCACACTTACACTATCATCTAAGATATCACCATTATTTAATATCTTAATGATTTCTTTAAAATCCATGCCTTTATTTAAAACATATGTTCCGGCTTGTAAGTTAATTCCTTTGTGAGTTTTAATATAAACGTAACCAGCGTACTTATTTTTTAATAAGCCAGCCTCAGCTATATCATCAATGATTGTTTTAGTTGGTGTACCCGGTTTGATTACAAAAATCACTTCTTCACTACTTGTCCCCGTAGCGTTCAAAGAAGTACTATAAAATAGTACCCCTCCTATCGTTCCGGCTCCAACCATTAATATTATTATTGTTAAAATAATTAATAATATTTTTTTAGCTTTTTTATTCATTAAAGATTACTTGTTGCCTCGTCAATTTTTTCTTGGACAGTAGATAAAATATTTTCAATAACTAGCCATTCTTTTTCTGTTTCGATTGGTTTTAATTCTGAGCTTAGACCAGTTGGATCATATATTGACGCATAAACTTTTGTACTTCCGGCATCATCTAATGTATTGTCTGTATAAACAATGTAGCTTTTTTTTGTTTCATCTGAGTCAAATGTAAAAAGTATTTCACATTCAACTTCTTCTCCTTTATCATTTATTATTGTAAATAAACCTTTTTTTTCTTGTTCCATAATTATTCACCTTTCATTTTTAAATAAGTATCAAGTATTATACTTGCTGCAACTCCATCTATTACCTTTTTTCTCTTCTTGCGACTCATATCCACATCTAGAAGATAATTAGTTGCTTCCACCGTCGATAAACGTTCATCAATTAGCGTTATTTCTAAATCATAACGTTTTTCTAAGGCTTCCTTAAATTTCAAACTTCTCTCGGCAGCAAAGCCTAGTGTATTATTCATATTTTTGGGCAATCCTAAAACCAAGTTAGTTACTCCATTATTTTCAATTATACTATCTAAATCCTTAAATAGTAAATCATAATTTTCGCCATCCCAACGTAAGACACGATAAGGACTAGCAATAGTATTTGATTTATCACTTAATGCTAAGCCTAAAGTCTTTGTTCCTAAATCTAAACCTAGACATCTCATTGTTTATCAAGATACTCCTCTAAAACAATAGCCAAGACTTCGGCACGATCAAATTCTAAGATCTTACTACGTGATTTTTTATAATTGGAAATATAACCTGGATCTCCGCTAATCAAATAGCCGACAAACTGATTAATAGCATTATAACCACGCTCTTCTAAGGCTGTACTTACTTCTTTTAAAGTATCCGCAATTAATTTCTTTTTTATAATGGAAACATCAAATAAACTAGTTTTATCGTCCATAACATTAACACCTTTCTAAATACATTACTATTCTACCATTATTTTACCTCTTTGACTAGCCCTGTCAAGTCGAAAAATTTTTCTAAAAAAAAGTAAGACTTTCTTTAATTAAAATGTAACCTATAAAGTGGACTCAAAAAAAGAGAGACTTACTTTATAGGTTTTTATTATGTCTTGTTGTATAATATAAGAAAGATGGTGGTAATAATGTCAAAAATATTATTTAC
>CAKOHV010000029.1 GCA_934086145.1 uncultured Bacilli bacterium
TTATTTTTTTCTAACTCCTCTTACCAGTTGTATTTACTATGACTTTTATGGGTTGCATTTACTTTGCTATTTTACCATTTTTTTATTTTTATGAATTTTTAACAAAAAAATATGACAACTTATAAACAAATTTGAGAATAATAAAACAATTTTATATAGCACTTTCTTAATAAATCATATTACTTGGATAAGATATAGGTAAAGAATTTTTTTGTAATAAACACTTTTTACATCATTAAAACAATATAAATTTATACAAAATTTTACATTTTAATTTAAATCTAAATCAACAAAATCTTCCTTTCTTAACTAAAAAAAGAAACTTTTTTTCGTTTCCTTTTATAAATTCATCTTACTACAAATTCGACATACAATATCATTTTGTCACATTACCATTTTTTAAATTCATATACATATTATGATACTTATCCACAATTCCTTTCTGAAAAGGACCACTCATTTTCCTCTTTTGCTCAATTAATTCTGACAATTCATTTTTTACAACTTTATCTAAATCATCAGAATATTTCATAATCTTTTTATGATAATTATACTCATTTCTATCAAGAACTCTAAAACCACCATCAGGAAAAACACGTAAATCTAAATCATAATCTATATATTTAATTATTTTATTATCTATAACAAATGGGGAAGCTATATTGCAGTAATAAAATAATCCATATTTTTTTAATTGGCCAATAACATTATACCAACGATTTTTATAAAAAAACAAAACTGCTGGTTCATTAGTCATATGGCTTCGCCCATCTTTTTCTGTAATCCTTGTACGACCATTACCACAAATTAATACATCTTCATTATTTTCTAAAACAATTGCTTCATCCGATGTATGCTCCAAAGTTCCATCGTGTTTATAACAATATATAGCTAACTTGTCACCTACTTTAATACTTTCATCCATAAAATCCCGCTTTCGTTTTTCATTATACAATATTTTAAGCAAACAAAAAAGTACCTCAAAGTACTTATCTTAACAATTCAAGAGCTTTTTCTAATTGTTTATCATTAGATGCCATATTTTCTACAACGTAATCAGGACTTATTCCAACACCATCAACACATTCACCATTAGGTCTCAACCACTTGGCAACCGTGTATTTTAACATTGAACCATCACTCAATCGCTTTGTACTTTGAACAGTCCCTTTACCAAAAGTCTGTGTCCCAATTAAAAAAGTATTTTCTCTGTTATCTTTCAAAGATGATGCTAACACTTCAGCTGCCGATGCTGTTCCATTATTAACTAAAATTACTATTGAGTATGTTCTTTGTTCATCACTATTATCTCTTATAACAACATTTCCACTTTTTTTAGCCAAAGTATACACTGTTTGACCTTTCAACAAAAAAAGTTCGGCCATTTCGGTGGCTGAAGACAGGTATCCACCTCCATTATTACGCAAGTCAATTATCAATGAATCAATCTGTTTAGCTTCCAATTCACAAAGTCGATCATAAAATTGTTCATAAGCTTTACTAGAAAATGACTTGACATTAATATAACCAATTTTTTTATTAGAATAAGCAAAAAAATTAGACTCAACCACATCAAGATAAACTGTCTCAAAATTTAATTCATACGTGGAGATCGTATCATTTCTTTTAATACCTAAAATTACCCCTTCATTATCCTTAGCATTTATCAAATCAGCAATTTTATTAATATTACTATCATCAATTTCTTGATCATTTACCTTAACAATCAGATCGCCATCAATCAAACCGGCATTTTCCGCTGGTGAATTGGGATAAACATCAATAATTTTTTGACCCAAAAGTGATATGCCTAACCCTTCATACGAACCATTTAAAGAATCAGTTAAATCATCTGTTTCACTATCACTTAAATATATTGAGTATTTATCCTCTAAAAATTTTAACATTCCATCTATTGCCGCATCCATCAAGCCATCTTTATCTATCTTTTCATAATAATTATTATTTATATCATTATATACTTTTATCATTTCCGTTAAATTTCCATCTGTTTCTAAGGAACTTAAATACTTGGCTGTAGCCTTTTTATATTGATAATTTAAGATTAAACCAGCACTAACACAAGAAATAATCGACACTATGATTACCACAACAAGCAAATCGAGAATACCAAACGTTAGTCTTTTTTTATCCTTACCTTTAACTTCTCGATCATTGCTTTCAACTTCCATATTTTTAGATTTTTGTGGACCTACTTTTTCCTTAAGTTCATTTTGTAAGTTATTTTTAACAACTTTTTTCTCATCGCCTTTGAGCTTCGAAGTTGTTTTGACCTCCATATTTTTTCTTGTACTACTTTTTACCGGTTGTGTAACACTATTTTTTTTATCTTTTTTTAAATTGTTACTCGTTTTTTTTACAGCATTATCTTTCCCTTTTTTATTACCAGAATTACCATGACTTGACGCTTTTTTTTCATTTGTAATACTTTTTTTACTATTTTTTTTAGATACCAAGTTACCTTTAGTATTATTTGCTTTATTATTCATATACTCACCTTAATACTATTATAATAACACGTATAATTAATTTAGTGAATTAATACAAATTAATTTTCAAATTTCTTTTTATCATGCAATATTTTTTCTCATTTTAAATAATTGAAATTTAATCAACAAAAAAGAATTAATTTTAATCTTAATTCTTTATTTAGAAGCAACAGCTAACTCAGTTTGCATCTTAGTATAATCTGTTATATATTTATCAACCTTACCTTTTTTAATCTTAAGTAAAGTAATATCTCCAAACTTAAAGTCAGTAACTATTGTTGCTTTTTCGTTAACTTCTTTTGGTTGATAATATTCCTTATTTAGATAATTTGACAAATCGACTTTATACGCATGTAATTTTTTCTCTTTAGAGTTATATTTAGTCAATAAAGAGTTCATATCAGCTGCATAATCACCTGTCGTATCATAAACAAAAACATAATATTCATCATACGGTCTATTCAAAATTTGACCAACTGAAGCTATACTATAATTAACACTTCCTTGAACAACATCTTCAGTCTTAGTTTCATTTTTAGTAAATAAATCTTTTGTTACAAAAGCTCTTGTTAAAAAATAAAGAAGGGCTACACAAACTACTACAATAGCAATAACTCCCAAAAATTTTAACATTTCATCTTGTTCTGCTGTTCTATACTTTACTTTATTTTGTTCTGTATTTTTTTCTTTTTCCATTTAAACCACCTTGTTCCAATTATAACACAAAAAAATTGTAAATCAAACCATAGTTTACGCTTAATATTCCCAAAAAAGAAAAAAACATAATTTATAAATTAAACTATGTTTATATTCTATTTTTCAATTAAAACAGTATTATTTAAAGACGACGCTATTGTTAAAATTTCTGTTGAAGACAAATCATTACTTGTTAAATAATAATTAATGTTATTATGTGTCCAAGAAAAACTATTACTCGTTAATGAACCAAAGCTATTACTTAATAAAAATGGTTCACCATAAACTGGGATTGTCTCAAATTCACGAGATACTGTCGCAGCTTCTTCTATTAAGACAAAATTTTTATCTCCATTAAAGGTTAGTATAGCTCGATCACCATTTTCTGCAGAAACAACCTCTTTATTCTTCAAATAAGTATTATTTGGTACATACAAAGGATAAATAATATCATCTAAAGAAGCGGTATTTTCTGCATCGTCAGTAACTGTACAACAATTTTCTTCGACTATTTTATCCACATCAAACTCTTCACTCTTTAAAGATGCTTTATAATCAATCTTTTTATATTCAACTTTAATCATTAAAATATCATCTTTTGAAAAAACTTCAACACTTTTTAAATTTTTATTCTTATCAAAATTAATCATTTCATAAGACATATCTGGATTATTTGGGTAATCAACTTTAACTTTTAAACTATAACCATTATCAAGAGTTTTAAACTCTAAATTTTTATCTTTTTCAATATCTTTAATTAAAGAATTTAAAATATAAGATTGACTACTATTATAAGGCCATTCACTTTGAAATTTATAACTTTTATTCAAACTAGGTGTTATAACATAAACAGCATCATCATTCCTTAATATAACTTGTTCATGATTATTATTAGTATTAACCATTTTAACTTTAAAATAATCATCATCCATGTAATATATTTTTAAGTCATATTTAAAAACATCTTCATTATTATATAACTCCATGTTACTCTCTGCATAATAAGATTTAGCAGATTCAACATCATTTTTAAATTTATCAACCAGATTTTCTTTATTAGCTTTTCCACATCCTCCTATAAAGAACACAACAATTAAAATAAGTAATATTTTTTTCACAATACCCCAACCTTTTCTAATAAAATATATTTTTATATTTTTTTAATATTCATACATATTTTAAAAAAATATTGCCATACTAAAACTAGAAAAGGAAGGTTGTTATGGAAATAATTCAAAAAATTGCATTAGTACTAACAATTGTTGGTGCTTTAAACTGGGGACTAATTGGTATTTTAGATATCAACCTAGTTAGTTCTTTGATAAAAAGTACAATGATAAATAACATTATTTATGCCATAATTGGTATAGCTTCTTTAATTAGTATAAGTTATTTATTCCACGAAAAAACGACTGTATAAGTCGTTTTTTTACTATTTAGCATTTGAAAGAACAATATTTATATTCTTCGTTACAACATATTGTAATCTAGAATCATTACCTTCAACATGAACTGGTACAGCATAATTACCTGTTGAATATGAAGTTAAATCAACGTATGCCGTAATAGCATTAGAATTTTCATCAATCGCATTAATAACTGATTCAACACCTATTATTTGAATATTTATTGAAGCATCATCTGGAGTTTCCAAATTAGCTACCAAACCACTTGGTACATTTCGATAACTAATACCTCTTATGGTAATCGTTTTTTGTTTAGCTTCCCCAAAGTTCAATACTATTGTTGCACTATCATCACTAATTGATCTTACTCCAGTAGGTTTTGATATCGTCACACTATATGACTTAGAACCATTATTACCTTGACCAGAAACATCTATAGTAACTGGAACATATTCAATATTTTCAAGAACAGCCTCATCACCATAAATGGTTGTTTCATAATCACTAACATTCGTTCCATTTATTGTAATAGATGATATGGCCTTACCACTTACTAAGTCACCAGTCGTTAATACTTTTACAGGAACTTTCTTTGAATAAGAATCTAACTCTAACTTAGCTGTAATATTGGTTGAGACAATTTCAACATTATTAACAATACGTCCATTTGTATCATAAGCTACTAAATTAACATTATCAATACTATAAGTACCAGCTTTAGTATACTCATCACTATTTAAATTAATTAAGGCTTTTACAGTTGCAATGCTATCCAATGTATCTTGAGCTCCTTTTACAACAACTTCACTCTTAGATAATTCAACATTTTTAACACTTAACTTAGAATCTAATTGATCTTGATTTAATAAATCATATGATATTGATTTTATAGCGCTTACCTTTTTCTTAATAGTTACTGTAACATATGATGGATCTAATTTATAATCCAAACTATTAATTGTCTTATTATAAGTCATTTTAACCTTAATTGGGGCATCACTTGCTTTATAATCAGTCAAATCAACAACAACTTCGTTATCACCAAGCTGACGAGCTAAATAAAGCTCACTTTTTTTACCAATCAAAGTAATATCAACCGTTTCAGGGATTCCCTCAACTACATATGCACTACTATTATAAACAACCTTAACTGGTTGATTTGTTAATATCTCTGCTTCCGTATTAACATAAGTCATTGCTTTCGAGTCAACTAATAAAAACAAAACAACAGCAAAAGCTAATGAAATAAATATTAAGAAACTAGGTTTATTAAGCATTTTTTCCAACTTACTTTCTTTACCTATTTTCAATTGTATTTTATAAACTAAAGTACTTATCGGAACGACAATTAACTTATCAATTAACTTATAAATCTTTTTACCCAAATTTTTAAAGGCTCTAACAATATTATTCATTATTTTCACCTTCGCTTTCTTCTGTATCTGCTCCATAGAAAACTTCAGCTTTTGGTTTTAATTCTTCAACTAATCTCATTCTAAATTCATCCAAACTTAAGTTATAGTGAAGCTCATGATCAACTGCAATACTCAAACGTCCCGTTTCCTCAGAAACAACTAAAGCAACCGCATCACTTTCTTCAGCAATTCCCAAAGCTGCTCTATGTCTTGTTCCCAATTTTTTATTTAAATTAGGATCCATACTCGTTTTAAAAACAGCTCCTGCACAAGTTATTCGATCTCCCTGAATAATAACTCCTCCATCATGTAATGGACTATTAGGGAAGAAAATTGTTCCTAATAGTGGACTGGTCAAATCAGCATAAACCTTAGTAGCTGGTTCAATATATTCAGACAATGACATATCTCTTTCTATAACCATTAAAGCTCCAATCTTATTTTTCTTTAAATATTCAACAGCATCCATAATCTCGTATACAACTTTTTCTCTTTCTTCAACCGTTAAAACCTTATGTCTTCCTAATAATTTAGTTCTACCAATTGACTCTAAGACCGTTCTAATTTCTGGATGGAATAAAACGATTATTGCCAAAGGCCCCCATTCGAAAACATACTCTAACAGTATACCAACTGTATATAAGTTCATAAAATCACTGATAAATTTTACTATTAATAAAATTATAACTCCTTTAACAATAAGAACCATTTTAACATTATTCTTAACATGTTTTAATATATAATAAACCATAAACCATACAATACAAATATCTATGATTTTGGTAAAAATCGACCATATATTTGATAAAATCACCTTTATCTCCTCCTTATACACTACCATTATAACAAAAAACAACATAAAATAACAGAAGATTTAAAAAAAACAATATTTGCTAAAATATTGTTTGTTAATTTAATGTATATCCAATTTAAAAGGAACAGTTAAATCTTCGTTTCCTTTATTAACATTAGGAGCAGCCTTTGGCGCAAGATTCACATTACTGTTGGCATTTCCACTACTAGGTGCACTCCCTCCACTGACATTGGCCAACGACATATTTTTATCTTTAACCTTCTTTTTAATTTCATTAATATTCATATTCTTCTCACGTAAAGCTTTTTTCTTTTTTTCTATACTCAATATATTGGTACTATGATCAATAAAATAGCCACAAACCCCAAAAAGGAAAAATACTCCTGCAATTAATAATATAATAAAATAATTTGTACAAAAATCTAAAAATTTGCTCATAAAATCACCTTTCTACGAAATCATTAATTCTTTTCCACTTGGCTGTATTTGTATAAAAGTATTACCATCATTTAATTTAATTTCATTACCATTTAAATCTAAGTATTTAGTTTGTGCTGAACGAGTTCCTTTTTCCCATTTTATAGGAATTGCATAACCATCAGTTATATAAAAGCCAGTTCCACTACCAATATTTTCTAAGTCTTGACGACCCTTTCCGTCATTTGCTATCTTATGATTTTCAACTTGATACACAATTATATTCTTGGCCGTATACTGCTCTTTTGTTTTATAATCAACATGCTTTTCATCATTAACGCTTCTTAAATAAACTTTTTTCGTTGCATCATACGAGTAAGAGGTCATCACAAGATTAGAATAGTTTATTGACACATTATTAGCTACCATAGCACTTTCATCACTACTTAAACCAACTTCATCAATTGAATAATCCAATAACGATTTAACACTTGTAGTCTGACGATACCTTAATTTTTTTATTGCCTCACTAAGTAATTGAGAATTCGTAAAGCCACGATGTTCGTATGCAACATTCAAATTATTATCACGATAAAAATAAACGTCCTCATAACTTATGCCATTAATGTTATCCATTCCTAACTTAGTTATATCCACCTCAGCTTGAGGACTCCATCCCCAATGAACAAAAATAGCATCATTTTCTAAAGCATAATCTAAAAAATAATGACGAGCACTTCTAATAGAACCAACTTTTTCCAAATTTGCATCCTTATATATTCCCATCAATCTCGTATAACCGCCTTCAACAATAATTTCGTAAACAATGTAAGCTTCTTGTAAACCAGTATGATATTTTCTTGCTTCTGGATGATTATTAATCATAATTGCCAATGGACGACTATCAGAATCCAAATCTATGACCTTTAAAGTTCTCTTCTTTTCTTTATGCAAAACATTTCCTAAAACAGCATCATTATTTTTTCCCTTACTTATCGCAAAGAAAACTAAACTTCCTATCAATAGCAGTAACACTATAACTATAAATTTCTTCTTTTTTTGTTTTTTCTTTATCTTTACCATATTCATCAAACCTAACCATATTATATCATAAATGAAAAAAGACAAAACTATTTTTGTCTTAATTGCATATTTTCTCTTCTTAAATCTCGCTCTTTTATAGTCTCTCTTTTATCATATAATTTTTTACCTTTACCCAAACCAAGTAAAATTTTAACCCGATTATTAACCAAATATGCTTTTAAAGGAACTAAACTATAACCATCTCTTTCTAGAGCTTCCTTTAGTTTCTTTATTTCTTTCTTATGTAAAAGTAACTTTCTAGTTCTTCTTTCTTCATGATTAAATCTATTGCCTTCTTCATACTTAGGAATATACATATTCAAAAGAAATACTTCACCATTTTTTACAAGTGCAAAAGTGTCCTTTAAATCACCAGAGCCTTTTCGTAAAGACTTAATCTCTGTTCCTTTTAATTCAATACCACATTCAATTGAATCTTCTATAAAATAATCAAAATACGCTTTTTTATTTTTTATCTCCATCTTCTTTTTCCCCCACCAATTCAAAATCAACCATTGAAGCTTCCTTACTTGCTGCGACACATTTTACTTTAACTTTATCACCTAAACGATACATCTTCTTAGTCGACTTACCTATCATCGCCAAAATTTCTGGAACATAAGTAAAATAATCACCTTTTAAAGTTTGAACATGAACCAGACCTTCTACTAAGTTAGGAAGTTCAACAAAGAAGCCAAAGTTAGTTATTGTATCAATCATACCTTCGTATTCTTCCCCAATATGATCCTCCATATATTCAGCCATCTTCATATCTAAAACATCACGTTCGGCATCAACAGCTGCTCTTTCTCTTTCACTTGAATGTTGAGCTATTTCAATCAAAGAACTTTCCAAAGTTTGAATTGTTGTCATTGACATATCATTTTCAACCAAATATTTTTTTAACAAACGATGAACTACTAAATCTGGATAACGGCGAATAGGACTCGTAAAATGCGTATAAGCTCTACTTGCCAAACCAAAGTGTCCTAAATTATCTTTACTATATTCGGCTTTACGCATACTACGTAAAAGTAAGGCTGACAATATTTCAAATTCTTTCTTATCTTTCAATTGACTTAATATATTATCCATCGTCTTAGGTGTAATTGAATTTACATTACCAGTCAACTTATATCCCAAAATCTTAACAAGATTCATAAACTCTTCAATTTTTTCTGGCTTTGGATCCTCATGGACACGATATATAAAAGGCAAATCCATTTGGAAAATATGACCTGCTACAGTTTCATTAGCCGCAATCATAAAGTCTTCAATTAACATTTCTCCCTCTTCACGAACGCGTTTAACAACATCGATAGCTTTACCATTTTCATCTTGAATAATTTTAGCTTCATCAATCTCAAAGTTAATATACCCTCTATTAATCTTTTCCTTACGTAATATTTTATGTAATTCATTCATCAACTTTAAATCATCAACAAATTCTTCATAACCAGGAGCCACAATATCACGCATTATAATATCATTTACTTTTTTGTAAGTCATCTTTTTACGACTTTTAATGTAACTTGGAAAAATATCATAATCAACAACTTTACCATTATGATTAATTTCCATCACACAAGACATTGATAAACGAAGTTCTCCCTCATTTAAGGAACAAATACCATTAGACAATTTATGCGGTAACATTGGGATAACAGTATCTGCTAAATAAGATGAAGTTCCTCTTTCATAGGCCGCATCTCCCAAAGCTGTATTTTCTTTAACATAATTAGAAACGTCAGCAATATGAACACCAAGAATATAATTACCATTATCCTTTAATTTAATACTAACAGCATCATCAATATCTTTAGTGTCATCACCATCAATTGTAAAAATAACCTCATTCGTTAAATCACGACGCCCTTTTAGTTCCTTCTCAGATACTTGATTAGGTATCTTTTCTATTTCCGCTTCTACTTCTTCACCAAAATCCTCATAAATTCCATGACGATAAGCAATACTCAAAATATCTGTCCCTGGATCATTTTTATGACCAATAATTTTTACTACTTCAGCCAAATATTTTCGTTTATTAATTTCTTTAACAGCCCTAACTAAAACTTTGTGCCCTTCTACACAGTCTTTTAATTTTTCACCAGTTAATTCAATTGTTAAATCCTTCTTATCATCATCTAAAATCAAAATAGGTTTTTCTTTTTCGTTATACGCTATTTCTCCAACAAGGTCATCTAATTCTCTTTTTATAATTCTAATAACTTTAGCTTCTTTTCTAACTCCAGACATAAACTTTTCAGCTAAAACGATATCTCCATCTATAGCCCCATTCATATTAGAAGCTTCAACATACAGGTCATCTTCTTTATCCAAAATTACAAAACCAAACCCTTTTTTATTTACAGATAAACGACCTACTTTTAAACCAGGACAATTTTTAAGCAAAATATATTTTTCTTTTTTGGTAAAAAAAACTATATACTCTTTTACTAATTCATCTAAAGTATCATGTAGCTCTCTATATTCTTGAGCCGTTTTTAAACCTAACATATCATTTATTTCTATTGCCTTTTTAGCTTCATGAATTCCAGTTAACAATTCTACTATTTTTTCTTTCACAACAATCACCAACCTTTTTTAATTATCCTCTATATGAGCAATTTTTAACACCATCTACATAATATATGGCTACTTTCTCTCCTGTTCTTGCTCCTGTAGGATCTTGTAAATCCTCATCCAAATAGCCATCAGCTACTAAATCTGTTTTATAAATATAACATGATATAGAATTTGCTTTACTACTAAGACATGAAGCTTTAGAAACTGTATTAGTCCCAGATACAGAAGGATGAATAACTGCTCCTGCGGTCTCAATATACGTACAAGCAGCATCCTCTATCTCTTTTTTATAATTATCATAGTTTTTCTGTTGCTGCTTACTTCGAACACTAACCATATTTGTTCCAATCATAACGCCCATTAAAGCCAGCAAAGATATTACAACAATCAATTCTACTAAAGTAAAACCATCATTATCCATAGTACCACCTATTATAATTATAACACAATAAATAAAAATTCACATAAAAAAAAGCCTTTATGGCTTCATTGTTATTTTATAAACAGAATAAAAGATATAACAAAAAATAAAATACCAAGTAAAATTGTCAATCTTGTTATTAACAATTCTACCCCTCTTTCCTTTTGATTCTGAAATAACACATCATTACCACCTGTAATTATTTGACTAGCATCACTAGCTTTGCTACTTTGTAATAAAACAATAGCAATTAATAAAATTGATACAATTAAAAGTGCGATTTCCATCCAATCACTCCCATTTCCGATAGTAGTTTACCATATGTAAAATTATAAATCAAGTATCCACAAATTATGTCAAAAAAAAAATACTTACAATATCATTATAAATATTTTTTAAATCACCATAATTTTATTCAAAAATTTTTAATAAATTTTTAGCTCTTTTTTTGAATAAAGAAATATACATAGCATCAAATAAGCCATAACAAACCATGAATATTCCAATCAATTTAGTTATTAGCATAAAACTATCAAAAGGATTAGTTAAAACAACAATTCCCATAATAATCATTAAAATTGAAATGAAACCAACTAATGGATAAATTTCTTCATTAAACTTCATAAATTTATAAGTATAAATACACTTCATTACTCCACTACTTATTAGCCAAATTCCAAAAAATACGCCAATTATAGTCAAAGATTTAACTGGTGATATAATACTTCCCAAACCAATCAAAGAACAAAGAATACCATTTATTAAATCGTAATGAAAAATCTTATTTCCCAATCCATCATAAAAATATCTTATCAAATCAAATAAACCATGAACTAAAATATAACAGCCTAAAATGACGATCATTAACTTAGAAGATAACTCCGCATACCTAATAAACACAAAACCAACTATTATATCCATTATTACTAATAATAATGAAATATTCATAATCTTATTAAATCTTTCAATTATCTTATTCATAAGTCTAGCACCTCTACTTTAATTTTAAAACATAAATTAATATATTGCAATATTTTTTAAATGTGATATAATACACTCTTATTTTAATTTATTTTGATTTTATTAGAAAGGGGTTTACTATGAAATTAAGAGAATTATCTATCTTCGAATTTGACCATTTTGCCAAAAATCATCCGCTTGGAAGTTACCATCAAACTTCTAATTATGCTTTAAACATGTCAGAAAACAATTATGACTATGATCTTTTAGGATTAATAGACGATAACAATGAGATTGTTGCTGCTTCCTTAATTCTTTACCGAAAAATAGGCTTGTTTTATCGTTATGGCTATGCACCAAAAGGATTTCTAATTGATTACTATAATCCTTCCATAGTAAAAGAATTCACAACCTTACTAAAGAAATACTATTACAAAAAGAATTTTGCTTTTATTAAAATTAATCCAGAAATTTCTATAGGTCAAGTCGACTTAAAAACCAAGCAAATAAAATACAATGAAAATAAAATAATCGAAAGTACTCTAGAAGGTTTAAACTTCAAAAAATTAAAAGGCAATAAACTTTTTGAAGCTAAAATTCCCAAATATAATGCTATTTTGATTCTAAAAAATTGCAATTTAAGAACAGTTGACAAAAGAACTCGAAACAAAATCAGAAAAAGTACTAAAAAAGGACTTACTTTAGAAAAAGGTAATCGTGAAAGCATCGATATTCTTTATAAATTTATTAAAAACAAAAAAGATTACCCTATTACTCACTACTACAACTATTATAATGCTTTTTCCAAAAATGATTCAATCGATATTTTCTTAGTAAAAATCGACTTTGAAGAAAGTCTATTAAATATAAGAGAACAATACGAAGCCGAAAGTATCCATAACAACAACTTAGTTGAAAAGTTAATGAAAAAAAATACCCCTGAACTTTTAATAAGAAAAATGGAATCTGACAAGAACTTACAAGCTTTAAGCGAGGAAATAGCCTATACAACAAGATGCCTTGCTAATAAAAAGGAAGATTACATCGCTGGAGCTATAACAATTAAATATAAAAATCGTGTAAATATTTTAATAAGTGGTTATGAAAAAAGATATAGTCGCTACAACCCTAACTATTTTTTACATTATGAAATGATAAAATACTATAAAAAAGATTATGATTTTATGGATTTAAACGGTATTACCGGTGATTTTACAGACTCCAATCCATATAAAGGACTTAATGAATTTAAATTTGGTTTTAACCCTGTAGCTTTCGAAAACATCGGTGAATTTGACTACATGGTTAATGAAAGTCTTTATAAAAATCTCGACTCAAATGGTGCTTTACAAAAAGAATTTCAACGTAAAGAAAAGAAAAATCCAAATAATGAAGAAAATATAGAAAATAAAAAAACAAAAAAGAAACATAGTTAAATCAACAACATGTTTCTTTTTATTTACCATAAACTAGTGTATGACAATAATTTTGTCTATTTTCTATATACAAAGTGTGCAATTTATAAAGATGACTATTTATATCTTTAACAATACTTTCAAAGTCCTTTTTACCCTCACGAGTCAAAATAGCAATAACATATGGATGTTCATCATAAACAATTCCTATATCATGATAAAATTCACTATATTGACCATATTTATGAGCTGCCTGGATTTGCAAATCAGGAAACTCCAAATCATTTTGTTCAGCCTGGACAAAATATGATTTTAACTCTTGACCTAATTCACCGGACTGATTAATAAAATTATAAATGGCCTTCATATAAATTATTCCATCATTTGCACTAAGATTTCCAAAATTATCTCCCGATGTTAAAGTATATTGTGTTCCTAACGATTGCCCAAAAGCTTTTAAATTACTATAACCAATATATTTAACTAACATCTGATGAGCTGAATTATCACTTACCATAATAGCATATTTAACCAAGTCTCTTAAAGTTATCTGATCTCCATATTGATGCGTACTCATGTATTTACTTGCCCCCCACTTAAAATTGGCAGTATAAGTCATCGTTTCATCTAAACTCAACTCATTATTATAAGCTTTTTGATATATATACAAAGCATCTAGCGATTTTATAGTACTAGCTGCATAATATACCGCATCTTGATTATATGAAAAAGTAAAACCTCTTTCTAAATCTTCATAAATTAAACTAACCGAATAATTACTTAAATAAGTATTTAATTCATTTATATAATCATTTAATTCACTAGAATTATCATTATCATTAAAACTTAAATTTAAACATTCATCATATTCCTGATGATGTTTAATTTCTAAAGCTTTAGCTTGACGTTCTAACTCTTCTGTATTATCTTTAAAAAATGTCTGTTCTTCTTTTTTTAATTTATACTTGAAACTTCCACATATAAATGCCACAAAAAAAACAATAATTACACTCGTCATAAATAGCAAATACTTTTTTTTGCTATTTTTAAAAGACTTTTTTACATCAGAAGTCTTACTTTCTTTCTTAGCTTCTAAAGTTATGTTTACTTTTTCAGTTTCCTTATCATCATTTACATTTGATAAAATATTTTTCTTTACACATTTAGAATAATCAGGAGCCGAACTTATTATTTTTTCAGAAACTTTTTCTTTTTCTTTGATTATCCCAGCTACGACATTGTTATTAACTTCTGAGTTATCAACAAGTAACCCTTTTTTGTTTTGAGTTGCTCTATCTTTTTTGGCTTTTTTCTTTGCCAAAATTTCATCTAGTAAAGCTGAGTTATCTATTTTTTCTTCTTCTTTTACTTTTTTATTTTGAGGAACTTTGATAGTATTTTTTTTATTAATTGAATTATTTTTATTGCTTGAAGTTGTTGTTTTACTTTTTTTACTTTTTTTCTTTGCTAAAATTTCATCTAACAACAACGAACTATCTATTTCTTCTACTTTTTTAGTATATTTTTTCTGTTTATTTGAGGAAGCTTTTTTTTGCTTTTGTTGCTTAATTGTACCTTCTTCCTTCATAAACATCACCATTATAATTATACCCTTTTTAACACATAAAAAAAAGTGAAAATAGAATTTTCACTTTCTAGTATACACTTAAATTATTTAATAATTTCAGTTACTACACCAGCACCAACAGTACGTCCACCTTCACGGATAGAGAACTTAGTACCGTTTTCAAGAGCAACTGGAGCGATAAGTTCAACAGTCATGTCAACATTATCACCAGGCATTACCATTTCAGTTCCTTCTGGAAGAGTAATAACACCTGTAACATCAGTTGTTCTAAAATAGAATTGTGGTCTGTAGTTTGCGAAGAATGGAGTATGACGTCCGCCTTCTTCTTTGCTTAATACATAAACAGAACCTTTGAAATTAGTATGAGGTGTAACACTTCCTGGTTTAGCAAGAACTTGTCCACGTTCAACTTGGTCTCTAGAAATACCACGTAGTAATGCACCAGCATTATCACCAGCGATAGCTGAGTCTAATGATTTTCTAAACATTTCAATACCAGTAACAACTGTTTTTTGAGTAGGTCTTAAACCAACGATTTCAACTTCGTCGTTAAGTTTTAATTCACCACGTTCAACACGTCCAGTAACAACTGTACCACGTCCAGAAATAGTAAATACATCTTCAATACTCATTAAGAATGGTTTGTCAGTATCACGAACTGGAACATCAATATATGAGTCAACAGCAGCCATTAAATCTCTAATTGATTGAGCAGCAGCTTCATCACCTTCAAGAGCTTTTAATGCAGAACCTCTAATAATAGGACATTCTGAATCGAATCCATATTCTCCTAATAATTCTCTGATTTCCATCTCTACTAAATCAAGTAATTCAGGATCATCAACTTGATCACATTTGTTCATGTAAACAACAATTTTAGGAACACCAACTTGACGAGCAAGTAAAATATGTTCACGAGTTTGAGGCATTGGTCCATCTGCAGCAGAAACTACTAAGATAGCTCCATCCATTTGTGCAGCACCAGTAATCATGTTTTTAACATAGTCAGCATGGCCTGGGCAGTCTACGTGAGCATAGTGACGAGTTGCTGTCTCATACTCAACGTGAGCAGTATTAATAGTAATACCTCTATCTCTTTCTTCTGGTGCTTTATCGATATCAGCATAATCAACAAATTTACCAAAATATTTTGTAATAGCAGCAGTTAATGTTGTTTTACCATGGTCAACGTGTCCAATAGTACCAATATTAACGTGTGCTTTAGAACGGTCAAATTTTTCTTTTGCCATTTTAATTTCCTCCTTTTATATATACATACCTATTTTACCTAATGCTTGAATTAATTTCAAGTATTATTTTTATTGTACGCTGTTTTTCTTTATTATTTCTTCAGCGATTGATTTTGGAACTTCTTCATAATGATCTTTTTCCATTTGGAAGTTTCCACGTCCTTGAGTATTACTTCTCAAGTCAGTCATGTAACCAAACATTTCACTTAATGGAACCATAGCAGTAATTCTTATTGTATTACCAATTGATTCTTGTGACATTGGTTTACCACGTCTAGAAGTTAAGTCTCCCATAACGTTACCCATATATTCTTCAGGAACGTCAACTACAACCTTCATTATTGGCTCTAACAATACAGCTTTACATTTTTTAGCAGCTTCTTTTAAAGCTAATGAAGCAGCAATTTTGTAAGCCATTTCTGATGAATCGACATCATGGTAAGAGCCATCAAATAAAGTACATTTTACGTCAACTACTGGATAACCAGCAATCATACCGCCAGCCATAGCTTCTTGTAATCCTTTATCTGTTACTGGAATATATTCTCTTGGAACAGTTCCACCAACGATAGCGTCAACGAACTCATAGCCTTTACCTGGATTTGGCTCGAATTTAACCCAAACATGTCCATATTGTCCACGTCCACCAGATTGTTTAATATATTTACCTTCACAATCAGCTGGAACAGTAATAGTCTCACGATAAGCAACTTGTGGACGACCTTGATTTACTTCAATACCAAATTCACGTTTCATACGATCTACAATAATATCCAAGTGTAATTCACCCATACCAGAAAGCACTGTTTGACCAGTTTCAGTATCAGTTTTTACCTTTAATGTAGGATCTTCTTCAACCAATTTTTGAATAGCTAAAGCCATCTTATCTTGATCATTTTTTGATTTTGGTTCAATTGCAATATCAATAACTGGTTCTGGGAATTCCATACCTTTCATGATTGCAAAATTCTTTTCATCACATAAAGTATCTGCGGTAGTTGTATTTTTTAAACCAACAGCAGCTGCTATTTCACCAGCATATACTTCTGTAATTTCTTTTCTTTGATTTGCATGCATTTGTAAAATACGTCCAATTCTTTCTTTTACACCCTTAGTTGAGTTTAAAACATAAGAACCAGCACTTAATTTACCAGAATATACTCTAAAGAATGATAGACGACCTACGAAAGGATCTGTCATAATCTTAAATGCTAAAGCAGTAAATGGTTCAGAATCACTAGGATGTCTGAAAACATCATTACCATTCTTATCTGTACATTCAATAGCTTCAATATCAGTAGGTGCAGGTAAATAATCAATAACTGCATCTAGTAAAGTATGAGTACCTTTATTTCCTAAAGCATCTGCACACAATACTGGGAAGAATTCAACAGCTAAAGTTGCTTTTCTAATAGCATCCTTTAATTCTGCTACAGTAAACTCCTCACCTTCTAAATATTTTTCCATCAAAGCGTCATCGAATTCAACAACTGACTCGATTAATTTTGTTCTGTATTCTAAAGCTTTATCCTTCATATCAGCAGGAATTTCAGCTTCTGTTATTAATTGTTTATCAGTTCCATCATATTCATAAGCTTTCATTTCTACTAAGTCAACATAACCTGTAAAATGATCTTCTGCTCCAATAGGTAACATGATTGGTGCAGCATTAGCACCTAATCTATCTTTAATTGTTTTTAAACTATAATAGAAATCTGCTCCCATTTTTTCCATTTTGTTTGCACAAATCATTCTTGGAACTTTATATTCATTTGCTTGTCTCCAAACAGTTTCTGTTTGAGGTTCAACACCTGCTTGTGCATCAATTAATGCAACAGCGCCATCTAATACTCTTAAAGATCTTTGTACTTCAATAGTAAAGTCTACGTGACCTGGAGTATCGATAATGTTTAATCTGTAACCTTTCCAGTGGCATGTTGTAGCAGCAGAAGTAATTGTGATACCTCTTTCTTGCTCTTGAGCCATCCAGTCCATTTGAGATTCACCATCATGTGTTTCACCAATTTTATGAGTTATACCAGTAAGGTATAATATTCTCTCTGTTGTAGTAGTTTTACCAGCATCAATATGAGCCATGATACCGATATTTCTTATCTTATCTATTGTAACATCTCTTGCCATATTCTATTACTCCTACCATCTATAATGAGCAAATGCTTTATTTGCTTCTGCCATCTTGTGAGTATCTTCACGTTTTTTAACAGCTCCACCAACACCATTTGCAGCATCCATTATTTCATTAGCTAGATTTACAGCCATTCCTTTACCATTTCTTAATTTAGCATAGTTTACAATCCAACGTAATGCTAATGCCTGGCCTCTTAAATCTGTTACTTCAATAGGAACTTGAACATTTGAGCCACCAACTCTTCTAGATTTGATTTCTAAAAGAGGAGTAACATTTTCTAAAGCTTTCATATAAACTTCCATAGGATCTTTTCCTGTTTTTTCTTTAATCATGTCAAAAGCTTCATATAAAATTCTTTCAGCAGTTCCTTTTTTACCATCTTGCATAATTTGGTTAATTAACTTAGTAACAATCTTAGAATTATATATTGGATCAGGTAAAACATCTCTTTTTTCTGCACGTCTCTTACGCATATTTATCTCTCCTTCCTTAATATCTTCTTAATAATTATTTATTATCTTTTGGTTTTTTTGTACCATATTTACTACGGCTTTGTTTTCTATTGTTAACACCTTGAGTATCAAGTGTACCACGTACAATGTGATAACGAACACCGATTAAGTCTTTTACACGGCCACCACGTACTAATACTACGCTGTGTTCTTGTAAATTGTGTCCTTCTCCTGGAATATAAGTATCAACTTCTCTACCATTTGATAATCTAACACGAGCATATTTTCTTAATGCTGAGTTTGGTTTCTTTGGTGTACGAGTTCCAACTTTTGTACATACTCCTCTTTTTTGTGGACTATTTTGAACTGTAGTCTTTCTTTCCATACTATTAAAGCCAACATTTAAAACAGGACTCTTACTTTTTCTAGTCTTATCTTTTCTGTTTTTTCTTACTAATTGATTAATAGTTGTCATAAATTTCCTCCTCTCATGTACACACATCCTGGTGTATCAATCATTTTCTTAAATTAGGTTCCGCCTAGGCGAAACCTGATTTAAAACGCAATCATAATATATCATTATCTATCATAAATGTCAATACAAATATCTTACATGTTAATCCTTTTTTAAAATGTTACCATATCATTAGTTAAAATGTTACCAATAAATAATGTATAATATCTCTTT
>CAKOHV010000030.1 GCA_934086145.1 uncultured Bacilli bacterium
AATTTTAAGCCAAACAAAGTTAACCTTTGTTTGTTATCTATATTATAAATCGGTAACATTTTAACTAATGTTTAACACCCAAATAAGTTGACAAGCAAAAAAAGAACATGGTTAGTGCTCTATTTTAATTATTTTTGATGTATTCTTCGTTTACATTGTCAATTGTTTGGTCATCATCATAAATTTCGTCCCAAGGCATTTCATCTTCTTCAATGGCAATTTTTACTTTGCTTTCGCCAACTATTTCGACGCCTAATTCTTTTTCAATATTTAATTCGACTTGATTATTAACGATTTTAACATCTTGAACAGTGGGCTGCTTTAAACTTCTAACAATTATTTCATTATCGTTATTTAATGCATTCATATCTTTAATTCGTAGTTTCATTGCATCTTCATAATTGTAAGTTTTGGTGGTAACGCTTGTTTTAGAATTGTTATCATAGGAATACCAAACATTGATATCGAATGAACCATTTATGTCAACTTCATTTTGTTTATTAGTTCCTTGAAAACGATGATTTATAATCCAACATCCTAAAACAGTATCAGGGATTTCTTCAGTTTGTAAAACATATTTATCTTTGGATGTTTTCTTGCCTTTACCAACAATTGTTTTAGTAACTATTTCTTTATAATTAGACATTTTATCACCTCTAATTTAATGTATGCTTAAATTAGGCAAATATTGAATAAAAGATGGTAATATTTTATGAAAAAGACCAGAAAAAAAGAATGATTTTATCATTCTTAAGCTAAGACTTCGTTAACTTCCGTAAGAAGTTCAAGATTAGTAATCTCATCAGTTACTTCTTGAAGATAATACTTATTTGCTTCTTCTTTTTTTATCGTTATAATTTTGGTATAGTTTATTGTTCCATCTTCATTATATGTTTTCTCATTTGTTTGATAGAAGCAATCCATAGCTGGATTTGTACATTGATAAACACCATTTATTTTATAGTATCTTATGCTTTCATCATCATTATTGTAGGCATAATAGTTAACTTCTTTCATTTCTAATTTAGTTAAATTAGGACTATAAACTAAGCCTTTTTCATATAGAAATTTGTTTAAGACGTTTTTTAAACTGGACGCAGTTATTTCAGTTATCATGTTGTTGTTATCACAAACAGATATTTCTTTTACTTCAGTTTTTAGTGTACTTTGATTAGAGTTACTACGGCCTTTTGAACTAGAAAACTTCTTATTTTGAACGATGTAACCGAAAGAAAATATTAAAGCGATTAATAGAATAAGTATAACGGCAATTAGAGCTTTGTTACTCTTTTCCATATAAACACCTCTGTCTTGCATATTATATGTTTATTATATCATTTATTGCTAAAAGAGAGGCAGTTTTTTTACAAAGTTTGTTAATTTACGTAAACATTTTTTTAATTATTGTTTAAATACTTAGTAATTTGACGACGAGCTTGACTAGTTACAACATGTTCTAACCAACTTTCATCAGGATGAGCTTGTTCATCGGTTAAAACAAGAATACGATCTTTGTTATTTAAAGTTTCTGTAATAGGACTTTCTTTACCATTTATATATACTTTATGAAGATGATTTCCTAAATCAGTATGTATTTTGTAAGCAAAGTCAATAACGGTAGCTCCATTAGGTAATTCTAAGATATCGCCACGTAAGGTATATACATAAATATTATTAGTAAAAATTTCTCTTTTAACGCGATCTAGGAAGTCAGCATCGCTTTCTGTTACATCATCTAAACTACGAAGGGTATTAAAGAATTGGTAATTTAGGTTCAATTCTGTTTGCATTTTTTCAGTGCCATCACCCTCAAGTTCATACCAGTAAGCAGCTAAGCCAAAGGTATTAATCTTATCCATTTTACTAGTTTTGATTTGAAATTGTAATAAATGATTATCTGGACCAAAAACAGTGGTATGTAAAGAGCGATACATATTAGTTTTTGGACAAGCAATGTAATCTTTAAATTTATTGTTTAATGGTGTATATAATTTGTGAATTAATCCTAATACTTGATAACAAGTTTGTTCTTCGTCAACGATAATTTTTATATTAACTAAGTCATGAATATCACTTAGACGATATCCTTTATTGATCTTTTTGAATATTTGATAAATGTTCATAACTTTAGCACGGCTAGTGTAAGCTATGTTATTTTCATCAAAAATTTTTTTAATGTCTTGTTGAGATAATTCTAAAGTTTTTTTATAATCATTTAGAATTTCTTTTTGTTTTTCTTTTAAAGCTTCGTATGTATCAGGTTCTAAGTATGAAAAACAAATATCTTCTAGTTCACATTTTAAGCGAAAAGCACCAATAAAATAAGCTAAAGGAACAAAGATACGGATAGTTTCATCAGCACTTCTTTTTTGCTTTTCAGGAGCCTTAAAGTTTAATGTTTTCATATTATGCCAACGATCACATAATTTGATAATAATTATTCTGACATCCTTATTAAGACTATTAATTAAACGACGAATATTAGCATTCGTTGCTTCATCTTTGGTATTGAAATGCATATTAGATATTTTGGTAACTCCGTCAACTAGGAAAGCTACTTCAGAGCCAAAGATATTTTCGATATCTTCAAGAGTATAGGAAGTATCTTCAACTACATCATGAAGTAGGCCAGCGCACAAAGATGGACCATCAGCATGAAAGACCGTTAAATTCATACAAACATTCAATGGATGGATAATGTATGGCTCGCCACTTTCTCTAAATTGATTAGCATGAGCTTTACTGGCTATTTCATAAGCTTTTCTGACATTTTCTACTTCTGTTGGATTATACTCTCTTACTTTTTTTAAAACATCTTCAATTGTCATATAACATCAACCTCTTTTTTTTAATATACTTAATATAACACAATAAAAAAGAAAAAACCATTAATATAATGGTTCATTTTCATATTTTTTGCTAATTTTTTTATTAATTATCTTTACAACAACAACTATAATGATTACTAAAATAATGCCAATTACTAAAATCATTTTTATTTTATTGATTAATTTATTGAAGAAAGACTCTTCTTTTATCAGACTTTGGGTAGTAATAACATAATTTTTTTCACCATTGGTAATAAAGGAAACATAGCCATCTTTGATTGTGCTACCTTCGGTTAGAATAGTATATTGTCCTTCTTCATTGTATGTATAAATATGGACATTAGTTCCGTCTTTATACATATCAGTATCTAAGTACAATAAAACTTCGATTCCTGATGGAAGATTGGTTTGATACGTTAAAGGAGATGAATTGGTTTGGTTTATTTGTAAAGAGATATCACCAGCTTTAAGGTTAGGAGTTAAACGTAGTTGGTATAGTAAACCTCCTTCAGTGTTTGTTACATTATAATAAAGGGTTTTCTTAGATTTAATTAAAGTATTTACTTCTTCTTGACTAATTTTTAAGTCATCTTCACTCGTCTTATAAAGAAATGGCATATCAGTCAAGGAGGAAGCCGTAATAGAAGTTATTTGTTGAGCTTTGGCTGGTTCTTTATAAACGATAACTTTATATTCGCGGCTATCATTATTTTTTTCTGTAACGGTAATCGTTATAATGTTAAAACCAGCTTTTAAATTAGTATTGCCAGCAATTTTAGTGGTCGCTGTTTTGCTTTCTGTGACACAGTTAACTGCTACTTCATTGGTATTTTTATCAACGATAAATAAGTAAACATTTTTTTTGTTTAAACTAATATTTTGGTTATTAAGCGTCAAACTTAAAAGATTCGTACTTTCGGTTTCGGCTTGTAATTCGTCTGTGCTACGAGTAATGTTGATGGTATACTCTTGTTCACTACCAGTATCTGATTTTACTTTGATGATGAAAGTATTTAGACCAATTGCAAGTTCTTTGTTACCAGTTCCGGTTAGAGTTGCATTATCAGAGCTTGCACGGGCCGTAATAAAGACATTAGTAACACTACGACTAACGGTGGCATCATAGACATATTTGTTTTTAGAATAAGTAATATTAGTATTAGAGACACTTAAAGCTTTTAATTCGGTGGCACCAGTTCGGTCATCTAAACGGGTAACCATTATTTCATAAGTATTAGTTGCGCCACTTTGGGAAGTAACGTTAATACGAATACGATTAGGTCCATAATTAAGTTTCTTCACTCCATCCCCAGTGATTGTTTGATTAGCATTTCCTTTCGTCGTTTTTATGTCAAGTTGCTCGGTTGATGCTGGGACAGTTAAAGTATAGCTGGTAATCGATTTTTGAAAAGTGGGATATAAATCATAGCCTTCAATGGTAATAGAACCAAGTTGAGTATCAGTATCCCCTTTTATGGCTTCAATAGTTACACCACTAGTTGTTTGGACGACTTTAGAACCATTTTCATAAGTTGCATCCCCATTAGTAGATAAAGAAATTGTACTACGGCAAGTTTTATTAGCATGAAAAGTTATAGTTACGGGGATTCCCATTTCCCAGGCTTTAGTTGAAGATGCTTTGTCAAGGTAGAGCTGCCCATTTTCATTTTGATAGGTTCCTTTAGTTTGGGACCAAATAATATTTTGAACACTAAAGCACTCAGTATCATAACCAATTAGGTAATGGGCAGAGCTAATTTTAGCATCGGCTCCATAATCAATAAATAAAGTTACATCAAAGTTAGTCCCAACAACAGGATTTTGGTTACTCGCATTTAGGTAGGTAGCAGCTTTTATTTGAAGCGGAACCAATAATAAAAATAATAATAAGATATTTTTAACCCTTTTCATATGACATTTCTCCTTATTATAGTAATTATAATATATATAGAAAGATTATTCAATTGATGAGCATGAGCTTTTAAGGTATTAAGTTAATATTTGCTGAACTTAATAAAGTAAAAATATATGGTAAATATAGTGACTATTTTAACAAGATATTTGTTTGATCATAGAAAAACCTCTTTTCAAGGTTTAAGAAAAGAGGTTTAATATTTAGATATTTTTTAATTACCTTTTAAGAACCATTTTTCTTCAATGTTAACACTAGTACTTTGTGGCATTGGATTAGGTAAATCAAATTTACATATTAAAGGTATTTTAAAGGCGGAGCCAAAGACCATGGCCATACCAGGACGCAGAGTTTTAATTCGTTCTAGAGTTTCATTAGTAACGTTCGATGATATTGATTTGATAATATTTAAATCATCTGGGAAGTACATTCGTAGAACAATGAAATTAGAACATTGGCTTAGCGCTGTTTTAGATAATTCACTTGGTTTTTGGGTTATAAAGCCAAGAATGACACCATACTTACGACCCTCTTTGGTAATACGGTCAAAGATATTGTAACCAATTATTTCTAAGTCGCTATCATTTTGAACGTAACGATGGGCTTCTTCAAGAATTATGTGGATTGGGAAAGAAGCACGAACTTTTAAATTAGTAGCAAAATTAAAGAATATTTTTGAATATATCTTAGTTAAAACTTTTGCGAAACGATCGTCAACATAAGCAAAATTCATATTGATGATTTGGCAAGTTTGTTGAGGATTATCTGGTAAGGTGAAAAATTCAACCATAAATTGTTCTTTAGTAATAAAGCGTTCGCCTTCAAAGTAACGACCATGTTCTCCATTTATTATAGAGTGAAGTCTTACTTTTAGGGTATTGGCTATATCAAAGGCTTTTTCACTAGATAGAACACCTTCACCTAGTAAAGCGAATTCCAAAGCTTGGTATAAATCTTCAAGACCGTAGGCAAAGTCATGTTTTACTTCAATTTTATCAAGGTCAGTCTTGGCAAATTTAGAAAGCATATCAACAACTAATGACACGGCACTCATTTTCCCTTGATTATCAATATTTAAGCATTGTCTTAAAGTACGATTGTAACCAGGTTGAGCAATGATGGTATCAAGATTGATATCTGGGGTATTGTAAGAAGTTAAAACAGCAATAATCTGATCACGTACTTGAGTTGGTTGTTTACCACTAGAAAGGATATCTAGTAAACTCTTAGCAATGATATCACTTTTATATTGTTGAGCTTGGGCGTCTTTACTTTTGAAAATATAAACTAGTTGTAAAGTTTTTTCAATAATAGGTAATTGTTGAGCATCAGAGGCATTTAAAAGTAAAGCCAAGTCATCAACTTCCAAAAAGTAAGTTGGTATTTTGACAAGATTATTAGTGGCTTTATTAACATCTGTCGTATAGTATTTAAAAGCTAAGTTAGGAATTTGATTAAGGTTTTCAAAAGCCGTATTATATTCACCAAAGGCATCAAATATTACTAAGTGAGCATTATATGGCATGGAATTTTCATTACGGTAAAAGATATTCTGAAAAAGACGAGTTACCGTACATGATTTACCGGCACCGGTATTACCTAAGATGGCAAAATGGGTAGAAAATAAATCGTTTATATTAGCAGTAACATTAAAATCATTATATGTACTAGAACGACCAAGTAAAACAGTATCGGTTCCTGAAAAGTCTTGTTTACCAATAAGAGCTTCTAGTTCTGGTCTAACAATGATACGACAAGGATTTTTAAAAGATGGTTTCTTTATAACTCCAGTAATAAATTCCCCATTAATGATTTCCCCAATTAGCATAGCTTCAATTTCTTTATCAGTTACACCGATTATTTCAGCAACAACACGACGAGGTCCTTCTTCAAAAACAACGTGATAATTTAAAATACTGGTTTCTGTTGACCCTGTCATATTAACCATTTTGACTTTATTTTCATTTACTTCAATAACTTTTCCAAACATTTTATACACATCCTGTCTATTATACTTATTATCATATCATAAAAAGGAATGATTTTAAAGAGATGGGTTTAAATTAATATCAAAAGCGCTGTAAAGAATTTTGGAGTGTTAAGTAAGCAAGTAATGAATTAATGTAGTGTGGTCCCTCCCCTTTTTTGGCATAATAAAAGACTATGGAAAGTTGATTAGTCACCATCCAATAGTCTTATTTTTTAAACTTCTTGAACTACCGCAATAATCATTGGTTTACATTCAGTTTCATGATATAAATATTTACCTAATTCTTCTCTTATTTCATTTTTTATCTTATTATATTCGACATAGTTTTCAGTAATATTACGTTCAATGATTTCAAGAGAAAGACGTTTTATTTCATCAATCATTTCACTAGAGTCCTTAACGTAGATGAACCCACGTGTTGTTACTTCTGGACCTACTAAAATAACTTTGTCTTTTTTAGAAATAGTAGCACTTATTAAGACAATACCATTTTCGCTAAGCATTTCACGATCTTTAATGACTAATTCACCAACATCTTCGGAACTATTACCATCAATTAAAATATCGTTTACTTTTATATGTTCAAATTTATCTTTATTATAATTACCATTTTGGAATTCAATAACATCGCCATTTTGTTTTAAAAGGATATTTTCGGCAGGAATGTTTAATTCTGAAGCTAAGTTAGCATTATTGACCATATAGCGATATTCACCTTTGACAGGAATAAAGTATTTTGGTTTTACTAAATCAATCATAATCATTAAATCTTCTGATGAAGCATGATGAAGGATTGTTTTGTCTTTAGGAATACTAACAATATCACAGCCATTCATGGCAAGTTCATTTTCAACTTTAACTAAAGTCTTTTCACTACTATCATATTTAGGTTCTGCGAAAACAATTGTATCTGTTTTCTTTAGTTTTATAAATTTATCATAGCCACTTACAATTTTACTGATTGACGCATAAGGATTATCTTTATTATCCTGAACCAATAAAATTGAGTCTTTATCATCAACGTTTGACAAGTCACCTAAGGTGTTTTCATCAAATTCAAGATATCCTTCTTTTTTAGCAAAAGCAATGATATTTTGAAGATTTTTACCCATGATGACAATTTTACGATGTGTATTAGCGGCGGCATCAAAAATTTCTTGAATAGTATAGATGTGCGTTGGTAAACAAGAGAAAATCATTCGATAATCATGGTGTTTAATTGTATCTTTAAAGAAAGACGTTAAACGATGTGATGGTGATGTATGACCAACGTGTTCAGAGAAAACAGATTCACAAAGTAAAGCAAGAACACCTTGTTTTCCAACGTAAGCTATTTTACCTAAATCCATTGAGTATTTTCCCATCATTTTAGGATCGATAATGAAATCGCCCGTATAGACAATAGCTCCATCTTTAGTATTTACGACATACATGACAGAATCAGGAGTCGAATGGCTGACATTTATTGGAAAAATGCTAACCGGTCCAAAATTTATTTTACGATGAGGTTTTATTTCGACAATTTTCTTTTCATCAATTCCATCATTAGTAAGAATAAACTTCGTAAATTTAGTAGCAAAAACTTTTATTTGTGGGATTTCAGTTAATAAGTCTTTGACAGCCCCCATATTTTCATAGTGACCATGTGTTAAAAAGACCCCTTTTACTCTATTTTTATTTTTTTGTAAATAATCAAAATCAGGTATTATATAATCAATACCATAAAGATTTTCATTGGCGTATTTTAAGCCACAATCAAAAACAAAAATATCATTATCAACTTCGATAATATAGCAGTTTTTGCCCATCTCATCTAGTCCACCTAGACTAAATATTTTTATATTACACATATATATGCATCTCTTTTCTATAATTAATAAATTTCATCAAGGTTTGCGTCTAGGTAATTATAGCAAATATATGTTAAAAATACAATTAGTTTATTTCGGAAATAAGTTCGCTTAGATAAACAATATTTAAATCTTGATACTTAATTTGACGAATCAAAATTATAAGTTGTTCTAAAGGTAATGATGATTTTACTAAAATAATTTCACCACTTTTAATAGTATTTTTGGAACTAGTAAAATTATCTGGACCAATTATTAAAGATGGTTTAAATAAGTATTTGTTTTTACATCTTTGGGGGATGGTATCTTGAACGTAACATAGATTTTTGTTTATTTTTTTACGGCGAAAGTAATTTTCTATGTCCTTATAAGTAGTATCGTCGCTGGCATTGTTAATCATTTCAAAATTTTCATTATACTCTTCCGTATTTATTAAAATATCAACTTTATAGTTTTGGCTTTGAAGATATTTAGCAAGCGAATTATCACCTTCAAAAAGTAAAGTGACGTTATTCTTTTTAGAATTGCCACGAATAATAATGCGATTCTTGTTATCTTCTAAAGAAATGACGGGTTTTACTTGAGAATAAACTAAGTGCGAGAAAGAAAATTCATTTAGTTCTTTCATATTAATAAAAGATTTATTCCGATTAATTTTTTTACCATTTAACCCCGGAATAATATAAAGATCATCAATCAATTTAGAATCGATGCTAGATACAGTTAATTCATCTGAAACTTTGTTAATATTTTGCATAATAGGATTTTGATTTTTCATATGGATAGCTAAGTTTTCTGTTAGCATAAAAGAAAAGCAACAAATTATAAAAAAGAAAGCATATTTTAATTTCATTTCATTCACCCTGTTAAAATATATGCTTATTTTTTGATTTTTAGTGATATTAGTGTTATAATATCGAGCACTTAAGGGGGAAAAAATTTTATGGAAAATATTTTTGATTATTTGTTAGACTTATTAGTTGATGCTTTTGAAATTTATTTAACGTTTGCACAAGACTTCAACTTAGATGATTCTAGGAAAAATTTATCAGAGGAAAATAAGGCAGCCTATAATAAATTTATCTTTGCGGCCAATGGCGAACTCATGTGTGAGGAACAAGTTTTAGATACTTTTTATGCTAACTTAATTTCATTTGAAAGTGAGCTTGCTTATCCTTTAAAAAGAATAATTTCTTTCTTAGTCGGAAGATATGTTATGCTTTGCTACAATGATGATGATAAAGTTTTGCAAATGGCTTTCTTTTCACTTGCTTCAGCTGATGAAGTATTAGAAAAATTTAAAGAAAACTATTATTTTGCAATAGATTTAATAAGTACAGCTTTTAAAAGTTTCTTAAATGAAAAAAAAGTATATCAGAATATTGCTTATGCTTTAGCTAATAATGAATCTTATTCAATTAATAAATGGCTAGCTGATGAAAATGATGAAATAGAAGCAAGTTTAAATGAAGAATTGCGTAATAGTATATGTAATATGGTTGATAAATTAGTTCAAGATGGTGTTAAGTATCAGGATGCTCTTGATTATGTATGGCAATTTTTTACTCGTAACTTTGATCCAACAGGCATAATTTCAAAATATGGTGATGAAAAAAGGCCCGAATTTATTAAACAAGAAATTTTAAATATTATGTATTCTGATGTTTTTGAAGATGCTTGTAATCGGCATGATCTTGATAAACTAGACTATGAAGAACGTTTTATGATGATGACTGTTATTTTATCAGTTTATTCAGGAGCCATAAATGTTCCTAGCGAGCAGATAAGAAAAGATTTTATGGCGAGATTTATCGATTTAAGATATGATTATGAGAAAAGAAAGAAAAATCGCTGTGCTTCTTATGAGAATGGAAATATTAACTTGGTAAAAAAAGTTAATCCATCTTATCAATATGATGAACTAACTTTTTAGGGTGATTTAATAATATTTTTTACTTTTATTATTTTGGCAATTTTGGTAGATTATTTCTACCTTTTTTTATTCTTTTTCTTCTTGATTTTTATTTCCACTTAGGAAAGTCACTTTTTCGGCGATTACTTCGGTCATGTATTTTTTGGTACCATCCTCAGTTTGGTAATTGCTTGTTTGTAAGCGGCCTTTTAAGCCGACAATATCTCCTTTATGACAGTATTCACAAGTACTTGAAGCAATAGCATTCCAAAGAATACAGCGAATGAAGTCGGTTTCATACAAACCTTCTTGATTTTTAAAAGTTCTTTGAACGGCAAGGACAATGGTTGAGACTTTTTTGCCGTTTTCGGTAGTTATGACTTGGGGATCGTCAGTAAGTCTACCGACTAGAACAACTTGATTTAACATTTTTTCCTCCTTTCGCTAGCAATAATAACAGGAGATACTTTTTTAAGCAAATCACTAAAAAATGATTTTGATTACTTAAGGAAGTTGCTTTTAGGAATTTGCTTAAGTAATTTTATTTTTTTAAATAAAAAAACACTTCTATTTTTTTATTTTAGAGGTGTTTTTATTTTTTTTGATATATTTTACTCTTTTAATAAACGATTTAATTCAACAGCATATTCCATAGGAAGTTCTTTTTTAAAATCAGAAACAAAGCCCATGATTAATAATTCTTTGGCACTATCCTCGCTTAAACCTTTACTTGTTAAATAAAATAATTTTTCTTCACTGACCTTAGAAATGGTAGCTTCGTGTTCCAAGCTAGAGCTTTGATTAGCCACAATATTTTTAGGAAAAGTATCACTTTTCGAAATGTCATCTAATATTATTGTATCACATTTAATTTTAGCTTCGCTGTTTATCGCATTTTTGGCAATACGAGTTGTTCCACGATAATTACTAATGCCACCTTTACTAGCAATTGATTTGCTAACAATATTGCTCTTCGTATTAGGAGCTAAGTGAATCATTTTAGCCCCAGCGTCAAGTTGTTGACCTTCTTTAGCATAAGCAATACTTATGGAATTACCAACAGCGCCTTCGCCATTTAAAATGCATGATGGATATTTCATGGTAATCTTACTACCAATATTACCATCAACCCACTCCATTTGACCATGGGCATCAACAATGGCACGCTTAGTTACTAAGTTATAAACGTCAGTTGACCAATTCTGGATGGTTGAGTAACGGCAATGAGCATTTTTTCCAACGAAGATTTCAACGACTCCAGCATGAAGTGAGGTCTGACTATAAGTCGGAGCAGTACAACCTTCAATGTAACTTAAGTCGGCACCATCATCAACAATAATAATAGTACGTTCAAATTGGCCTAGACTTTCTGATTGAATTCTAAAATAGCTTTGCAATGGACGATCAAGTTTAACATTTTTAGGAATATAAATAAAAGATCCCCCACTCCACACAGCGCCATTTAAAGCAGTGTACTTATTTTCAGCATAATTGACTAAGGTATTAAAATACTTTTCAAATAATTCAGGATATTTTTGTAAGGCATCATCGGTTGAAGTAAAAATAACATCATCAGAAACACTTTGATTATGGTATACAACTTCACTTTCAAATTGATTAGTTACACCACCTAAATACTTATTTTCAGCATCAATTACACCTAAATCATCAAAGGTATTTCGAATACTACAATTAACATGATCCCAGTCGTTAGTTAATTTACTTTCGTTATCTTTATAATAATTAATTTTAGAGAAATCAATATCGATTTTAGGACCAAAAGTTGGATTGTCTAATTCTTGAAACTTGGCAAAAGCCTTTAAACGAAAATTAAGCATCCATTCTGGCTCATTTTTTTTCTTTGATAAATCGATAACAAATCGTTCATTTAGTTCTTTTTTCATAATAATCACGGTATATATTATACAATAATTATAATCATTTGAAAATATTTATTTTTTCTGTTATTATTTATGTAAGATGATAAAAAATAGGAAGAATTGATTTTATGAATTTAAATGAAAATACATTAAAAATGTTACAAGAAATGAACCCGCAATTAATGGATATTACAATCAAAGGAAATATGCTATTTTATAAAGATAAAAGCGTTGATATTTCTAATTTTTCAATAAGTGAACTAACAAGTGATGAATCACCTTTGGTTAATGATATTAGTATTTTAAGTAGCGAAGATGTTTTTAATATAATAAATATTCATGCTTTAGTGATTGAAACCAAGAATAAGGGACTTTTAGAGGATAAAAAAGAAAATGGGAGTTTACCCGAGGAAGAAAAAACACAATTAATAGCTCAAACATTTAAGAAAAAAGATTCTTTAGGAAATGAAAAGCAATATATTCATGTAGTGGATAGTTTTGGAAAAGATAACGTTTATGTTAATGATTATCATGAATCATTTGAAGAAGTTGAAACATTCGTTGATAAAGTTAAAGAAAATAATGCGCTTAATGCCGCAGAATTATGTGGTTTCTTAGAACACAGATTTAGACGAGTTCATCTAACAGATACATATGATATGTTAAGAAAAGATGGAACAAGTGAAGACTTTGCTAATAAAATTAGAAATTTTGATTATCAGCATCATAATGATAAAAATTTTGCAGTAGGAAACGAAGAAGAAGATATCTTAATTAGTAATGATCACACTGTTTCATCTTACAAAAGAGACCTTCAAGGAAATTTAATACAACAAAATTTCACAAATGCACAAGCAAAAGAAGTCACTACCCTTCCTTCTAGCAATAATAAGGAAAGTCAAGAAAACAATAGTACTTTGCAGGGAAATGATTCAAAGGAACCAGATGCTCCTGGTACGGCAGGAAATGCTTTTGTTAATAAAGATGTTGACCAATTTAAAGTTATTAATTTAATATCAATTGAAAAATTTAAAAAGCTTGTAAATAGTATAGAAGAACATACGAAAGAAGAAGAATTTGAGCTTGGTTTAATTAATGCCTATTTTGGAGAATTAATGTTATATAGAGATTATTTATTACCAGACTTAAAAAGATTATTACAATTCTTTGAACAAATGATGTTAGAATTTGCAACAGCAAAAGATGGTTCATTAAATAAAAATCAAAGTGATGAATTAGATAAATATTATGAATTAATTCAAAAAAATGATGTAATTAAGAAAAATAAGCAAGAAAAAAATAAAGATTTAATGATTAAGAAGTTAGAATTACAAAAGCCCCAAAATGAGGGTGGATATATAAAGACTAGAGTGTTGGTCATTGTTATGTTAGTCATAACTGCCCTATTATCTTTAGCAGGAATTTGTTACTTGCTTATTAAATAATAAGTCAAACAAAAAACAATTTTAGATTCAGTTCTAAAATTGTTTTTTTATTATTTAGTAGCTTGAACAGCAGTAATAGCAACAACACCTACTATATCTTCAGCACTACAACCTCTAGATAGGTCATTGATTGGTTTTCTTATACCTTGGGTGATTGGGCCATAAGCTTCGGCTTTAGCAAGACGTTGAACTAATTTGTATCCGATGTTACCAGCATCTAAGTCTGGGAAAATTAAAACGTTAGCATGACCAGCGACTTTAGAACCCGGAGCCTTAGAAGCTGCAACACTTGGAACTATAGCAGCATCTAATTGAAGTTCTCCATCAATGTTATATTCAGGATATTTTTCTTGAGCAATTTTAACGGCTTCAACAACTTTATCAACATCAGCATGCTTAGCACTACCTTTTGTAGAATGTGATAGTAAAGCCGTAACTGGTTCAGCTTGAGTTAATAATTTAAATGATTCTGAGGAAGAAGCAGCAATGGCAGCCAATTTTTCAGGATCAGGATTTTGTTCAAGACCAGAATCACCAAAGATAAAGGTTCCATTGTAACCATACTCACAATCAGGAACAACCATTAGGAAGAAAGCTGAAACCAATTTTGTTCCAGGAGCTGTTTTAATTATTTGAAGAGCTGGACGTAAGGTATTAGCTGTTGAATGACAAGCACCAGAAACAGCACCATCAGCTTTATTATCTTGGACAAGCATACAAGCATAATACATATAATCAGTTAATAAAAGATGACGAGCTTCTTCTTTAGTTAAGCCCTTCTCTTTTCTTAATTCATATAATTTATTAGCTAAGTCTTCCGTTAATTCAGAAGTAGCTGGATTAATTATAGTAGCTCCTTCTAAATTTAAGCCTTCACCATTTTGAGCGATTTCTTTTTCATCACCTATTAAAATAATATTAGCAATTTTTTCTTTTAAAATCATTTCAGTGGCTTCTAGAGTACGACGATCCATTGTTTCAGGTAAAACAATAGTTTTAATGTCTTTTTTGGCACGACTGATAATTTGTTCTATAAATTTCATAAATAACCTTCTTTCATATTGATTATACTATTATAATTTTAATCAGCAAAGATAAAATATTAAAATTGACATATTATGACTTTAATATTTTTTCATATTCTTCAATGATTTGTTCTAAATAATTAAAAAGTTTTAATTTGTCAAGCCATCTGGCAGGAACTTCATCGGCTTCGTATATATAGCCGGCTATCGAACCGGTAATAGCGCCAATTGAAGCAGTATCTCCACCTAAGTTTATAGCCCCCACTAAAGCCTCTGAAAAGCTATCGGTATTTAAGATAAGCCATAAAGATGATTCTAATGTATCAACAATATAATCAGATGTACTAATTTCTTTTAAAGATAACTTGGCAACATCCATAGTTAGAATTCGTTCATAAAAGCTTATTGCTTCTTCCGTAAAAAAAGTTAAATCAAGTTTTTGAAGTGTATGGTAAGCTTCGTCTTTATTTTGACCTTGTAAAAGGAAGATTAGATATCGAACATAAAGATAGCAACCTAAAATAACGATTTCATTATTATTGGTCAGCGAAGAAAATTCTTTAACACAAGAATATATTTGTTCATCAGTATAATGGTTATAATAGACATAAAAAGCAATAGGAAGAATTCTTTTTAATGAGCTATTTTCTGTACTATTTTTATCAACATCATTACTTTTCTTGAGTTTTTGATATTCACGAAAAACTTTTTTGACATTTGAATTAAGTCCAAATGGCCTTTCACAAGCTAAATATTTGTGACTTTTAAAATAACTGATATAATTTTTCATCATATTAGCATAATTGAGTTCCCTTTTGTTAATAATAGAATCCATGGTAGCAAGGGTTAAGGAGGTATTGGCTGACCAAGTTCCACCCTTAACATTGTGACGTCCATAACTTAGCATATCAAGAACAGGATTTTTTATTAAATTTTCGCGTGGTTCAAATTCAAGAGGGACCCCTAAAGCATCACCAATTATGAAACCAATAAAACTATTTTCTATTTTTGTCATACTATCACCATTCTGCTCTTTATATTATACCATATTCTTATTTGTTTGCTTTTAAATAATGACAATGTTACAATGAATCGTAAGAGGTCGAGATTTTATGAAAAGGTCGATAATATTTTTTATGTTAGGAGAACTTCTCCTTTTATGTAGTGGTTGTGAAAAAAAAGAGTTAGAATGTGTAAAAGTTGAAGAAAGCAGTAAAGTTAAGATAACTCAAACCATCAAAGTAACTTTTTCCAAAGAAAAGATTAATGTTTATAAGAATCATTTAATATTCGATATAACAGATGATAAAGGTAATTATAAAGACTTGTTATATACAGAGTTAGAGAAAAATTTTAAGGAATATACTAATAAAAATGGTATCAATTATATTATTAAGAAAGAAAATAAACAGATTATGATTAATATAGAAGCTGAAATTGCTAAGCTTACAACTGATGAAAAAGAAGTTTTAGGTTTTGAGGATGAGAATGGCAATTATAAGGAAACACGCAAAGCTTTAGAAGAAAATAATTATTCTTGCAAATAAAAACGATATGTGATGAGAGATGTGGTCACAATATCGTTTTTTTGTTATTTAGCTTCGACAATAAGTTTTATGGCGGTTTTTTCTAAGCCGTCTATTTCAATATCAGTAAAAGCCGGAATGCAGACTAAATTGACACCACTAGGAGCAACAAATCCACGAGCAATACAAACAGCTTTAATAGCTTGATTTAGAGAACCAGCGCCAATTGTTTGAATTTCAACGCTCCCCTTTTCTCTAAATATATTAGCTATTGCTCCCGCAACTTTACTTGAATTTGATTTACTAGATACTTTAAGTATTTCCATAATTATTATTTCCTCGCTTTCATATTTAAGTATATGAAAGGATAGAAAGACTAGAACTAATTATTTTAATGGTTAAAAAAAGATGATTGACATCATCTTATTTACAAGCTTCTTCAACAGCAACAGCAATTGAAACGGTAGCACCAACCATTGGGTTATTACCCATACCGATTAGACCCATCATTTCAACGTGAGCAGGTACTGATGATGAACCAGCGAATTGAGCATCACTATGCATTCTTCCCATAGTATCAGTCATACCATATGATGCAGGTCCAGCAGCCATGTTATCTGGATGTAGTGTACGGCCTGTTCCGCCGCCAGAAGCTACTGAGAAGTATTTTTTACCCATTTCAATGCATTCTTTTTTGTAAGTTCCAGCTACTGGGTGTTGGAAACGAGTTGGGTTTGTTGAATTTCCTGTGATTGAAACGTCAACACCTTCTAAATGCATGATAGCAACACCTTCACGAACATCGTTAGCACCATAACATCTTACTTTGCTTCTTTCACCATCTGAATATTTTATTTCTTCAATAACATTTACTTTACCTGTAAAGAAATCAAAATCTGTTTTTACATAAGTAAAGCCATTGATACGAGAAATAATTTGAGCAGCATCTTTTCCTAAACCATTTAAGATTACTTTTAATGGTTCTTTTCTAACTTTATTAGCATTTTTAGCAATACCAATTGCTCCTTCAGCAGCAGCAAATGATTCATGTCCTGCTAAAAAAGCAAAGCATTTTGTTTCTTCTTTTAAAAGCATAGATGCTAAATTACCATGTCCTAATCCTACTTTACGGTCATCAGCTACAGAACCTGGAATACAAAAAGCTTGTAATCCTTCACCAATTGCTTCAGCAGCTTGATAAGCTTTTGTACGATTAGATTTGATAGCAATTGCTGCTCCTAAAGTATAAGCCCAACAAGCATTTTCAAAACAAATAGGTTGAACTCCTTTAACTATCTCGTAAGGGTCAAATCCCTTTTCTTTACATATATTTCTTGCGTCTTCAAAATCTTTTATACCATATTTTTCCATTACTGGTTTAATTTGGTCTATTCTTCTTTCATAACTTTCAAATAAAGCCATTTTCATTCTCCTTCCATTAATTATTCTGCACGTGGATCAATTTTCTTTACAGCTTCGTCAAAGCGTCCATAAGTTCCACTAGCCTTTTCGATAGCTTCCATTGGATCAATTCCAGCTTTAATGTTTTCCATCATTTTACCAAGGTTAACATATTTATAACCAATTATTGTATCGTCTTTATCTAAACCGATTTCAACGATATAGCCTTCAGCTAATTCTAAATATCTTGGTCCTTTAACTCTTGTACTATAAATTGTACCAACTTGACTACGAGTTCCTTTTCCTAAATCTTCAAGGCCAGCGCCAATAGCTAAACCACCTTCACTGAAAGCAGATTGACTACGACCATAAACAATTTGTAAGAACAATTCTCTCATTGCGGTATTAATTGCATCACATACTAAGTCAGTATTTAATGCTTCTAGAATTGTTTTTCCAACTAAGATTTCCCCTGCCATTGCTGCACTGTGAGTCATTCCTGAACAACCAACAGTTTCAACTAAAGCTTCTTCAATTATTCCTTCTTTAATGTTTAATGTAAGTTTGCAAGCACCTTGTTGTGGAGCACACCAACCAATACCATGAGTTAAGCCAGAAATATCTTTTATTTCTTTAGCTTTAATCCATTTTCCTTCTTCAGGAATCGGTGCTGGTCCGTGATCGACACCTTTGGCAACTTTACACATATTTTCTACTTCTTTTGTATATATCATTTTTACCCTCCTATACGTCTTTTATTATAACAAAGACGATGCAAAAAAGGAATAAAATTAATATTTTTTTATGGCAATCGCATAAAAAAAATCAATAAGTTTTGATAAAGACTAAAAATCATATATAATTATATTAATGGTTAGAG
>CAKOHV010000031.1 GCA_934086145.1 uncultured Bacilli bacterium
GTTGAGCCGCCATTACAGTCATTATCATCAGCATTGAAATGATCGCAATAAGTTATTTTAAAGTTCTTAAATTCTAAGTATTGCTTTAAGTATAAAAGAGCTTTCTTATTGCTTTCATCGATTAGATAAGCATCATCATCGATATTTTTACGATCTGAGTACTGTTCAAAACCTAACATAATATCTTTAAAATCCACGTAGGCGGATGGAACATAACCAATTCTTGCTAAAATAGTATTTTTAGTATTATCACGGCTTAGGTAGTAACGACCTTCAGGAACTGTTTCATTTACTTCTGTAGTCTTTTTATTAACATAAATGTCAGCAAGAACTCTTGTCTCAGCCGTAGCTGTAGCCGATTCTGAATAAGGTTCAGTCGTATAACTACTATTTTGAGCTCCCCAATCGAATGCTTTAGTTTCACTTGTTAAAACATATTTTGAATCATCTACTAACAAGCCTAGATTGTCATCTACTAGTAAGTCATCATACATTGCTTTATCATCAGTTTCAGTAACGTATTCTATACTTAAATACTCTGCATTTAAGAGACCACGTACACTTATGTTAAAGCCGTTTGAAACAGCAAGTAATTTTTCACGATAATTCTCACCATATTTGCTAATTAAACAAGACTTATCTGTGGCACATTGTTCATCGACATTATAATTAATCTTTACACAAATTTTATTAGCCTTATCTTCATCTATACACTTTTCAGCAACAGTAACACCTTCGTCAATGAAGTTTTCTAAGTCACTCTGATCGAGTGTAAGATCATAGTTATAATAAAAAGTAAGTATAGGACTACTCAAATTGTAATATCTATTGTTACCGCTAATATGTATCGATTTAAGTTTTGTGTAAGGAGCTGAGATACCGTTAAATTTTTCTGAAAATTGGTAAACTCCACTTAAATTAGTTGGTGAATATAGTTCGGTCGGTAAAGATGTTCTATTGTTTATTGTAAAATTTTCTAAAGTCGTTTTAGCACTCGCGTTTAGTTGCCATTTAATAAGATTTTTATTCTCACTTTTATCATCTAAAGTTGTAATTTCTTCGCTATTTTTACTCAATTTTACATTATTTAAAGCAACAGCTTTGTTAACATAATTGATGTTGAAAGATGGATTTCCTCCACCATTAAGAGCTGAGCTTCCAGCAGGCGAGAACTGAAAATATATCTGATGATTTCCATCACTGTCTAGACTTGCTGGTGCATCGGCTTTTTCTCTAGTAAAAAATATTAATTTTAAATGATTATTATCAATGTAGTCAGCAAAATTTCCTACAGTATAATATGTGCGATAATTATCATATTCAGGAATATATTGCTTTGTTAACATCATCAACGCTTCATTTATGGTACCACCGCTATTAAATCCAGGGCCATTGTCATGTAATGAATTACACGTTGAATCTTTACAAACATAAAGTGGATCATAACTAATCAACACTTTCTCACCTGTATTTGACATATAATCCCTTTTAACTGTCTTACTTTCTAGGTCATAAAAATAGTTTGAATTACCGTTCATTAATTCCAAATCTGACGGCAAACCTAAAAATACTCCTGTATAATACCAATTGTGGCTAAAAGCATAATTTTTATCATAAAAATAAGCTATTTCTGAAGTATTAATATCTACTTCCCATTTTATAATACCATCAATCATATTTTCAGACTGAATAGACATATACTTTTTTAGATCTTTTTCTCTTTCTGTAACTGTTTCGCTGCGGGTAACAATACATTTCCCATAATCTCCCGTCATACAATATTTCAAATCACTATTATCAGTAAATTGTTCATCCAAATTAGTTCTATCATAATACATACTATTACTATCTAAAGATAATCTATTTGTAAGACCCAATTTATATGGTACTTTCAAGGAGACATTTTTTTTAGATATATTAAAGATATACATTTTTACTTGTAATTTTTCAGCTTCATTAAGGTTTGTATCGTATAGATAAGGATACCCTACATACTTATATTTTGCAAATTCTTCACGACCAGTCGCAGTTTCGCTATACTTATATGCATTAAGCATTGTTTTCATATCAAATACTATCCAATAATATTCATCATTTTCATTCATATTTTCACTACGCCATACTGCATAATCTTTTTTTACCTCTACACATTTATACTTTTTAGAAGTTTCATCATAATAGCAATAAGAAGAACCACTAAAATAAGCACTGTAATTACCTTTAAGGACTTTTTTCATTTGTAATTCCACAGCATGATCGGATACCAATGTACTCGAATACACTGTGGTTGCAATAGAATTAGCTTTTACAAATTTAACTAAAGAATTATTAATATATAATTCAAAGCTATCTTCAAATTTATCAGAAGAGCCAAAGATTTTTGAACTTAAATAGTAGTATAAACCACTCTTTGTGTGAAAAGATGTATCAAAATTCATTTCAACATAATTGCCATTACTTTGCCATTTATAATCTACATCATATTCAGTAGGAGCTGAATTTAAATTAGAAAGAGGTTTTGCTGCGAAATTTCCACAATTCATACATAACCTATCACTCTGAGTGGTTGCTATAGCAGTTATATTATCAATTTTATTAGTTAAGTCATTATATGTAACGTTGTTTATAACTGTACTTGCTTCTTGAAAAATTTTTTCAGTAAGAACGACCTTCCATTCTTTAACATTTTTCAATGAGTCATTACTACCAAAGTTAAAAGATAAGCTTTTGATAAAGCATGAATAATTTGAATATCCATTACGACACTGGCTCGACGATGAGTTACTACTATAATCTATATTTTGATAATAATCTTCAAAATGGACGATAACATCAACAGTGCTAGCATCATTCAAATAATATCCACCGTCATAACGTCCTGTCAAATATGTTAATTTTTTCCCATCTGCATATATTTCAAGATTTTTTAACCAGCCTAAAGATGAATGATCAACAGAAAAACCAATTCCATCACTTAAATCGATTTTCAAAACACCTTTTAATTCGCGTTCTGCTTCTGGACGATTATCCGTGATGGTTGTAACAAATTTTTTAATAACGCCTGATGTTTCATTGTCTTGGACTTCTTCGGTTAAGGTATATATTTCATTTTCACTAGGATTGGTATCATCACCATCCATCCAGAATTGCAAGATACCAAGGGATTCAAAGTCGATCGATTTTAAATCAGTTGATTGGTTTTTGATAGTATTAGATAAATTAAATAGTATTTGGTAATTAAATTTAATACTAGTTTGGTCTTTAGTGTTTTCAAATCTAATTTTAAGACGATAACCTGTCTTACCTTCCATATAAATACCACCAAAGCAGTCAACATTGCCGGATTTATATAAACGAGTTTCGCCTACTGGACCATGTTCGGTTCCTACAACGTTGTCAGCAGCTGGAATGATATAAGAAGGAATATCGGTATAATAAATAGTATCTTCATCAACTAAAAGATTGCCATCGTCATCAAAGAAATTAGTAATGTCATAACTTAGTAATAAGTCATCTTCTAATTTTATTCTTTGTTTGGGTGGAGAGTTGTTATTAAATTCATAGATTGCATCAACAGGAGTTGCAGGATTAGTTGTACTAACTATTCGTCCTTTAGCATCTTTTAAAGTCAAATAGACTTTTAAAGCTGTCTCTTCAAGGTTTTTCTTTTGATATTCTTGTTTCGTTGGTTTAGTAAAAGATAGGAAGTTGGTTTGCACAAGATCAGTCTTTTTGACTTTGACATAACTAAAGTTAGCGACATTTAAAGTAGTAATAAAACATAATAAAATTAAGGCTAGCTTAGCGCGAATGAGTGAATACTTCTTTTTATGTAATTTCTTAATAAAATAAAACATATTTAAACCAAAAGATATAACCAAAAGAATTAATAAAACAATACTAAATTTACTCATAATACTACACCTACTCTATTTGATAAAACTATTTATCTTATCTTTACTAATCATATCAAAAATTTACTAAAATTGCTATTGAATTCAAAAAAAAAGATAACTTTTAACTTTCGTTATCGTTACCTTTTTTAGTCTTTACGACGTCCAAATAATCTTATTAAATCTAAGAAGATATTAATAATGTCTAAGAATAATTGGAATGCACAATAAATACCCATATTTGATTCATCTGTGACTGTGCTATTAGCTATAAGAATTACTTTTTTAATATCATAAGCAACAAAACCAGCAAAGACAACAATACCAATAATACAAAGGATCATATCTAAGGTTTCATTTAAAACAAAGATATTAATTATTTCTAAGAAGATAATAGCAAATAAGGCTACTACTAGGTAAATATACCATTTACTTAAATCAACATTAGTATTCTTTCCAACTAGGGCAAAAACACCAAAGATGATGGCGGTTGCTAAGAAAACAAAGGCAATTGAACTTGTTGTATAAACAAGGAAAATTCCTGTTAAGCTTAGACCGGTAAGAGCGGTATACAAAATGTAGCATATCTTGGCTAAGGTTGCGGGCATCTTTTTAATAAAAAGTGAAAGTGCAAAAACTAAAATAAGTTCTAAAACTGCATAAAGATATATAGTATTATAACCAGCCCAAGTAAAGGCAAGTAGTAAAATATCTTCATTATAGCTTGTCAAAAAAGATATTCCGAAGCAAACTAGTAAGCCAACAAATAACCACCCAAAGGTACTTGTTAAGACATTTTTATTATCCATTTTATCTCTCCTTCTATTTAAATTATATCATAAATATTTAACAAAGGAAATTTTCATTGATAATCATGTTAAGTAATTAAATTAGTTTATAACTCCTTAGTAAGTTTTCTAAATCAGCTTGTTTTAGGTTCCCTAAATAACCATAAATATTTTTATTGTTTTCAGATATTATTATCATAGGAGTGGCTCCAATGTAAGAAGATATTTCTTTAGTTTCTCCTTGATATGTATAAGAGAATGTTAAAAGTTTTTTAAAGGCTTCTAGGTTGGTTTTATCTTTGAGCATTTCTTGTAAATCAATGTAATAGATCTTGGCTTGGTATTTATTAACTACTTCTTTAAGAATTGGTAAGAATTCTTGGCAAACACTACAAGTACTACGACCTATAACATATATTTTACGAGTAGGACTTTTAAATTCTGTAAGGGCCTCACTAACAGTTATATTTTTAAGGAAACTAGTGTCATAGGCGGTATCAATAACTTCTTTTTGTGGTCTTAAGATAATGATAAGAGCTATTATGAGGCAAGTTGTTAAAATAATGATGAGTGGTGCTAGGTCTTTTAATTTATTTTTCATTATTAATTATTTTAGTTAAGGCAGCAATAGCAACTTTTATTTCTTTTTCGGTATCAAAAGAAGTCTTATTATCTAAGCCTTTATTTTCTCTTTCTTGGTTCCAAACTACTAGTAAAACTGCAGCGGCATGTAATCTTAAAGTGCTAGATACAGTGTATAGTGCTGATGTTTCCATTTCGCTAGCTAGGGCCCCACCCTTGATCCAAGCTTGCCATTTGTTTTGTAATTCATATGATACCGGCATACGTTCTGGACTATGTTGACCATAGAAAGAATCTTTACATTGAACAACGCCTATATGATAAGGGTAATTTAATTCTGTAACTGCTTCTTTTAAGGCAAGAGTTAGGTCAAAATCCGCAACGGCTGGGAATTCGATTGGTAAGTACTCTTTACTAGTCCCTTCTTGGCGGATGGCGGATGAGGCAATAACAATGTCACCAGCTTCAACATCCAGCTGCATGCCACCACAAGTTCCAACTCTAATTAAATGAGTTATACCTAGTAAAGCTAATTCCTCTACACAAATAGCGGTTGATGGTCCCCCCATTCCAGTAGAAATTACTAAGACTTTCTCATTAGCTATTTCACCTAAGTAACTAGTATATTCACGATTTGTTGTTATTAGGTAAGAATTAGTAAGATTAGCAGCAATCTTTGATACACGACCAGGATCGCCTGGTAAAATAGCATACTTAGCGCCTTTTAAATCTTCTTTAGTTAATCCTATATGATACATTTTCTCTTTATTTTCCATAAAATCATTCCTTATTGTAAATTTTTATAAATTAAAACTTTCTGGTAAAAGTTCGGCTATTGTATATTCATAGACTTCATTTTTTAATTCATCATAACTATATATAATAAAGTCTTTATCAGTATATTCAGAAATAAATTGACGACAATAACCACAAGGTAAAGTCTTTTTAAAATAATCATCATTTAAATTTTTACCAACAACAGCTAAGCATTTAAATTCTTTATGTCCCTCTGTTAAAGCTTTACAAAAAGCTGTACGTTCAGCACAAATGGATTGAATGCCGTCATTTTCAATATTAAAACCTTTATATACTTTACCATCTTTTGTTAAAAGAGCTACTCCGACTGTAAAATTAGAGTGTTTACAACAAAAGTTAGCATTTGCAATATCTTTAGCTTCATTTATTAATTTATTAATTGTATTATTTTTCATAATTCACCTCTATATTAATATTAACATATTTAGGTATTTTTAAGTATTAAAAAAAGAATATTTCGGGAATATTCTTTAGTAATTGATAACTTCACGTCCTTGACGATAAGTTTCTTTCATTTTAGGAAGAATAATTTCTTCATTATTTTCAGAAGTTAGTAGTTTTAATCCATACTTAGTATCAACAATTGGAATATCAATACTTTCATCATAAAGGAAACTATTTTGGAATATTTCGTAATCAAGAGCAGTAAAGTTACAAATGTAGGCATTATAGTAATTAGTTACTTTATTTTCCTTTTCTTCATTAAATAAACTTAGTTGAACTAATGGTTTAACATTAGCGGTTTCATAAGATATTTTAGACAAATAATAGTTTTTATAGTTAACATTTTTATTATAATGTTGAATATTTTTCTTATAATTAATTTTATTCATCGTTATTTTTACTTTGTGTAATTCTATTAAGTATTCATTAGCAAAGTAAATATCAAAGAAGAGTTTAGTTCTAAGGCTTAATGAAGTACGTAGTTTTTTATATAGTTCAAATTGATAATGGGCTGAATAAGCAATACTGCTATTAGTTAGTGAGTTAAATAAGTTACGATATTCTTTATTATTTAAGTGAATAGCAGCAATAAAACGTAATTCATTAAGGTAATTTAGATGATTAGTAGTAGCAAATGATTTACTAACATTTTTATCGATGTATAATTTTTCAATTATTTCATCACTTTTTAAGTAATAGAATTCATTTAAGTTGATATCATTTAAGTTTTGGTAAATGTCATGAACATCTTTAATTATTTCTAATAAGATCATGGTATCAATAGTATCAATGTATGTTAGTGAACGAGATAGTAAATCAAGGTAAGCAGCAATAATAAAGGTATCTTGTTTTTGATATGAAATAAAAGAGATGATTTTTTCACGTGAAATATAAGATACTTTGATTTTTTTTAAGTATCTTTTGATTCGTAGTATTTTATCTTCGTTACTACCAATTTGTGATTTATTGTAGTTATTCCTTAACATAAAATTATTAGAAATCATAAAAAACCCCTCTTTTTATAGGGGCTATTTTATTAGATTATAGGGCAATTGTCAATTATTTGTCTTTTTGATTATAAGTTTAGGCTGTTTTTGGATGGTATTATGGCATAATTTAGGGGTTATTTTCATTAATTATTATGAAGATATGTTATAATTTGAGTGGTGATATGATGAGTGAGGTTAAAGTAAAAGGAATTTATAAGCATTTTAAAGGGGATTATTACTTAGTTGAAGATATTGCTGTATCTAGTGATGATGGAATTACAAAGTATGTTGTGTATAGAAAGTTATATGGTGATGGTGGCTTATTTATTAGAGAATATAATGATTTTTTAGAAGATGTTAATAAAGAAAAGTATCCTGATGTTCAGCAAACGAAGAAGTTTGAATGGCAAAAAATCGAAAGTGTTAGAAGTAAATTCAAATAATTTGCTTCTTTTTTTTACAAAATTTAACTCTTGTGTTAAGATATAGCCGTTTATTGAAGTTTTTTTATTTTAAAGGGGTTGAAAATATGAAATTTTTTAATGGAAACAAAGGGCCTCACTCTGATGAGGATATTAGACAACATTATATTATTCTTAAAGAATTTTTAGGAGAGATTTTTAATCGCAGAAATGCTGATACACCAGAGTTAGAAGAAATAATGAATGATATTTATCGCTACATTAAAAAGATTGCTCCAAGTTTATATGATGGAACTAAAATGGCTGATAGTTATTATGATTTATATATTCTATTGCTTAATTGTGAAAAATGTCTACCTAAAAGATTTATTGTAGATACAACTACTAATTTTGATCCAAATAAAGTGGTAGATGTAAGAGCGGCAGCTAATGCTGATGAATATCTTCTTGATCTTATTGTTCATCAAACTCGTAAGCGATTACTAGCTATAATTAATGCCAAATATGCGCCAAGAGAATTTAAACTAGATGATTTTAGCTTACAAAATTATTGTTATATTTCAAGTAAGATTGTGGAAGATTGCTGTAAAAAATATAATGTGCCTTGTAAATTAGTAAAAATTATTCCTGGGTATGATGATGATATGCTTTTATATGGTGGATCAGGGTTTCATTACATGGCACTTCTTAAAATAAACGGAATAACTTATTTAGTAGATTGTACTTATAAACAATTCTTTCAACTTGGTGACAATTTATTAGAAAGAGTTGGCGTTGTTAACAATACAAGTTGTTTAGCAGGCGCTTTTATGTTAAAAGACGAAAAATCACGTAATATTGCCAAAACCATTTTAAAACGTGGATGGATAAAGATTGATGATGATGTCTTGAAAAGATACTTAGATGGCTTTACTTTATCATTTAGAAATGGTTTAGGATTTGAAAAAAATAAAGGCCGTATGGAAACAAAGTATAGTGCTAATCAATATATAAAATTTTTAAATGGTGAAGATGATATGTTTAATCATGAAGATTTAGATCATATTGGCCAACAAGAAATGCCTTTAAAAAGAGCTGACTTTAAATTGAAGTTTAAAAAATAAAGATTATTGGTGAAGTTGCCAATAATCTTATTTTTTGGAAAAAGAATTTTTTTATATTTTTTATAAGGGTGTGAAGAAAAAAAGATTGCTCACGCAATCTGTAATTTAAATATATGCTAAATTAATTTTCTTTCTTTGATTTACTAAATGTGCCAAACTTTTAAGTTTACTAATAAATCAACAAATAACGTTAATAAAACTTATACTAAATTACTTAAAGATTGAACATTTTGAGCTTGAAAGCCTTTTTCAGTTTCAATCAAATCAAAATTCACATTATCACCTTGATTTAAAGTTTTATATCCATCTTGCATGATTGCTGAATAATGTACGAAAATATCTTCATTTTCTTTATATTCTATAAAGCCATAACCTTTCTCATTATTAAACCACTTTACTCTACTTTCCATAATTATTCCTCCTTTTGTTTAGCACGCATACATTATTTCATATGAAATGTATAAAAAATGTCGATTTTTGTCGAAGAAATAATTTTTTTAAAATTGTTAGGAGTTAACTAACAATTTTTAAGATATTTTAGGCATTATTTTAATTAATGTTTTTTTAAGAAATCTAATAATAACTTGTTCATAATTTTATAACCATTAGGTCCCATGTTTTTTTGCACAAAGTTATCGTATGGGAACTTATCTTGGCTGACAAAGACATGGTTTTTACCAAAATCCATTACGGGATAAACACTGGCAAAAGTGAGATAGTCTTTGTCTTTAGCAACGGTGGTGAAGTCTTTGGCAGAATCAATAAGGGAACCACCATTTTGTAAAAGCCAATTTTCGATGCCGATGCCCCCTAACCCACCAAGACTTTTGGCATATTCTGGTAAAGAACGCATCGGTTTATAAATTGCATTGCTTTGGAAAAGAGCTTTAGTATACATGATATTGGCGAGAACTAATTTGTATTTTTCATAGTCTTGCATTTTCATAGCATCTAAACGTTCCATAACGGCCGCTTCCGTTGATAAATACTCTTTTTTTTGCGTCATAAAGGAAATATCAATATCGACTAAAGAGGTTAAAGATGGGATTTTAACATTTAAAAGACGTAAACGATAAGTATTATTTTTTTTACAAACAGCTTCTGGGTTTTCTTTTAAAAGACCAGCTAATATGGTTTGACTAACTATAGGAAGATCGGTAGCTAAAAGACGAATAACAAAATCGAAATCACTATTACGCAAAGATTCTAAATCAGGGACATTAGTACCACGGGAAGTTGAACCAATACCAATTATTTCTAATTCATCGGAAAAAGATAAACAAGTTGAGGCAATAATCCTTTTTAATTCATCATAAATAGCATTTTGTTGAGTAGTTACTTTGGCTAAATTTTCATCAACTTTAGTTAAATATGGAGTAAGTTCTTCAAAGAATAGATTTTCAGAGAAATTATAATGTGGCAACCCATAGCTTTTTAAGCCACTCATTTTTTGACGAAAATCTAAGAAAGCATCGAGCGTATATAGAAGATTATTACTTTTTAAAGCATAAATAGGTGCATAATGATTAGATAAAGCTTCTAGTAGCTGCAGACGCTGTAAGTAAAGACTCTCTGCAAGGTCAGGCATTTCAGGAAGAGTTGTTTTCGTTGAATCAAAAAAAAGATAATCAGCATATTCTTCGGCAGCTCTTATGTATTTAATAGGGGTATCTCTTATAGTCGTTAAACGAGGTAATTTATGACCAGTTAAAGCTTTTTGAAAATCTTTTAATTTAGTAATATAATACGTCTCATTCATGAAAACAACCTCTATTCTTTTTTATATTATAAAATAGATATGCTTTTTTTTAAACTCTATTTTGTAATTTTTTAATTTATGTATTGTTTATTGATGGGAAAAAAGTTTTAATATTGTGGGAATTGAATGGAAGGTTTAGTTTTAAGTTATGTAAAAAGGGTTAGTTCTATCATTTAGCCAAAAAAGTTTTTTATATTAAAAAAGTAAAAATCGACTGATTTTTACTTTTTAAATAAATTATTACTCATTAGCTTTTAAACTACTAACTATATCTATTTTATTTACTTTTTTGGCTAAATGATTAGATACGATATATGATACTAAGAAAGTTCCAAAAGCAGCTAAGATGTAAGTACTTACATTAATATGAGTACCAAAGTCATAGTTTTCATCTAAACAAACTTTAAATAACCAAGAGGTTAAATAATAACCTAAAGGTAAACCAATAACAATAGAAATAATAGCTATCCAATTATTTTGTTTAATATATATTTTTTTAATTTGTTTATCTTTGAATCCTAGTACTTTTAAGGTAGCAAATTGATATTGTTTTTCTGAATATGATAAGATACCCATATTATATAAAATGATAGCTCCTAAAATAATAGCAAAGAAGATAATTATGATAATCATCGTACGCATCATTGATAACATATTAGTAATACTTTCTTTTAAGGTTTCAATATCTTGAATTACTTCAACATTTCTTATGTTTTTGGTATCATGTAAATCTTGATTGGTATAAATTTCGGTTGGGAGGTACTCAATATTTAGACTTTCAAAGTACTTTCTTGTCATTGTTATATTTTGATTTTGCGGGTCTTTATTGAAGCCAACAATTTTAGATTGATAATATTTTTTATCACCATAAATATGCCATGTAATTGTATCACCTAGATGATAATTATTAGTTTCAGCTAGTTTGTAGGTAACATAAATTCCTTCGTTGTTGTCTACTTGCATATATTGATCTTTGTCATTTTTAAAACGGATATACTCTCCGGCATCATAGATAAAGACATTATTAGATTTACGATTACCATCTTCATCTTTGATTTCAATACCTAAAGTTTCAGATGTTTTATTACCATATTTTTTAGTTAGTTCACTTATTTGCGAAGACGTTAAGTTTTCTTTTAAAGATAGTTTGTAATCAAAATTATATAGTTCATCAAATTGAAGTTTAATAAAGTGATTCATACTATTTAACATACCAAAGGCACATACAATTAACATACAACAACCAACAACGCCAACGATACCAGTAATTGTTCTAAATTTGTTACGAAGGATATCACGAATATTCCATTTAGTAGAAAAATTCATTTTATTAAAGATTCCTTTAGAAGTAAGATTTAAACTACCAGCTTTAACAGAAGGCATTTCATTACGAAGACTTTCGGCTGGATTTTTACTTAGTTCTTTACGACATGTTAAGTAAGTAATAAAAGCAATGGCTAAGATTACTAAAAGAGCAACTAAGTAACTTTTAGGTTCGACAACCGGATGACCATTAGGGACTACAAAGAATTGCATTTCTAAGTTTAGGAAGGTTGCTCCAAGGAAGAAATAACCAGCTAACATACCGGCAATCGCACCAAATAAGGAAACCCAGAAGCCATAACCAACATAGTGAAGAATGATTTTATGATTTTTGAATCCAAGAGCTTTTAAAATACCAATTTGAAGTTTTTGTTTTTTAACAACTCGGGTCATCGTTGTAATAACTGAAAGTAACGCAATGAAAAGGAATAAACCAGAGAAGACCCCAACATAGGCAGCACCTTCATCTATTTCTCCTTGGTACATTGTATAAGAAGCGGTATCTTCAATGTTAATAAGGGCTTTGGCTTGGGCCACTTGGTCTTCAATTTCATTTTTTACTTTATTAACATTATCTTTTTCATCGACATCAACCATGATGTAGTTATAAGGAATATAGGCGGTATAATCAAAGTCAGGAAATACTTTATTGAAGACTTTTTCAGAAGGAATATTATTTTCCGCCATAATCTTTTCTTTTAAGTAATCTTCTGGGAAGACTTTAGCAGAAAGATAAACAAAGCCATATATTTTATGATTTGGAAGTAACGCTGATTCGTCTTTTGTATCATATAAATGATCTGGAACGTATATTAAGCCAGCAACTTTTTTTTCTAAAGTAAAGGTATCATATTCTAAGCGAATAGTATCCCCTACTTTGATATTATTTTCTCTAGCATAAAAGTAATCTAACCAAGCCTCATCAAGGTTATAATCAAAGGCTTTGCCCTCTTCAACATAAAACTTAGAAATATTATTTGATTCTATAAAATTTAATAAATAACTTTTATCTTTATCGTCAGCATCGTTAGCATTGATAACTAATTTACGTTCAGCTTCTTGAACATTAGAAAGATTTTTTATTGTTTTTAAATCATCTTTAGTAAAAGAAGAACCTAAGACATTGACATCTTGTAAGTTATTATTTTCATAGAAGTTATTACCGGTTTTGGTCATACCATCCATATATGCTTCAATTCCGGTGTAAACCATAACGCCTATTAAAACCATTAAAAAAATTGTAATAAATTGGCTTTTATTTTGGAAAATATCACGCCACATTTTTTTCTTTAACATATTACCACTCTATCTCATCTATATTTTTTGGATGTTTATTTTCAACATTTGATTCTATCTTCCCATTTTTAAGATGAATAACACGGTCAGCGATATCAGCAATTAAGGCATTATGGGTAACAATAACGACAGTATTTTGACCAGATTCAGAGTCACATTGTTTTTTTAAAAGTTTAAGAACTTCAACACCAGTACGCGAATCTAGGGCTCCAGTTGGTTCATCACAAAGTAATAGTAAAGGGTCCTTGGCAATGGCACGGGCAATTGATACTCTTTGTTGTTCACCACCTGATAATTGGTTCGGAAATTTCTTTAAATGATTTTGTAAACCTACTTCTTTAAGGATTTCACGAGCTTTCTTAGGCTTTTTAACGATATCATTAACAATTTCCACATTTTCTAAAACGGTTAATGTTGGTAAGATGTTATAAAATTGAAAGATAAAACCAACATTTTCAGCACGATAGTCGGTTAATTCTTCATCACTCATTTTAGAGACAATATTATCCCCGACTTTTATTTCACCACTAGTTACTTTGTCCATCCCGCCTAACAAATTTAAAAGAGTTGATTTCCCAGCACCTGACGGACCTAAAATAACAACAAATTCACCTTTATTAATTGTAAAACTGACACCATCTAAGGCGTTAAATTTTTTTTCGCCAACAACGTATGTCTTTTTAACATTTTTAAAACGTATTAATTCTTCCATAAATGCCCTCCTTCTAATATGACATTTTTTTCACATTTCATTTTCATTATACTATGACCAAAAAGATAGTCAACAAAAATGTGAATGCTTTTTCACATTTTCAAAAAAGATAGTTTATAGTATAATATGTATTTATAAAGAAGGAATGTTAATGGAAACAAGAATGCCCGTCCAAAAGCGCTCAATTGAGAAACGTGAAAAAATCATTAAAGATGGTTTTTCTTTAATGTGTACAAATGGGTATTATAAAACAAGTACAGCTGATATAGCTAAATATGCCCAAGTATCAACGGGAATAATTTATCAATATTTTAATGATAAAAAAGATATTTTTTTAGAGGGAGTTAAAGATTATTCAAAACAGATAATGTTCCCTATTATTGATATTTTAAATAATGAAAAGATTTCTCTAGATTCGATTGATAGCTTATTACGTAAAATAATCGATAAATTAATTAAAAATCATACTCTTTCAGAAAAAGAACATGAAGAGATAATGGCTATGGCACATTTAGATAGTGATGTCGGGAAGATATTTAAAGAAAATGAATTAGCGACAACTAAGCAAATATGGAACAAGCTACAAAGTCAAGGAATAGTTTTAGAAAATCCTTTAGAAAAGATTCATATTATTTTAAATTTAGTCGATCAACTATGTCATGAAATGGCTTATCATAAACATAAAGAAATAAATTATGAAGTTATGAAAGACGAAGTTGTTAAATTAATATTAAGTATCTTAAAGTAAAGACTTGTTTTCGACTACTTTTATTTTCTTTAGGATTTTTTACTTCTAGTGTTTACTCACATAATATGGAAGCTGGTGGACTTTATTTATAAAAGTATTACTCCCCTACTATATTTAGTTATTTAATAAAGTGATATTATGTGGCATATTATAATATGAGTTTTACTACCCTATTATATTAACTTATTTAGATTAGCTATTGTTTGTGTTCATCCCTTAAACACAACTGGGATTATGCTAAATTAAGATGAATTATTTTATAGTTATGTTTTATGGTTATGTTATTAAATATGGTTATGCTAGTTAGTAATTGTTTGCAACATAAAAAGACCTTAGCAAAATTAAGGCCTTTTTTATATCTTATCGAAAATAAATTATAATCATTTATTTTCTTTTTTAAATAGTTCCTTCTGCTACAAGAATTTTTTTAAATTCACGATCGGTAAGGACACGTCCTTGACTAACGATTTTATCATCTATAACTATGCAGGGAATCTCTTTTATATTATATTTATGTTTAAGTTTGTTATCTAAGTCTTCTGAAATAGTAAGAGGCAAGTTTACTTCATTTTCTTCAATAACTCTTTCCATTATTTTTCGTAATTTTAAACCATTTTTGGTATGTGCTCCAATCAATTTTATATCTCTAATATTATCACTTCCTTTCATGATTTAACTATAATTTATTGAAGTGAAGAGTTAATGGTTTAGTTGTGAAAAATAAATGTTATTTTCGTGAAGTTATTTTATTTAGTTAACTCAGTTCCATTTACATACAATGTGTAGCCATTGAAATCAATGTTACTATAAGTTTCATCTTCATCTTCTAAAGATGTTACATAACTATCACCAGTAAGTTTGATTTGTGACGTTTTAGCTAATTTTAAGGTAATTGATTTGGCTTCGTTTTTGGTATTTATAGCTCCTGTAAAGGATGATTTTTCTTTTAAATTCATTGTTAAAGAAGAAATTGAATCAATAACAATGTTACCAGAAGCGGTTTGATTAGTCATATTCAAGGTAACGGCACCACCATTTGACCCACTATTACCCCATGAATCTTTTTGAGCTCTTAAGAAGTTACCGGATTCGTCATTATTAACGATTGTATTATTAGTCAAGTTAATATTAGCGGTTGTATTTGTGACATAAAAGCTATCACCTTTATTAGTTGTTATTTTACTATTTTTAGCCGTGAATGTAGCCGTTCCATCTGATGCGTCACCGCTCATAGATTGGTATAAGAAAATATTTTTATAAGTAGTTGATTGACCATTTAATTTATTGTTAGTGTCAGTTAAGGTGGTATCTTCGATAGTTACACTATTTTTACCTTCTATAACTATTCCTTCTGATGCTTTAGCAATTAAGGTTGCTTTTTTGACAGTGATATCGGCGGTTGAATAGATTGTTGGCGAACCTTGACCAGTTGTCGTGTAAGTTCCACCATTTACGCTAACAGTTCCTCCTCCACGGTCAGTTCTAATGGCTGCACTAGAAGTTCCGGCAGTATTTATGGTTAAATTGGTTGCATTCATAATCCCCCCACCAGTAGTCATGATTCCACCAGAATTATCTTTGGTAGTTGTTATTTTAGAATCACTAATATTGACAGTAGTTCCATCAGATGAGGAATTATTGGTAGTAGCACTTCCACCATAACTAAAGACACCATTGGCACCAGTAGCATCAGTCGTTACTTCGATATTTTTTAGGTTTAAGGTTGCTCCTGCTTTAGCAAGAATGGCCGAATTAGTTCCATAGAAACTAGTACTATCACCACCATCAGAATCACCGGTTTTAGAAACGGTAATATCAGAAATATCAGCCGTAACATCACCAGTAGTTAAGATAGCGTTGGTATCTTGGGTATTAGAAGAATAAGTTCCACTAGTAATTGTTTTATCTTCAGTAATTTCTGTACTAGCACTATATGTGATATTAGCATTATTATTCATTTCCCCATTATTAGGCGTATTTTGATTATTCGTAATAAGTTTACTAGCAAGTAGACCTTCCCCAACAGTTAACGCAGTAGTTAAAACTATTGTTGATAAGATAGCTATAACTTTTTTATCATTATTTGCAAAAGTTTCTTTAAAATCTTTCTTATTACCATTTGACATTACCAAATAAATAATAGCAGTGGCTAAGATAATTGATTCACCAGCAAAGGCTATATAATATCCAGTTGTTAGTTTTGTGGTACTAGTTTCATTGCTAGGCATGACCTGACCATTAGGTTGCCCCATATTGGAATTATCTCCGGATTGGTTTTGATTTCCGTTACCAGGCATGGCTGGTGGAGTTCCCATATTATTATTTTCTTGATTATTGTTATCTCCATTATTAAAATTAGAATCAGTATTTGAATTATTCTCATCACTTGGTTTAGCTGGAGGCTCACCTTGATTATTAGATGCATTATTTTCACCTTGGTCATTTGGGCCACCATTACCATTACCTTGGCCACCTCCATTACCTTGATTAGAATTGTTATCAGGCATTTGTGGAGGAGTTCCACCATTTTCATTCATAGTTGGAGTATTACCGGCGGTTGAACTTAATTTACTTTTAGCCAGTAACATTGTCCCAATTATAGATAGTATAGATAAGATAATTATACTAATTGTTATAATATTTTTGGTTTTTCTTTTCATATCATCTCTTCTTTCTTTTTATAATAATTAGTTTTTATCATGATGCTTTTAATACATTAATATATTTCTAGTTATC
>CAKOHV010000032.1 GCA_934086145.1 uncultured Bacilli bacterium
ACTGGACCAACTGGGCCAACCGGACCTCAAGGTGATGCCGGTGCCGAAGGTGCCACTGGACCAACTGGGCCAACTGGACCTCAAGGTGATGCCGGTGCCGAAGGTGCTACTGGACCAACTGGGCCAACCGGACCTCAAGGTGATGCCGGGGCTGAAGGTGCTACTGGACCAACTGGGCCAACCGGACCTCAAGGTGATGCCGGGGCTGAAGGTGCCACTGGACCAACTGGGCCAACCGGACCTCAAGGTGATGCCGGTGCCGAAGGTGCCACTGGACCAACTGGGCCAACTGGACCTACCGGACCAACAGGTCCTACAGGACCTACCGGAGCCGGAGGATAAAAATTAAAGAGAAGAATAATCATATCGAGTGATTATCTTTCTCTTTTTTATTTAACTTACTAGAATCAACTGCTTATGATTAATTAATTATAATTTTTTTCGATGTAAAAAAAGCGATTAATAAAATACAACGAATAGCTTTAATTATGAAATTAATAAAATGATTAAAAATATTTAAAAAATAGCTCATTCTTTAACTTTTAATAAGACTAGTTGTTTTATAGAAAAAAGGATTTTAAATAAAGCATTAAAAAAATAAAATTTCGAACATGATAAAACCTCTAGAAAAAATCTAGAGGTTTGTTCGATAATTAATCATATAAGTTAGTTTTATAATTTTTTATTGTGCTGTAAAGCCGCCATCAATAGGTACAATAGCACCTGTTATAAATTCGGCTTGATTACTTAATAAGAAGGTTATTAAATCAGCTATTTCATCGTCTTTTCCTAAGCGTCCAATTGGTAATTGGTTAGCCATTGCATCTTTTGCTTCTTGAGGTATTTGAGCTAAAATAGGTGTATCTACGTAACCAGGAGCAACAGCATTTACTCTAATATTATCACGAGCATAAGTCAAAGCAAGTGATCTTGTCATTTGGTTTATGGCACCTTTAGTTGCAGAGTAAGTAAAACTCATAGTTGTTCCTACTAAACCATACATAGATGAGGTATTAACAATAGCTCCTCCACCAGTCTTTAACATTTCTGCAATTACATATTTATTCATTAAGAATATACCTGATTGATTTACAGAAACAACTTTATTCCATTCTTCGAAGCTTACTTCATGAGCCTTGCTTGGACTTCCTCCAATACCGGCATTAGCAACTAAGCCGTCTATTTTTCCATATTTATTAATGGTTGCATTAACGCAGTTTTTAACACTCTCTTCATTTGAAACATCACATTTAATTCCCAAACAATTATTGCTTAAATTAGCTGCAATATTGCTAACTTCATCATTCCAGTCAGCTAAAACTACTTTTGCTCCATCATTTAATAATTTTTTAGCTGTAGCTAAACCAATTCCACTGGCTCCTCCTGTAATGATATATACTTTTTCATTAAACATTTACGTCATCCTTTCATCATTAATGATTGATAGCAATCGGCTATCTTTATCATCTTTATTATACCATAAACTGCTTTTTTAATAACATGTTCATAACAAGGTAGACACAATTAGACTATAAAATCGTGTAAAAAAAACTATATACGTTTTTCAGTATATAGCTTTTTATTGTTCGGTAAAGCCATTTGCTTTTAATGAAATTACAATATCATCTAATGTACTATAATTATTTATTTGTGAAACTGGATCAGGTTCGTATTTAATTGTTTTATTTTTTGTATCAATTGTATAATTAGCTTCACCAGTATACTTAGTCTTAGCTTCATTAAACTTTTCATCATTACGATATTGATACTCTTCTATTTTGTAACCATTATATAGGATAGCATTATCCATAAAGCTTGAGAAATGTAAATCATAAGTCGTTTTTAGTGAATATCCTTTATTTTCGGAATATTCTTCAGTTTTAACTAATTTTTTAACCATTCCTTGGGCTTCTATTACTAATTGCGTTTTTTTAGTTGTCTTGTTTTCATAAGGATCTGTTGCAACTATATAAACATTATATGTACCAGGGGTACGATATTTTTCAGTGGTTTTTGAATCTTCAAAAGAATAATTACAGCCACTCAAGTCGATGCATTCATCAACAAATGATTCTGGGCCATATGTTGTTCCTTCTGTTATTACAACTCTTTTTACTGTTAAGTCTGGTGCTGTTGTATCAACAATTTTTATAGTACCAGTTTTAGTTATATTATTAAAAGTTACTGTAAAGTTATATTCCCCTACTTCATCAATATCAACATCTTTAGTATTTAAGACATACTTTAATTCATCAACGGTATTGCCAACACCAGGTTTAACATAATTTTTGGTTCTTATAGGTAATTTATCACCTAATTCTACGGTTACTGGCAATGGTTGAAAATCTTTTAAAGTTTTACGATTATAGATGTAATAAGCAAAACCACCTAAGAAACAGATTAGAATTAAAACAATAATAGATGTAATATTTTGAGATTTTTTAGCTTCATCATCTAATTCTACTTTGTTTTTACGTTTTTTACTTTTGAGCATATTAGCTCTATTCCTTTTTCGAGCTTCAATATCTATTTGAGCTGGTAAGACGGCTTTTTCATCCATAACAATATCATCATTTACAATGTTGGCAATAACGATAGCGCCGTCACTTTTTAGCTCTTTATCTTTACTTTCCAGAACTATTCCATCCGTATTTTCTGTTTGGTTGTTTTGTTCTGGAATAATTGCCGACAAGTCTTTTTTTTGATTTTTTTTACCAATTTCTTCGTTGTCAATCATGGTTGGTGTTATGGTAATTTGTTCAGAGCCAACAGGAGTTGACTCTGTGTTCAACTTTTTATCTTTATTATCTTTCACATTCTCAACCCCTTATTGAATCCTACATGTGTAATTTATTTTTTACCATTTCAACATCATAATTAAGTTCGATTGTATAAACAGGTTTGTCATTAGCATCGACAACGCTAAGTATAGTTTTATTTTCATCATCAACGCTTTGAGTTATCTTATATTGAAGATCACCTTGCGCTGTATTATTTATTCCTGCAAATTGATTTGCTTCAGTGTTAAAACGAATTTTATACCCATTCTCTTGTATTTTATCTTTTAAGGCCTTCTTTATAAGAATAGTTCTACTTACTTTTTCTGGTCCAACTTCTTCAACTGTTTCGAAAATCAATTTTTCATCAGGATTTTGAACTCTAGAACTTAAAACAGCATTAACTATAGTGGCATTAGCTGCCGTAACTTTCTGTGGAGTTCTTGTGTTTAAAACATTTTGTTTTATAGTTACTTTTGAGGCATCTGATGCAAATTCTTCATATAGTTTTTTATCTCTACCAGCTTTATAGCTTGATGTAAAGTATCTAGCAAATTCAACAAAACTAATTTCAGTTTGCTTATCTTCACTTTCTTTCCAAGCATATCTATTAGGTTCTGATCCTACTTTAACAACACGATTTGGATATGCTTTAGCTAAGTTTTCTATTATTCCGTTAAAAGCCGTACTAAAATATTCAGCGAAATCTGCAGTAGTACCACTAGCATAGGCACTTTTGTATCCATCAATTATTACATTAGATAAGTTTTCATAAAACTTTTTGATAGTCGGTTCTGTTTTTGGCAATTTATTTTCATTCAATGACTCATCACTATTCTCATTGACTTTTTTCTCAGGTTTAGAGGTACGTTCTGGATTTTCTTGGTCAGGTTCTGGAGTTTCTGTCTCTTTAGTCGGTTTATTAACTTCTGATTCTGATTTTTGTCCAAGGTCATCACTTTTAGATTCTGGAGCTTGGTCAGGTTCTGAATCTTTATTATCAAATAGCACTTCTTCAGGTTCAATTTCAGATTTTGAATCTTGTTCACTCTTTGGAGTTTTGTCATCATCAGTTGATTTAGGATTTGATTCAATTATTGGATCTGGTTCATTTAGGTCTGATTCCTCAACTCGTGGAGTTTCAGTAAATTCAGCTTCTTTAATTTGCTCAACTTTTATATTTTTTCGTTGTTGTTCTTCAAGGAAGTCTTTAATTTGGAATTTCTGATCAAATTTAACTTCTTTCATCAAACGATGATTAATTAACCCTTTAAATGAAACGATTAATTCTTCAAGTTGCTTTCTTTCGGCAGTCTGTTCTGGAGAAAGAGCATTTATTTTTTCAACAACTTTATTTATACGAGAAATGTATTTTTGATAGAAATCTTCAACTTTGTCATTTGACTTCAGTGTCATCATTGTATTATTCAATTCATCAATTTTTGGAACTAGTTGAGTGTCCGTTTTAGCATAATATACAGGATATTCTCTATAAATTGAAATTTCTTGTTCTATAAGATTTCTCTGGCTTGTTAAGATAATTGTTTCATATTGCATAGCCTGTTTAGTTAAACCTATTAAATTACTAGTATTACTATTAGATAACTCAGCATTATCTATTAAATCGACATTCTCATTTATTTGACGTTCTGTTTCTTTTAAATCTTTGATAGTACCAATTATTTTATCAATAATAATTTTATAATTATTACGGAATGTGTCTAATTTAGTTTGAATATCTGGAGTTGGAGCAGTAAATGCTTGGGTCTTAATTGGTTGAGCTGCAAATGTTTCTTGTGGCGTTGGATTTGGTTGGGAAGGCTTTGGATTTTGGACATAATTGTCCATATAACTTTGATATTCGTCACTAAGATTTTTATTTTTACCAAAAGTCCAAGAAATATGATCGTTGACACCATTCCAAGCAATAATATTTTTAATTTTATCGTCAATTGCACTATTCGTAACATTGTATTGAACATCATATATTTTTTTAGCATCAGCAAGAGTTATTTGGGCTGAATCTTCAAAGTTTTCAATACTGTTTTCAACTTCATCCATCATTGGTATATATTGTTCATCTGGTAGAATTTGAGCTTGTTGCAATTTAGAATTATGTAAATAAAATGCATCATTACAAGCTTTTGCAGCCACTTTATATTTTTGAAGATTTTCATCATTTGTTAAGTCACAATTAGCAAATTCTTTTAATGCTAATAGGCTAACATTGACTTCTTTCAAAGTATCAATTATATCAGCTTTTAATTTTTGTATATCATCTTCACTTAATTTAGGAGTTTCATCTTTTATAGGTTCTGCTGTATGTTCAAGAGGAGCATGGCTCTTAACATAATCTTTTATATAGTCTTCGTAAGCTTTTCTATCATCTATATCAATAACATTATAAATATAACTTATTAATTTATCAAATATCTCGTCATCTTTCTTAGTGAAAGCATTTGATCCATCGAAAAAGTCTAGTTTTCCACTTTCTTTAGTGTTTACCAAAACATCATATAAAGCTTTTGCAGCAGTAAGGGTTATTTTTTCTTTTTCATCAAATTTTGCTAATTCTTCATGATATTCGTCCACCATTTCATCGGGAAAGATTTTTTTGGCCTCATTAAAACATGGTTCAACTTTTCTATAAGCTTCGCCCAAATTGGCACAAATTTGTTCTATATTATTGGAATTACTATTGAGCAGTTCTAAAAGATATTTGTTACATTCTTTTATATTACTTAGTAAATCATTGAAGACTTTTTCTTTTGAAGAATCCGGAGCATTATAACTATTAACTTCTTCTGTTTCTGGTTTAGTAGTTTTTGTTTTTTGATAACTTTTTACAAAGTCTCGATATTCAGCCCACTCACTGAGAGTAAGAAAGTCTTTTATTTCATTGTTTAATGAATCTCTATCGAACTCTCTGGCATAACTCAAGTTGGCATCTTCAAGGAATTCCAAAACTTTATGGAGATTTTTGGCATCTTCTAGTGTAAAATCTTCTGTTAAATTAAGGGGAGCTTGTGGTTCTTTTAGTGCCCAAAATGTTCTTTGTGCCATAACAACATCTGACACACGATTTTCTATATTGCTAAAATCAGAAGTTAACCAAACACTACTTGCTAAATTACCTAAAGTTTTAAGAGCTCTAAGATAATTGTCGTGAGCTCTTTCATAAGCTTCTACATCAGAAACAGACTGGTCTTCTTCAGTTGTCTCTGATGGAGTAACTCGATTTGATATATCTTCTGATGGTTCAAGACTCTTTTGATAACGATGATATTGGTCCAAATCATCACTACTAAGTGAATGTTCAACAAGAGTTTCTATTTCTTGCCAATCAACAAGTTTTTTTTCTCGGTCAGTTCCAACACCAGCAGCCGCAAGTCTAACATCATATAGTCTTTCAGCTTCGTGAAGGCTGATTTTTATTTCAGCATCAAGTTCATCAGCATTGAAAAAGCCTTTTGCTACGTCAAGAGCATTATTATATTTATCTCTAACTCTTTGATAATTATCTACATAATCTTTATATTTGGCAAAATTATCATCTATTGCCAAGTTATCTGTATTCATTGAAGATAAATTAATAATAGCTTGTTTATAGGCCGCTTTAGCATTTTGAACGCCATCTTTAAGATATTGTTTGTAAGTTTCTGGGTCATTCAAATCAAATGAACCCATATCTTGTTTTAAATTACCATCTACTAAAGCTTCTGCAAATTTCATCCAATCTTCTTTTTTCATTTTTACACCCCTATTTCATTAAATTCTTGATGAAGGCTGCTACCTTTTCCTTATCTTCTGGATCATCGATATCTATTAATCGATCATAACCTTCACTATCTTTCATAACATACGATGCTAAAACATCGACACTCTCATAATCATTGTCGTTATTGTCAATCATGTAGATTGCATATTCTTTGCCGTCAATTTCAACGATTGTTAATAATTCGGCATCTTTTATTTCACCTGTTTCGATTTCAACCTGAAACTTTTGATTTGTTTCTTCCATTTTTATTCCTCCACGATAATAAGTATAAGGCACTCATCAAGTACTTATTGTTTTTATTATAACATAATTTTTAGTGTTTTTATATAGTTGTTTTATTCAGAATTAATTGCTTAATTCATTGAACTTTATTTTCATATCATTTAATTTATTTATTTCAACAATTTTTTCTTTTATATCGTCTTCTTCAAAGATTCGCATTTCAGCAAATTCCCAAATACTAAAACTAGCTACGAAAGATAAAACTTCTTCTGATGCTAAGCCAAATTTAAAACGATAAACGATTATAAAGATAATAAAAAAGATTATGCCCACACAAAGAAAACTTATTTCTTTACGTCGTAATGTTTTTAATTCATATTCAACCTTGATAAGTTCTAATGCATAATGATTCTGAATCACTTTGGTTATGATATTTTTTTCGTCATCATTAAATTGGTGATTACATATTTCCAAAACTAGTGAGTAATCATCTGGTATATATGAGGCATTAATGTTAACAAAGCGAATAAATTCATCATTTAATATTTCATCTTTATTAATAGAGTATTTGGAAATAATATCATTGATTGAAGTTGTTTTAACAGAAATATAAGCTTCATTGTTTACTAAGTAATAATCATTAATCATTTTATAATAGTCAAATTTTTTTTGTTGATATTTTTTTAATTTATTTACTTTTTTATTTGCGAATTTCTTCATAATATCTTCTTTCTGATAATAAATCAGCTAGTTCATCTAATTCACTATATTCATCATCATAAGTTCCTTCATTAGCTTCTTCAATCATATAAATTAGTTCGCTCATGCTACCACATTTGTCAAAGTCAATATTGTATCTTTCAAGGGTTGATACTTGTTTATCTGTTAAAAGTAAACCATTTTTACGAGCTTTCATCATGTTAGTGTCTGTTTCGTTTAGGCCTACTAATTCTTCTATTTCATCATTTGTTAGTTCGTTTGCCATTTTATCATCCTTTACTATTTTTAAGTATATCACATTAGAGAAGTAATACAAACAATAATTTGTGCTCTATTCAGGGTCTTTTTTGGTTAATTCTTCAATAGCTTTAGCTACCCCTAGAAAGCCATAATCGTAGGTCAAGGCTCCCTGTTGATAGGCGATGTATGGTGGGCGAATTGGGCCATCACAACTTAGTTCTATTGATGAACCTTGCGTAAATGTTCCAGCTGCCATAATTACTTGGTCTTTATAGCCTGGCATATCCCATGGAACAGGGACAACATTTGAATCAATTGGTGAGCCCATTTGAATTCCTTGAACATATTTTATAAGAGCATCTGAATTATGAAAAATTATATTTTGTACAATATCGGCTCTGGTTTCATTATATGTTGGTTCAACATCGTATCCAAGTGATGATAAAGCTTTACTAGTTAAGATGGCTGTCTTTAAGCTACTTGAAACAACAGAAGGTGCAAAGAATAGACCTTGCAAAATGTTTTTGTTAATACCTAAGGTCGGACCTACTTCCATCCCCTCACCAGGACAAGTCAGACGTTCACCAGCTAAAGCGACCAAGTCTTGACGACCCGCAATATAAGCGCCATTAGGAGCAATTCCACCGCCTAAATTTTTTATTAAAGAACCGACCATCACATCAGCGCCAACTTCAAGTGGTGTTACATTTTCAACAAATTCACAGTAACAGTTGTCAACCATAATAATGACATCTTTATCAACGCTTCTAATTACTTGAATAACTTTTTTTAATTTATCAATAGTTAAACTTTTTCTTGTAGAATACCCTTTACTTCTTTGAATTTCAATTAATTTAACTTTGTTATTTTGTAAATAGGTTTTAATTTGATCATAATCAAAATCATTATTAACTAAGTCAATTTGATCATAAGCGATATTAAAGGAAGCTAAACTACTAGGGTTTTTTTCAATTCCTATTACTTCATGTAATGTATCATATGGTAAACCACTTATGGAAAGCATTTTGTCATTAGGACGTAAAAAGGCAAATAAAGCAACGGTTAATGCATGTGTCCCTGAAATAAATTGACTTCTTACTAAAGCGGCTTCACCCCCTAAAACTTCCGCAAATATTTTTTCAATATTTTCACGACCTATGTCATTATAGCCATAGCCAGTTGTACTATTAAAGTAACTTTCATTGACATTATATTCATGGAAAGCCGTTAAAACTTTAAGGTGATTTAAGCGACAGTTTTCATCGATTTTAGTATAAATTTCTTGAAGACTTTTTTCTTCTTTTTGTAAAAACGTAATGGTTTTTGCAGATATTCTTAATTTTTCAAACATTAACATTTTCCTCCATCTACTTTAATTATTGAATCATTTAAATAGGTATTGTTAGCCATAAAATAAATTGTATTAGCGATTTCTTCGGGCTCAGCAAATCTTTCGAGTAGTATATGTTGGCATTCTTCTTTGATATAATCTTGGTCTAACTCTTTGTTCATTGCGGTGTTAACCCAACCAGGAGCGATGGAATTAACACGAACTTTAGGAGCGTAAAGAATGGCAAAGTTATGAGTCAAAGAAATAACTCCAGCTTTTGAGGCATCATAATCTAGGCTATATGGGTAAAAAGAATCAATACCATTAGTTGAGGAAACGTTAATAATTGAAGATGTTATAGCTTGTTCATTCATGAAAGAGCCAAAATACTTACACATTAAAAAGGTGCCAATAAGATTGGTATTAATTATTTTTTGAAAATTTTCAATAGTCTTATCTTCTAAAGTCGTATCGATAGCAATGCCAGCATTGTTAACTAAGACATCTATTTTACTAAATTTCTTTTTAACTTCATTTAGAAAAGATTTAACCTCATCTTCTTTTGAGACATCAGCCTTAACGACTAAAGTTTCAACATGGTATTCTTCTTGAATTTCTTTTTCTAAAGCTTGCGCACTTTTCATGTCTTCATTGTAATTTATGACAACATTGTAATTATTTTTAGCAAACTCTATAATAGTGGCTGCGCCGATGCCTTTACTAGAACCTGTAACGACAACACACTTTTTTTCATAACTCTTATTCATACATATTTCCTCTTTTTCATATGAATTATTATAGCATATGATTTTTTTTAATGATATAATAAAAGTGTGGTGATTAGATTGGAAAAAAATAATGATATGCAACATTTTGAAGAAATCTATAAACTAGGAAAGGAATGTGCTTCAGAGGGAATTCCAGAAAGTAGATTTAAAGCCCAAAATAATGCTGAAAAAGTCGTTTTTTTAGAAGGCTATAAAGCTTATCGCGACGAACTTATTAAGAAAAGACAAGAGCTTCAAGAAATGGCTCAAAATGGAAATGAAGAAAGTAAAGGTCGCTCAAGAACCGCATAAAATGCTAATTTAGCATATTTCTAAAAAAATATTTATGAATTACTAAAAACTCTAGTTTGATGCTAGAGTTTTGTTGTGGCCTTTTTTATTCTGGAGATACTATTTCAATATATTCGCGATACTTGGTAAGTTCACGAACAAAGATTGAAGCTTTTTCAGATGGCACTAATAAATAACAATACGTTTTAGTTCGTGTCAACGCAACATAAAATAATCTTCGTTCTTCTTCGAAGGGATAATAGTCTTTGGTATTGTTGACAAAACGGAGAATTTTCTCATCCTTTATTTTGGTAGGAATTCCTAAATTATCATCTTTTAGATTAATGATAATAACGATATCACTTTCTAACCCCTTAGATTTATGAATAGTTAAGTAACGAAACATTTTTTCTTTATATTTAAAGTAATTATTAGGTAATTGTTCATATTCTTGATCAATATAATTATAAATATCCTTATTGTTACGACCTAAAACCATAATTTCTTGCGGATATGGTAAAGACGAAATTATTTGCTTAAGAGTGTCCTTTTCATTCTGGGTATAGTATAGCTTTATTGGTTTGGTTAAGTGTTTACTAGAATGTAATTTTTTCTTTTGTTGACTGGGATTTTTCATAATAAATTGGCCAGCCACATTGATTAATTCTTGGGGATTACGATATGTATTAACAATGTAAAAGAGCTTGCTATATTGAAAATATTTTGTAAACTTTAAAAAAATCTGTAAATCGCAGCCCGTAAATCTGTAAATTGATTGGAAATCATCGCCAACGGCTAAGAAGTCAGCATCGGTTAACTGAAGGATTTTATCAATTAATTTAAATTTAACATATGAAGTATCTTGATATTCGTCAATTATGACATAGCGCCACTTTTTAGGCAAATTATGCTTATTTAAGATTGTAATGCTTTTGTTAATCATATCATTAAAATCTAAGTAGTCATTAGTTGACAGTTCATTTTCATATAGAAGATGAACATTGATTATGAGAAGCAGTAAAGCTTTTTCTGGAGTTAGCTTTCGATAATTAAAAAAATTATTTAGTTTTTTTAAAATAGTTAAATAGTAAGAAAAATGATAATTATTACCTTTAAAAAGACTAATAAATGTTTTGATGAGGCGTTTTATATTAGTTAAGTTAGATTTTGGTTGTTCTTTTAAAATGAGCGAAACAGCTTTTTGATAATAGGTATTTTGAGGAACTATTTCCATAAAAAAACGTTCAATAACAATGTCCAATATATCATCAGGAGCAATTTCGTATTTTTGACGAGAACTATGAATTATCTTAAGAGCTAATTTATGAAAAGTATAGATGTCAATTGTAAAGCCATAGTATTTGGCAATGTTTTGCTGTAAATTTTTAGTTGCATCATTTGTAAAAGAAATGCAAAGAATTTCCTCTGGTTTAACATTACAACATTTTATTAAGTAAACAACTTTACCAATTATTGTCAAACTTTTACCTGAACCAGCTCCGGCAATAACAAGTGATGCTTTTTCTTTGGAAAGAACTACTCTACTTTGATGTTCATCTAAAGGATAGCCCTTAATATCATCAAGGATAGAATTATTTTGACGTTCGTTTTTTAAATAAAGATTATTATGATTATTAATAAAATTGGTAAAACTGAAATAGTCTTTTAAAAATTGTTTTTCAGTTGCTTTCTTCGGAAATTTAAGTAAACCTTTTATAAAGGTTTCTTGATATTTTTTTTTAAAATACGTTGTGTTTTTATATTTATATATTTAGCGGTAATTTCTTGATAGAAATCTTCTGGTAATAAAATTATTAAGCCTCCTCGCTTAACATTTTCCTTATTTCATCATATAAATATTTTTTATATTCTTGGATAGGTAATGGTTTCCCAGTTGTTATTGAAGTAAAGACAGTTGATGAAGTTAATTCGATTATCATAAATAGTTTTACTTCGGGATTAGCTATTTTTAAATTGTTTTCTTTAATATCTTTTTCAAATAAATCTAAGATACCAATGGATGAATCATCCATAATTAGTTTAATTTTGTCAGTGTAGACACCCCATGATAAATTCTTAGAAATAAACTTTAATAGAAGTTTATTATCAATAAATTCATTGATAATATAATCCATAATACAGATTATCTTTTCACTATAATTAGTAATATCTTTATCTTTAAGTGAATTGATAGCATCAGTTAAAAGTTGTTTTGATTTTTTGGCAATTAAATAGTCTTGAACATCATATTTATCTTTGAAATATAGGTAAAATGTTCCTTTAGCTACGCCAGCCTGACGGGCAATTTCTTGAACAGATGTTCTTTTTACCCCTTTTTCAGTGAATAATGAAAAAGCAGACTCTAGTAGTTTGTTTTCTTTTTCTTCTTTGTTTTCTTCAACTTTACCCCTTTTTAAAGAAATTGCCATTTTAATCACCCTTCTTTTTTATTTAAAGCACACTTTTTTTTAAATGTCAAACCCCTTTTTATTGCAATAAATTGGCTTTTTTGCATATATTTTATAGTAAAGATTGACTTTTGGTCACTTTTGTAATATATTGTTTTCTGACTGAAAGTCATTTTTTGAAAGGATGGTTTTATGAAAAAAATTGGCGAGGCAATCGTTAAGAAAAAATGGTTTATTGTTATCTTAACGATGATATTGTTAGTTCCAGCACTTATCGGGTATGTAAAAACTGATATTAACTATGATATCTTAGTCTACTTACCTAGTGATATTGAAACAATTAAGGGCGAAAACATTTTAACAGATGACTTCAACATGGGATCATTTGCAATGGTTGTAGCAGAAGATTTACCAAGTAAAGAAGTTATAAAATTAGAAGAAAAATTTAAAAATATTGATACTGTTCAAAATGTAATCAGCATTGATGATTTGACTGGTACTACTATTCCAGTGCAAATATTACCTAGTAAAGTTAAAGCATCTTTACAAAATGATAATGGTACTTTGATATTGGTGACATTTGCTAATTCAACAAGTGATGATGCGACATTAAATGCCGTTTCAGAAATGCGAAGCATTGTTGATAAAAACGTTAAAATTGGTGGAATGAGTGCAATGGTTTTGGATACAAAAGAGTTATTCAATAGCGAGATGGCATTATATGTCGTAATTGCGGCGCTACTTTGTATCTTAGTCTTAGAGATTGCTCTTGATTCGTACTTAGTACCAATTTTATTAATGGCTAATATTGGAATTGCAATCTTATTCAATATGGGATCTAATATTTTCTTAGGAAATATTTCCTATATTACAAAGGCAATTGCGGCAGTATTACAATTAGGAGTTACAACTGACTTCTCAATCTTCCTTTATCATAAATATGAAAAGTCAAAAGAAAAATATAAATCATGCGATGAAGCAATGAGCAATGCAATTTATGAAACAATGATATCTGTTGTTGGTAGTTCACTTACAACTATTGCCGGTTTCTTAGCATTATGTACGATGAACTTAACATTAGGAAAAGATATCGGAATCGTTATGGCCAAAGGTGTTTTAATTGGTGTAATTTGTGTTTTGACCTTCTTCCCTGCTCTTTTGTTAGTATTCGATAAGGCAATCGATAAGACAAAACATAAACAACTTTTACCAGAATTTAAAAAAGTTAAAGAATTTGTTATGAAGTTTTATAAACCGATTTTTGTTGTCTTCCTTATATTACTTATTCCGGCTTATTTAGCGCAAACAAAAACAAGTGTTTATTATAAACTTGATGAATCTATTCCAGATGATTATGGCTATTCTATTGCTACTAAAACCTTAAAGGAAGATTTTGGAATGGTCTCACAAGAAATGGTTTTAGTAAAAGCTGATATGAAAGATTATAAAATAAATCAAATGATTGAAGAAATTAAAGATGTTGAAGGGGTTAACTTAGTATTAAGTCCAGCAGCTTTAAGTAAATATGGTATTAGTCAAACGATTATTCCACAAGACATAAAGAAAATATTCCAAACTGATAATTATAAAATGATTATTATTGGGTCTGATTATGATATTGCAACAAACGAATTAAATGCCCAAATTGAGGATGTAAAAAAGATAGTAAAATCATACGATGAAGAAGCTATTTTAGCCGGTGAAGGTCCACTAATGAAAGACTTAGTAACAACAACTGATGAAGACTTTAAGAATGTTAACTTCTCATCAATCTTTATAATTTTTATTATAATGTTATTTGTTTTACGTTCTATATCATTACCAGTATTACTTGTTATAGCTATTGAATTTGCAATCTTTATTAATATGGGTATTCCTTATTTTACAGGAACAGAGATTCCTTTTATAGCATCAGTAGTAATTGGAACAATTCAACTTGGAGCAACAATTGACTATGCTATTTTAATGACAACGAAGTACTTAGAAGAAAGAAAAAATGGCCAAGATAAATTCAAGGCTGTAAGAAGTGCCCTAGATAATTCAATTTCATCAATTATCGTTAGTGGTATGTGCTTCTTTGGGGCAACAATCGGTGTTGGTGTAGTATCCAAAATTGATATGATTGGTTCTTTGTGTACATTAATTGCTCGTGGTGCTATCATCAGTATGGTAGTAGTAATATTAGTTATACCTAGTATATTATTGTTATTTGACTCATTAATTACAAAATCAACCTTAGGATTTAAGAAAAAATTAAGAAAGGAAAATTAAAATGAAAAAGAAAGTTAAAAATGGACTAGTATGGGGGTTAGTCTTAAGTATCACTTTTGAGGCTGCTCCAGTTTGGGCATTATCTAAAGACGAAACTATTTATGCTAATTTAAATAGTGACGGAAGTGTTAAGAGTACAATAGTATCCGAACATTTAAATGATAATGGCAAGAATGAAATAAGTGATAAAACATCTTTAAAAGATGTAACTAATGTAAATGGTGATGAAAAATATTCACAAGATGGTAATAAAATAGTTTGGGAAGCTAATAGAAATGATATTTACTATGAAGGAAGTACGGAAAAAGAATTACCAGTTAACATGAAAATAACTTATATGCTTGATGGTAAAGAAATGAACGTTAAGGATATGCTTGGTAAATCAGGTAAAGTTACAGTAAAAATGAAATATACTAATAACTTAAAGAAAACAGTGTTAGTTAATGGTAAAAATGAAACTTTATATGTCCCATTTGTTGTTACAGCTACCTCTATCCTTTCAAATGATGAAAACAAAAATATATCTGTAACGAATGGTAAAGTTATTGATAATGGTAGTAATAGTGTTGTTATTGCTTTAGCAAGTCCTGGTTTATATGAAAGTTTAGACGTTGAGCAATTAAAAGATTTTGATACCATTGAAATAAGCTATGATACTACTGACTTTGAATTAGCTTCTATTTATTCAATAGCTACTAATAAATTATTAGAGAATGATGACTTAGATGTTTTTGATAATGTTGATAAATTATATGATTCAATTGATACCTTAAGTCAATCAAGTACCAAACTTGTAAACGGCTCAAATGAATTACTTTCTGGAATCAATCAAAAAATTGGCACTAAGAATACTTTGAGTAAAGCACAATTAGACGCAATAGAAAAAACAGCAGTTAATGCTGCGACGATTTCTCAAGATGATGTTGCTAAAAAAGTAGCTAATTTACTAAAAGATTATGAAATATCACATAGTGATTTAAATAAAATTATTAAAGATGCTTTAAGTAATATTAACATTGATGATAAAACAAAAGAAATGTTAGTAAAAGAAATTGTTAAATCTATTGAAGGTAATACTTCTAATATTCAAGAAATTATTGTTAAAGCAAGTCAAAATGTTAAATTAACAGACGCTCAAAAAGAAGCTATTGCCAAAGCTTTAATTAGTAAAGTTTCAATTTCTGATGAACAAATTGCTTTAATCTCTCAACAAGCAACTGCTCAAGCTTTAGCAGAAGTAAAAGCAAGTACTGAATATAAAAATGCCGTTGCAATTAAAAACACCTATGAACAAAATGGTATTAATCAAGTAATAAATTTGTGTTCTAACAATGAAGTTGCAGAAAGTAACTATGCTTTATGTGTATCTCAAATTAATAATATTGCTAATTACAAAAGTGTTGTTGCTTCAATAAAAACAATGGAAGACACAACACAAGTAGTAGCCAGTAGTGTTTCAAGTAAAGTGGCAACTGAAATTAATAATCAAATTGCTAAGCAAATAGCTGACTCTATTTCTGATGAAATGGTAAGTCAAATTGCAAGTAATGTTGCTAATAGTGTTTCTAAAGAATTAGGTACTTTAATTAGTAATTATGTTACGGAAGAAAATGTTAACAAAATTTTAGATAGTATATTGAATAGTTTAAATGATTATGTAGAAAATGATCTTAATATTACTATTAACCAAGAAGTTTTAAATATTGTTAATCAAAAAGTTACGGAAGTAGCTAGTGAAAAATTAACACCAATTGCGAATTCGATTAGTCAAGAAGTTGCTTCTAAAGTAAGTGTTCAAGTAGCTTCTAAAGTAGCTGATCAAGTTAAAGATTCAACATTAACTACAGTAAGTAATAACCTTACAACATTAGTTCAAGGAATAAATAAATTTGATAGCGAAGGAATTCAAAAGATAACGAACTTTGTTAATGGGGATGTTAAAGAACTTGAAGCCAAAGTTGAGGCCTTAATTAATATTAGTGATGAATATCAAACACTTGATGATAAAGCTGAAAATGCTGATGGTTCTTCAAAGATAATTTACATTGTTGAAGAATTAAAACAAGAAAAGAAAAAAGAAACAGAAAAACAAGTAGTTGTCGAAAATAAATCTCTATGGAGTAAAATAAAAGGACTATTTACAAAATAGTTTCTTTTTTTTGAACAAATGATAATTATTAGTCAATTTACTTATTTTGAGTTCCGGTAAAATTTAAATTAAATTTAAAAAATCAGAGATTGTGGAAAACTTTCTCTGATTTTTGATGCAAA
>CAKOHV010000033.1 GCA_934086145.1 uncultured Bacilli bacterium
TCTCTTAAAATTGCACCTATTTCTAATCTGTTCGAGCCATAAAATGCCTTTCTTCTATATTTTGGTGCAAATACTATATGATATTTACAATTTCATTTTGTGTGTGATAAGCTATTCATGTCCTTCATTGGACACCCTTCCTTTGTTATTTTTAATGTTCTTTGTCAGATTTCATTATCTATTGTAACAAAGGAGTTTTATTTTTAAAGACTCATCGCTAAAGCTAAACCGAACCCTCAGACTATCCGAGGGTTTTATTTATACAAAAAAGCCAACGCTCCCGCGGTAGCTTCATAAAATTAATCATCACTTATTTGTGTCTACACACACTATTTGACAATGAACCTATAAATATACATCATTTTTTTATTTTTTGATCCTTAAAAAATTTCTTTTTAGCTTTATCAAAAATAGTAATTAAAAAAGATTTATTTAATACAATACAAAAAGCTATTACAAGTAAGAAATTAATAATATTAATATATAAATTATTAATAAAATACAAAATTGAACTTATAAAAAAAGCTATAAAGAAAATCAATATTTTCTTAAAATTCAATTTTATTTTCAAATATTTTTTTATATCAATATATCTGTATATTGCCATTATTAGATAAGCAATTAATGTTGATATCGAAGCAGCATATAATCCAAATCTTTTGATTAATAATAAATTTATTAAAATATTTAAAATTGCTGAAATTATTGTCGTATTTGCAACTTGTTTTACCATTTTTAAGGCAATATACACACCACCAATTAAACTTACCAAAACATTAAAAATATTTCCTAAAAGAAGAATTGGTATATAGTTAAAACCAGATCTGTAATTTTTGCCTACCATTATGTCAAATACGAATGGAATCATTGCCATCATAATAATTGAAAGACTTGCAAATAAGATAAAAATAGAATTCATCATATCAGACAAAAATTCTTCACTATTTTTATCTTTAATGTGTAAACTTGCAGTTTCTTGCCATGATGCACTAAAGATGGCAAAAATAGTATTAACTATATTTGAAAATTTACATGATACCGTATACACAGCATTTGCTGCAGTATTAATAAAATGAGTAATTATAGTCCTATCTGAAATATTTACAACCCACCATGATAACTGATTTGGTATCATAGGTAATGAATAAAAAAGTAAATCCTTTATTTTTTTCTTATTTATTAATTTTATATCTATAAAACTATGTAATTTTAAGACTATTGATATATATAAAATTCCTAGAATATTAGCTATTGTTGAAGAAATCAAAATCGATGAAGCATTAAATTTAAAAATAATTATTAACACAAAATTTGATATTAGTGTCGTTAATGACATTAAAATTGTAGAAATAGAATAGTGTTTATTTTTACCTAGTCCCCTCAAAAATTGTAATAATATATTAGAAATCATTAATATAAAAATATTACAGCACACTACAACATAGTATTTTATTTTTATGATATTTTGTAATAATAACATTCCAATAAAAATAATTATTGATAGAAAAAATATAATCGTTAAAACATTAGTAATTACTTCATTTCTTTCTTTTTTCTTGTCCTCTTTTCTGCAATCTATTAGAAATCTAAACGTTGCACTATCCAGTTTCAGTGTAAAAATTGGAACAAATAGCGTTATATATGTCTGAACTAAATCGATAAATCCGTAATCACTTGCAATTAAAAGTCTCGTATAAAGAGGTATTAAAAGAAATGAAACAAATTGAGTAGAAAATTTCCCTATTAATAAGGTAATTGTATTTACTATATATTCTTTCTTACTATTCATTCTTTCCCTCTAATATTATTTTATTTATGTTTTGAAAATTTTCATCTACCAACTTAATCATTTTTTCTTTTTGAAGTTCTACCTTTTTTTTGAATTTATTATAATTTTGAGAAACTTTTTCATAATTTTCACTAAGTTTATCAATATCAGAATAAATAATATCTGTTGTATCCCATGTTTCTAAAAAATCATCTAATTTTTTTATTTTATTTGTCAAAGCAAAATGCGGAATTCCGTATGAAATTGCTGTTATTGCGCCATGTAAACTAGTTCCAATGTACAATGTGGCATGGCTTAATATATACAAAGTTTCATAAATATTGTTATAATCAAAATAAATTGTTTTTTCATTGTTTATTTTATTATTTATCATCGATAATGGTACAGTATCTTCATGGCCTTGAGCATATCCTATAGGAAGTAAAATACATTTAGTATCATTTTTTCCCTCAATTTTTAATATTTCATCAGTCAAAGTTTCAATATTTTTCAATCCTATAATCTTATTAACTTGTAAAACAAAATAACTTCCAAGTCCATCAATAAACTCTTTTTTTGATTTCAAAATATTCTTTTCGATTTCTTTCTCGCTTATATATTTAGAAATTGCAATAACAGAATCAGGAAACATAAAAACATCTTTTCTTATGCTTTTGACAGAATTATATGTTTGCCTTTCTCTTATAGAAACATAATCGAATGAATTTATGTTATCTATTACTGACGTGATATTATCTTTATTTGTTCCAAAAAATAAATTTCCACCAACAGTGTTATAAATTAACTTATTTGTCTTAAAATCATTCTTATTAGGAATCCATGGCTTCAGATAATCTAAATTTGTTTTTTTTCTACAGATGTTCTCCGTAAATGAGTTAAATAATCTTCTCATTGACTTGTAATAAAATATTTTAATTTTGTTATTTAATGTATTTAAATACATTCCTGTAAATCTTGAAGTTAATATCTCTCCGCCAACAAATATTATGACATCAACCTCTTTTTCTTTTAATTCTGATAGTGCACGTGTTGAATATCCTTTGCATTTTGACATATCAGATTTAAAAAGACCATAATAACTAAATTCTATATCTTTTATATTTAAATTCGTCATTATTTGATTATGCATTATTATGGGCATCAAAATATCACCATAATTATATCTGTCAAAAGCACCTACTAAAGCTATTTTCATTCTTTTTCCTCCTCATCCATATTTTTTCTCCATTGTTCATAAGAATATTTGTTTTTTATTTTTTCAGAAATGTCTATATATTTAGTCTCTAAAAAAGTTTTTAAATCATTAACATCATCTTTTCCTATGATAAACACGTTATTTTTTTCATAAAAATCATAATTAATTATATTCTTATTATTTGTTATAAGCTTCTTTTTATAAAAAATCGATTCTAAACATCTAAGAGTAATACCAATCTGATTATCCCCTACAACATCTAGCACAGACTTACTTTCAAAAATCATTGTTAAATAGTTATGATATGAAATGAAGTTACTTCCAGAATGTGATATTATGATGTTTGTTCGCAATCCAGAATTTTTTAATGTATTTTCGATATCTAAGATAATTTGTTCTCTATCTTTAGCAGCACCTAGAAAGCAAACATCATACTTGATATCTGAATGATCATTAAACGGGTACGGATAGTAAAACTGTGGGCTAAATTTCATGTTATACTTTTTTGAATCAAATTCATCAAATGTCCAAAAAGAATCAATATTTTTATCTTCTAAAATGAATTTATTACTTTCATTTACAACATTCCAGTAATACATTGTAATCTTAATATTATGGTTTTTCTTTTTTATATATTTACTTATTTTAGAATTAAATGCATTATCCATTAAAATCACATTATCAACATCATTTAAAATATTTTTCCATTTCCCAAAAAATACGAATAAAATATTGGGAAATAATCTTGAACAAACTTTTCTGAAAAAAGATACTATTTTATTCTTATCATTATAAATCAAATAAATCGAATCATCTTTTACATAATCAAAAAAGTATAATTTATTTACTATTAAAAATATAGATTTTTTTTTCATCTTAATTCAACCTCACCTTATTAATGAAAAATTTAAGTAACAAAATGAACAAAAATAATACAAAATAATTAAATGAAAACAAAGTAGAAAAAAACAATTCAGAAAATGGGTGCAATATTAAAAGGCTCAATGAAATTGCATAAAATATTATAAAAATGTTTATATCAAAATCTTTATTTTTTTTGATTTTATCATACATAAGTGCAAATACTCGTCCTAAAATCAATTGAAATACTATGACTCCTGTTAATCCACAAGCTGAGTACATATATTTATAAGCTGTATAAACATTGCCGAATTCCAAACCATTTATTACGACAAATCTTCTACTAAGCTCTTCCAATTCTAACAAACCGAAGTTTTCTAAAAAATCATAAATTCCTTTAAATATTTCACGCCCAAAGTGAATATAATTATCAGTGTAATTACCACGAAGATAATAATCAAAATTAATTATGGGTCCGGCAAAATATTTTGAAACATGTTCAAATAAGTCGCCATTGGAATTCCTTCCAAATAATGTTCTAGTTGTTGAAAATATAACAAGTATAAGAACAAGACCTATTAAAAACTTTTTTATCATTTTAAGATTAGAGGAAAATTTATTTCTATAACTATTAAAAATAACTATTGTCATTATTAGGCTACTAAGTAGAAATATTATTAAATCAAATCTACCACCTGCTAAAACAGTTAATGGTAAATACAGTAAAATTGATATAGCATATTTTAATTCTATTGTATATTTTTTTCCTTCATATTTTGCTGCAATCACATTATTAATAAGAATATATATCGCGACTAGTGATGCTGCCCAATTAAACTTTTTTAATTGGCTGACTACAGATGGAATATAAGAATCTATTCCATCGCCGTAAGCAGTATTCAACCTATAATTGTGCATAATTGTTGAAAAATTAGATAAAGAAGTCAGACCAACCGCTTTCACAAAAAAATACGTGTACAATATAAGTATAAATAGTTCTAAGGCAATAATCCAAAAATATTTTTTGGTTGAACAAACTATTAACGTTTTTCTTATTTGGTTATTACTGTTTTCTTTCCTTTTTTTAGATATAAACTTAAACGGGAAATAATAAGCAATTCCAAAAATCATCATACCAAAAGTAAGTAATAGATATGTGTTGAAATCAATCGTTACTTCCCATACCTTAAAATTAAACAATAATAATATTGATGAAAATAAATATGAAAGGCAAAACAATGAATATGGTGAGAAAAAATCCTTATCCTTTACGAGAGAAACGCAGAAAAAGATAAGAAAAGTAAAAAACAATAAATAATAAACCATATTACTTACCTTTTTTGACCTTGTTTGATAATCTTCTGAGGGATCAATCCCGCAATTAATGGCTTAATTATATATGGAATAGCTTTAATTTTATTTATTCCAAGCTCCTTAAATCCATTTTTTCTGACCCACATTTCATTAAATCTATATTTGTACTTTTTCTTTTTAGCGCACCTAGAATCTTCTCTATAATTAAATAATGGTTCCTGAAAATTATACATTTTTACTCCTCTGGCAAACATTCTCATAAAGCAATCGTAATCTTCTACTCTTAGAGTCTCTGGTAAATCCCTATACCCACTGACTATATCATATGCACTTTTGCGTGCCATAATTGTGGGATGAGGAACAGCTACTCTATACAAAAAATCTTCTTTTTTTACATTTTCAGGATATTTTCTAAAGCCCCAAATTCCTCTTTCATTATCAAAAAGATTCATATTTGAGCCGACTAATCCATATTCACTATGTTTATCTAAAAACTCACATTGTTTTTCAAAGCGTTCTAAATGTGACTCATCATCATCATCCATTCTGGCAATGTACTCACCGGTAGCGACTTTCAAACAATGATTTAAAGTATATGCCAAGCCTTTATTACACTCATTTTTTATAAATCTAACTCTTCTATCTCCATCACATATTTCTTTAGCCCATTTAATACAATCATTAGTCGATCCATCATCACATATTATTAATTCAAAATCTGTAAATGTTTGATTTAATATAGATGTTAACGATGTTGATAACATTTCTTTACTAGGTGTATTATATATTCCCATTATAACTGATATTTTAGTCATAAATCAATTCACTCTACTTTCTCAAAATTTTTTTAGCAAGACTTTTAACACTGCTATATATCCCAGTAATAGCCAGTGCTTTTCTAACAAATGAATTTACTTCTGTTTTAAAATTAGTAGGATAATATTTTTCAAACACATTATCATCATTTATATTTTCAAAAAATTTTTTTCTTTTGTCATTGTAATTAACACTATTAGTCATTTCTTTAACTTTTTTAGTTGCAATATTTATATCAAGTTCTTTTAATCTAACATCATCTAAATTTTCTAACAATTTTTCACCTTTTTCTGATTGAACTAATACCCTTGTTGTACCTTTATCATCATCAAAAGACTTATCTATTTCGTTTATATTAAAGCAATCCCAAATGGTTAAATCGCTTACTCTCTTCATAGTTTTAAAATGACAATTATAACAAGACGGTCTTACAGAGACATCACTGAAAAATGCTCTCAAATACGGATCGGTATCTATCCCTTGACTGTATATTCCATTATCAGTTTCAACGGTCATCATTGAATACTTATAACCATATTTATTTTTATCTCTAAAATTAATGTTTAATATCTTGTTTGCATTCATTTTTTTTAAAATATATCCTTTATATTTTTCAAATACTAAAGGGGATGGAACAGAATGACACATTATATCAACAAGTATCAAATTTTCATAGTCTTTCCTTAAATATGTTCTTAACCCTCCAACTTGACATGGAGTACCACTGTAACAAACTAATTTACCATTATCTAAATATTGTTTTATTTCTTTAAAACAATTATTTTGATTGCTTTGAACATACTTGGATTTTCTAAACTTACATAGTTCATAAGTACTTTCAACCCCAATATGATTTACAACAAAATTATCATCAAAGGTTGCACCATAAACAATTCCGTTATTTTTAATTACAAACTCACCAATAGCAGTAAAAATACCCCCAGAAGTCGAGTCTTTTCTTATTTCTTCATTACTATTTTGAAATAAATAAGCCTTGGGTTTAAATTCATTTAATTTAGCTTTATTTAATATTGGACATACTTTCTTACACATTCCACAATTAACACATTTTTCTTTATCTACTTCTGGATATAGAAAGCCTTCATTATCTCTTAACATTTTAATAGCATTTTTAGGACATACAGAATAACAAGCAGTACAACCACAACATAAATCTTTTTCTTCTATTTTAACAAATTTATCTTTTGTTTCTTCTGTTTTATAAGTAATTGAATTTAATAACCATTCTTTTGATTCTTGTCTTATTTTATCAATATTTTTATTAACTTTATTATAATTAATTTTATATTTAATAACTGTATCTACATCTTCATTACCAGTTAATATTCTATTTTTATCAACACCTGCTAAATCTAATAAAGAATCTATTCTAGAATTAGTAGACATTTTATTACTTTCACTATATCTTCTAAAATCAAAGAAAGTCTTATTAAATAATAAACTAAATACCGTCCCATGAAATGAATCTGTACAAACATATTCAGCATTTTTGATTAAATTAATCCATTCTCTTGGTCCTATATCATAAGGAGTTATATCTGCAAATGTATCTGAATATTTAACATATTCATCAGCATGATTTAATGAAACTATTTTATAACCAGTCTTCTTTTTTAATTTTTCAGCAAATTTACGATGTTCAATATTACTTCCTAAAAAATAACATAAAATATATTTATCAGGAATAATTCTTTCTTGAACAGCTTCTTGCTCCCATTCATCTTTAGTTAAAAGAATAGTTGGATCACACACAACTTTTGATGTGATTCCATATTCATCACATATCTTTTTACCAGATTCTTCTCTTACAGACAAGTGATTTATTCTAGATAAGAACTTTTTGTATTCATCAGTATACTTGTCGGGAATTTTAGAAATACCAAATGAGGTAGCATAACTTATTTTATTAATATTATCTGAAACCCAGTTTAATGTATAATAATCAGAAACAACATTAACAGGTAACCATAGTTGGTCAGAACCTACTATAATATCTGAATATTTAACTTCTACTATCTCACTTAAAGATTTATAATCAGGACAAGAAATAGATAAATTAAATTCTTTTCTAAATTCTTTATATTTAGAATCTCTAATACTAATATTTTTTCCTAAATTTTTTACTATTTTTTTATCTAGTTTTAGCTTAATCATACCAAACTTAGATTTTATAAATTTAAAATTAAATAGCTGGGAAGCATAATATTTTCTTTTTCCTTTTTTAAAATCAATATTATTATCTATATTGATAGTTTCATTAGGAATATTATTATTATTATCTAATATTTTTTTTGTAGCATAAGCTTGTAACATACTACCATAATTGTTTTTAAAATAACATGATACTATACCAACTTTTTTCATTAGCTTTCACCACCATCATCATATAGTTTTAAGTAATACTCTTCTAATTTTTTCGCTTCCTCTTTAATATTAAAGCTTTTAGCAGTCATTTCTTGAGAAGTATCTATTCTTTTATATTTATTTATATCATTTAATATATTACTAGCCCACTCTTCAGGTGGATTATTTAATGACATAAACTTAGTTATATCTAATACTTTAGTTTCTTTAGTCATATCATCAGATAAATAGGATAACAAACCAGCTGCCTGAGCTTCGACACCTACTACAGGTAATCCTTCATATAATGATGGAAGTAGGAAAACATCAAAAGCTTGATATAATTCATTGGCATCTCTTCTTTGGCCTAAAAATTTAACGTTATCTTCTAGTTGTAATTCCTTTACTTTATTTTTTATGTTTTCTACTAATGGCCCTTGCCCGGCTAATAGTAAAATTGAGTCAGCATTTTGTTTATGTATTTCATTAAATATATCAATTAAGAAATCATGATTTTTTTGAGCAACAAAGCGGCCAATATGACCAATTACTAAAGTACTATTTTTAATACCTAGCTCTTTTCGTTTTTTCTTTCTTAAAGATTCATCATATTTAAATTTTTCTAAATCTATTGCATTATTTAATAGGTACACATTTTCTTTATTATATTCTTTATCACCAAATAGCCATCTTCCAGCAAGTTCACTACAACACATATAGTCAGTTGCAAATGTTTTACTAAAAGGTCTTAACACTTGCTTCATTAGATTTTTCTTTTTTTCTTTTTTGTTGGTTGTACTATGACTATGGGCTATTCTTATTGGAACTCCAGCACGTTTAGCTGCAAACAAACTAAATACGGACATGGTACTTATATGAGAATGAACTATCTTGTAATTGCCATCTTTTAATACCCTTTTTAGTTCTTTATGATACTTGAAAGCTTTACTGTATGATGGTATTATGATTACTTTTCCACCTATTTTTTCTATTTCTTCATATGGAATATTAGTTGAATCATTATCACATATAAAATCGAATTGAATTTTATCATGATTAATATGACGATAATAGTTCATTACAACTGCTTCGACACCACCACCAAGCCATTTTCCAACAATGTGAGCTATCCTAATTGGTTCTTCTTTACTCTTTCCCATTTTTACTCCTACTCCTTTGGCATTAAAAAATGAATATCAATATTGATATTCATCCTAAAGATTAAATAGTTGTTTTAAGTATTAATTAACAGCATAGTTCTATAATTACTTCAGAATAAATATTTATTAATATATAAACTCATACTCATTTTTTCGAATAAATCGTTTGTATGGTAACATAAATATAAAGAATAATCAAGATTTGATGGTATAATTTTTATTTATATTTTAATGTTAGCCAATCCCTTTTTCTGTAATTAATATTTTATCATAATATTTTTATTTATAAAAGTTGATTATAAGATAAGAATTTATAAAAATAAATGATTGTCATTAGAGTTGACAATCATTTATTCATACTTAATTTGTTTCTTTCTTCAATACAAGCATTAGCTAAGATATATAATTCATCAATATTAGAGGTATATAGGAAACATAGTTCATTAACATATTCTGATCTTTTAGCTATTTTTGCTTGAGCTTCGGCTTCAGTAAAACCTTGGTTATGGTTAACGCATTCGGAGTCTGCTCTCTTCAGAAAGAATATTTTTAGTTACCTCTACTGATAAAGTTGAAGATAATAATATGACCTTTAAGGATTTATATGATGAATTTAGAATGCATAACGATGAAATAATGAAAGATACTACTAAGTATGGTTATGATAATAAAGAAAAGTTTATAGAATGCTTCTATACTGTTAAATTGAAAGATTTTAATATCATACAATTTGAGCAATGGAAACGAGAAATAAATAAACTTAATATATCTCTCAGATATAAAAATGATATTTATAAATTCCTTAAATCTATTTTGAACTTTTGAGTTAAATGGCATAACTTAAACTTTCAAGCAATATATAAATATATAATAAAATGACAAAGTTTCAAAATTCTAATGAACGAAGAAAAGAAATGGCTTATTATACTTATGATGAATTTAAAAAGTTTATTTTTTATGAAGAAAATCTAAGATGGAAATGTGTATTTGAAATATTATATTATTGCTGATTACGTAAAGGAAAATTAAAAGCTCTTACTTGGAAAGATATTTATTTTGATAAAAAGTATTATCTGTTAACAAACAAATAACGCAAAGAAATAACCGTGTAAAGTTTGAATTTTCGGATACTAAGACAAGAGATAGTAGAAGAATAGTACCCATTACTAAAGTCCTGTTAAGTGATCTTAAAATGCTTTATGAACAGGATAAAAAAGATTATTACGGATTTAATGATGATTTCTTTGTGGTTTCTGATGCTAAATCTATAGCAGATTCTAATATATATCTTAAAAGAACTAAACTAGCTATTCTTGCTAGATTAAAGGTTATTAGGATCCATGATTTTAGACATTCATGTGCATCACTACTTATTAACAATGGCGCCAATGTTACATTAGTAGCCAAATATTTAGGGCATACAAAAATCGAGGAAACACTAAATACATATTCACACATGTTTAGTACTGCCCTCGACTCTGTTGTTTCTGTTATAGATAGCTTAGAAGATGGCACTGATGTGTAAAGTTTCATAAAAATTATGTGAGGCTATTTCATTTAAGTAACTATTTATGTTATACTTTAAATATAGAATAGAGATCTTCTATTTTAGATAAATTTTAATATTTTCTATCTCTTGGCGGAATTGGATCATTGCCGTAAGAGTCTTTATCACGTATTTTTCCATCTCGACCATGGATTACAACTTCTACGTGATCTTTTTTTGCGCCTGGAATAGCATATTGTATTGCTTCCTTTTGAGTATCAAAGTTTTTTGATGCTCTTTGGCTACCTTCTCTCTTAACTTGCCACACGTCATTGTTTTTTATAACATGAATGTTTTTTTGTGCCATTTTTTCACCTCCTCCCATTTTTATAATTAGAAGAGGTGCTATTCTATAGCCTCACATGTTAATTATATCAAATTCATATAAAACAGTATATATTTAATGAGAAAAAAGTCGATTTTTTCCAATCAAAAAGCCTCCATTTTGGAGGCGCGCTCATCAGAGCGAAATACCACACATAAATGTGCACTAATTAAATGTTAAGAATAAGTTTAACATTAGCAGTAATATTCTCATCACTTAATTGTGATTCTAAATTCAAACTTTGGATCATTGCGGAATACTGAGTGCCTTTTTTTAATTCTACTAATAGTTCTTTACAATAATATCTTGGCACATAGCCTAAATGATATGATTTATCATTTTTTTTAAAAATAATTTTAATTGCATTCGGATCTTTTAAATTTTCTGGTTCTGGATCTAAATATAGTTTTTTATTAACCTTAAGATAGTTTTTACATTCTTCTACATCACTGCAATGACTTGTTCCAGCAACATCAAATTCAATTTTGTTTGGATCAAAAGCCGGAACAAATTCATAGTTATCTGTTAATGTTCTTCCACGTGTTGCTTTCAAAATATCAAAATCATCTGAGTCTTTTTCTAAATTGTAACAATTTAAAATTTCTAAATAATCTGGTCTTGTTTCATTTGGCAATCTTGTCAAAATATTTGTAAATAAAGTATCACTTTCGTATGATTTTTTTAAATCTTCAAAGCCTGGAAAATATTTAAAACCAACTGTTTTGGCGTCATCTAATTCTGGATTAACATAAGTAAAACTATATCTATTATTTTCTTTAATTAATGATGCAATTTTATATCTTCTACGTGAAGTTGAATCTTTCCAAATTAACCATAATTCTTCTTTCATTACTATCACCTCTTTTTACTTTATATTTAATAGTATGTCTCTTCGTCTGATTAGATACATTATTATATATTTTTTATGCTCATTAGTCAACAATTCATCTGGTATTTTATTAACTAATTCCTCTATTATTTCATCAGTAAGTTTCTTTAAATTATTTATTTCAGGTATAACATATTGTGGAAAATTATCGTATAAATATTTAATCAATTCAAAATGCTTATATTTGCTTTTATTGTCTTCCTTGTATATTATTGTCTGACTTCTATCTATATATGCATTAAAATCTTTTATACCGTCATAATATTTTTGTGCATTTGCAGGGTTTCTAAACTCTCTTAGTAAACTATCACCATTATCATATAAAGGTGAAATAAAATTTTTCCCTTGCTTTTCTGTAATTCCCCAATTTTCTTCGTGCCTATCTTGTTCCCCTATTAACGCATCAAAAATCATTAGCTTAACAAAATCCTTAAATAGATCAATATCTATATCATCTAATACAGATTTAATATTTGAAATAGTATAATAATTATTTCGCTCTTTAGTATCTTTATTTAAATATGCAACAATATCAGTATGAGGAGCATTAAATCTATCAGAAAAATAATAGTTTAAAACTCCAATCTTATTATCATTATCAACTGCCAATTCAATTTTTGCACAATCATATCCCAATACTTTAGCAATTTCATATGCTAACTTTTCAGAGCAAGCTTCACTGCAATCATAATCTTCACGTTCATATTTGAACATTGCAATCTCACGTTTATTATTAATAGCTAACATCTTTTTTCTTGATCCACGAACAATAGGTTCATCTTGTATAAATTTAAAATCGACTTCTGCTTTTTTGATTTCATATTTTTCCATAGACTCACCTACCTTACCTATTCTATTTAAATTATACCATATTTTTTTATTTAGGAGTATACAAGTTTGATGTTTTTATTATTTCTTTATTTCAGATAATTCTTCGTAATCTTCTTCACTACCAATTCTTTTTAAATAATCTTTTCCACCATCAACTGCAACTGCTCCACAAGAACACCTTTTATAATCATTTATACTTTTTGACTCTGTGATATCTCCACATTTTTTACATTTAATTTTATTACTAATTATTTCTTTTTTCTTTTCCATATGTCATCTCCTCATATGTATTATACCATGATCTTATACTATTATATCCTACCGTTTTCGGTATAAAACCATTACAATCATACAGATAAAATCTATATTGTCCGTATCACTGTAAAAAAATCCATTGAGAATTTTTGCCACTTTCGGCATTTTTTCTCAATGAAATATTCCTAAAACCATATTTTTTTGTACCTAAATTGTACCTAAAATTATTTTAGCAATACTGATGACTCGAAAACCCTTATAAAATGGGCACAAAAAATGAGAGCACGGTTAAATGCTCTCTTCAGGGGGGCCAACCTGGTTCTAATTTGTCTAGTTTTAGAAAATATTAAAGTACTTATAAAATAAGGGCCTACAGTTCAGCTAACTCTCTCTATATTTCTCATTTTTATAGTTGACATCACTAAAACCTTACACCTTTTTGCAATCATGAGACACAAGAGCTGTTATATCATCCCCATTTATTAATTCTCCATCACTTTTTCAAAAACTTACATATTTAGAGCCGCAAACAGGACAATGAGTATTTCTAAAGGATATATCTTTTTTACTTAATGCTTTTTTTACTATTTCAAAATCATCAATAGTAATTTCTGCTAATTTTATGAAATGAGACAATTCTTCAAAATCATTTTCATTTCCTACTCTTCTTAAATATTTACATCCACCATCTATAGCAACAGTACTGCAAGAGCACCATTTATAATCGTGAAAATTAATAGATTCTATAATATTTCAACATTTTTTACATTTTATTTTATTAGATCTTATTTGTTCTATTGTTCTTATCAATATAAATTACCTACTAAACTGTCTCAAGAACTAATACATTAATAAGCTTTTCTAAACAAATTAATATTTCGTCAAAAGCTATATCGCTTGCATACTCATATCTTTTTTGATAATTTTTCCATCTTTCCCTCAATATATTACTTCCCATAATTAAATCTAAGGCAAGTAATGGATTACCAACATATTCTCTTTTATAAAAGGTTTTTTCTATTGCATTTCTAAAATATTCTAAATTAACGTTATCCCAATCTTTTGTATAAATTAAATAGACATCATAGAAATCTCTCATTCTTCCATTTAATTCTACTCTACTTAAAATTGTTTCTACCTTCTCTGCTAATACTGTTTCAATATTGTATGCCCATAGTTTTACATAGTTATCGCCTAGAATTGGTTTATATTTATAATTAATTTCTTTTGGAGTAATTGGATCACCTGTAGCTATATCAATATGAAATTTTTCTTTAAT
>CAKOHV010000034.1 GCA_934086145.1 uncultured Bacilli bacterium
GGTGTTTGAACTTCCATAAAACCTAAATCATACATTTTATTTCTTAAAAAATGTAAAACATCACTTCTTAACTTAAAGTTTTCTTTAACTTTATTATTACGTAAATCTAAATAACGATACTTTAAACGAACTTCTTCCGAAGCATCTTTACTATTCATAATTCCAAAGGGAAGCTCATGTAAAGATGGACTCAAGACTTCCAACTTTTCGACAAGCATTTCTACTTCCCCAGTTTTTATACGATCATTATAAGTTTCCTCATCACGTTTTCTAATTATTCCCGTTAAACGCACTACTGATTCTTTGGCTAAGCCGACAAATAATGAATCATCGTTAGAAACTGTCTGCAAAGTTTCTGTATTATCACGTAAATCTAAAAATAAAACACCACCATGGTCACGAATATTTTCAATCCAACCGCTAACAACAACCTTTTCACCGACCATGTTTTTATCTATATCACAACAGTGATGAGTTCGATAAATATTTTCCTTCATGTACATCATTCTTTCTTTCTTAAAATTCACAATTGCCTGGAGTTCTTGGATAAGGTATTACATCACGAATATTTTCAACTCCAGTTAGATATATAAGTAAACGTTCGAAGCCCATTCCAAAACCTGAATGAACACAACCACCATAACGACGTAAATTTAAATACCAATCCATACTTTCTTTTTCCATACCTAACTCATCCATACGAGCTACTAATTTTTCATAATTTTCTTCTCTTTGTGAACCACCCATTAATTCACCAGCTCCAGGTACTTCCAAATCAACAGCAGCTACTGTCTTACCATCATCATTTTGTTTCATATAGAAAGCCTTAATATCCTTTGGCCAATTTTTAATAAAAACTGGACCATTAAAATATTCTGTAATATATTTTTCATGTTCTTTAGCAATATCTTCCCCATATTCTGGTTCAAATTCCCATTTTACATCAGCTTCTTTTAATATTTTAATTGCTTCCTCATGATCTATTCTAATAAAGTCAGAATTAACAAGTCTTTCTAACTTTTCTTTTAAACCTTTTTCCACAAATTGATCACAGAAATTAATTTCTAAAGCGGCATTTTCTAAAACATATGAAACAACATTCTTTAACATATCTTCCATAATATCCATATCTTTATCTAAGTTACAGAAAGCTATTTCTGGTTCAACCATCCAAAACTCATTAGCATGGGTTTTTGTATTAGAATTTTCAGCTCTAAAAGTTGGTCCAAAAGTATAAGTTTTCTTATAAGCCATGGCAAATGTCTCTGCTTCTAACTGCCCACTTACAGTTAAATTAGCTTGTCTCCCAAAGAAATCTTTACTATAATCTGGTTTACCATTTACTTTACTTAAGTCAAGTGTTGTTACTTGGAACATCTCCCCAGCCCCTTCACAGTCACTTGCTGTAATTAAAGGAGCATGAAAATAAACATAATTACGTTCTTGAAAATACTTATGTATTGCGTAAGCTGCCACACTTCTGATACGGAAAACGGCTTGAAATAAGTTCGTTCTTGGACGTAAATAAGCAACCTCTCTTAAAAATTCTCTTGTATGTCTTTTTGGTTGAATCGGATAATCAGCAGGGCAATCCCCCAATAACTTAACGATTGTCGCTTTTAATTCAATATCTTGATTACCACTACTTTTAACAACTTCCCCTGTTACGCTTATCGCACAACCAACTAACATTTTTTGAATATCTTCAAAATTATATAATGAATTATCATAAACAATTTGTAAATGTTGTTGCGTTGTTCCATCACTAAAATCGATGAAACCAAAATCCTTTTGTTTACGATGATTTCTAATCCATCCTTCAACTGTTATTGTATTACCTAAAATATCTTTTTTAAAAACATCTTTTAAATCCATTTATATCTTCTCCTTCATTATCTTAAATTTAAATCTAAGAAATCATCAATTTCCGCTTCTTTAACCATTGTAACTTCTTTTGTTTGATTATCTTTAACTTGAATTTCGCCACCAACTAAATCTTCACCATTTAATATTATTAAAAATTTAGCATTATAACGATCCGCCTGTTTAAATTGTCCTTTTAAACTACGATTCATATATTCTGTATCTACTCTAAAGCCATTTAAACGTAAATCTTGTGTTAAAGCAACAGCATATTCTTTTTCCGTTTCATTAACATATAAAATATAAGCATCTAATTCTTTTCTAATAGGTAAGTTTATTTCTTCTTTATCTAACGCCATCATTAAACGTCCTAGGCCACAAGCAAAACCAATTCCTGGCGTTTCTGGACCATCTAAGCTAGAAACTAATGTATCATATCTTCCGCCCCCAGCTAAAACATTATTAGCTCCAAAATCTTTAACAGTTGCTTCTATTTCAAAGACAGTATGACAATAATAATCTAACCCTCTAACAATCTTAGGATCCACAACATAATCAATATCTAAGACATCCAAATAATTTTGAACATCCATAAATCTATTCATTGACTCTTCATTAAGATAATCTAACATTGATGGTGCATTTAAAAGTAAGTCTTTATCCCCATCAACCTTACAATCTAAAATACGTAGTGGATTTTTCATTAAACGTTCTTGACAATCTTCACATAAATCTTGAATATGTGGTTTAAAATAATCAATTAAAGCTTGACGATATCTATTACGTGATTCCATATCTCCTAAACTATTTATTTTTACTCTAACACCTTTTAAACCTAATAATTTAAATATATTAACAGCAACACTTATTACTTCAGCATCAATAGCTGGATCATTACTTCCTAAAACTTCTACCCCAAATTGTGTAAGTTCACGATCACGTCCTGATTGTGGTCTTTCATAACGATACATAGTCCCATTATAATAAAGTTTAACTGGTTGTGTAGCCTCACCATACATTTTATTTTCAATATAACTTCTTACAACCCCAGCAGTTCCTTCTGGACGTAGTGTCATATTACGCTCTCCACGATCCATAAAATCATAAGTTTCTTTTGTTACAATATCTGTTGTATCCCCAACTCCACGATGAAACAAAGAAGTGCTTTCAAATAATGGTGTTCTAATGAAATTATAATTATAACGATCCATAACTTCATCAACGACACGATTAACATATTGCCATTTCTTAGCTGTTTCTCCATATAAATCAATAGTTCCTTTTGGTTTTATTATCATTTTATTTCCTCCTCATAAACAAAAAGAGTACCAATCTGTAAGGACGAAACTAATTTCCGCGGTGCCACCTTACTTCACATAGGTACTCTCAATTTAAATTTATCGCATTTATTACGTTCCTACCTCACAGAAGGTGTTTTTCATATACTATCCAATGAAGCATTTCCAGCAACTAGCTTCTCTCTGTAAATTCAAAATATACTACTCTTCTTCCATAGGAAAAATCTAAAAATATTTTACTATCATTCTTTATTCAAGTCAAGTAACTTAGTTCCATATTTTGGTACTAAATGAGTATTCAACGGCATCATACTTAAGTTCTCGTCCCTTATAAACTTTCAAAAGCATATAACCATAATCACTTATTTTAAAGGAAAATGCCGGATTAGTTGTCTTATCATGCGTTAATTCAAAGAAGTAAATTGGAATTGGCTCTCTTTTAGCTTCGCCCGTATAATCGATAAAATGAATAGCTTTATCAGTATAGTCAACATATAAAATAAAGGTACTCGTTTCATAAACATTAACAATTTCTTCTTTATTTAATAATGGCTTACCATCTATATTAAAGATTTTATAATTCATTCTTGTTTCATTACCAACAGTTCTTTTAGCACCAGTTTTAATATAATACGTTAAATTAGCATTTTTCCAAACATCATATATAACATCAGTATAATCTTGGGAAATTTTTTTCTTATTTTTCAAATCATAAACAGACCAAGTTCCTTTAGAACATAAAATTAAATAACCGGTATCAATATCATAAGTTATTGAATCATATTCATAAGGTAATACTTCGGTTATCTTACCTTCTTTACTTATATTAACAATTCCCCATTTACGGCTTTTAGCATCTTTAACGATAGCATTACCATCTTGAGAAATTTCTGCTTTATCACGTGAATTATAATCCCAGAATTTAACATCTTCAAAACTTGCTAATAATTTATTTTCTTTGACATCTAAAAGATAAACAGTTCTTAAATATTGTAAACTACCATATTCTTCTTTTTGACTTGTCGAATCATCAACAAAAGCATATCTGCCATCATATAAATCAATAATTGGTTGTTCTTCTAAAGCCGTTAAAGGTTCCGTATTTTGAATATTATATGTATCATATCCACTGAAAGCTTTAACACAATCACGTTCCGTATTAATACACTTATATGTTCCTACTAATTCATAACGTTCATTATAAAAATATAATAAACTCTTATATTTATCTGCATGCGATGGATTTCTTGGTACATCATAATCTTTATAAGTTTCTGGTAAAGCATCAGTACTTTTTGGATGTTTACGTAAAACCCAAAAAGGTACAAATTCCTCTAACTTTATTGAATTACGATCATATTTACGATAAACATAACCTAAGCCAATATATTCTGTTACTGTTCCATCATCATATTTAATTGGTTTGGGTTTCAACGCAAATATCAATGGTTCGCTTTTCGTATACCTATAATAATCAATTGCAAAAGCTAAAACCCAAAAAATAAGTAATAGAGCAATTATTAATTCAATCTTTTTCTTTTTATCCATTTTCTTCGGCGCATCATACACAATTATCAACCTTCATTTCCACACTATTTTACAACTATTTCACTATTTATTAAAGAATATAAATTAAATTCATTTTTCTTAAAGGTATGCTTATAATATACCCCATCTTTTTGAACAATATCAGAAGCAATATCTGGAGTACTTTCTGTTAAGTAATTATCACAATATGTTTTATTATAATATTTATTACAATCAGTGCTATCAGCTAAATTTATTTTTAAATAGTATTCATATAAATATATTTCATCATTTTTAATATAGGCTTTATCTACAAGTGAATAAGTTTTATATGTATCAAGATAGTCACTAACTAAGCAATAATATTTTTGCCCATCATTTTTACAATTTAGGCCATGATAATTTATTTCTTCATATTTAACTTCACGATCAATTCCAAAGATTTTCTTTTCATACTCTTTTATTTTATCATTACTAATAATTTCAACCTTACATACTCCATCAGATATAAAGAAAATATCACTTGTTACATTACACATAATCTTCTCAGGAATAACCGTTTTTACTTTATATTCATTATCTTCTAAATTACTTAAGATATATTCTAAAATTTCCTTATCCGTAATTGTTTCATTACTTAAGTAAGCTTTTCTTAAATCATCACCATTTAAAAGAATATCTTGCAAAGCTAAAACAGTTTCACTATTAACATCAAGTTTTTCTTTATTAGTTATTTTGATTCCACTAAATCCATTAGTAAATGAGATAAAAGACAACCAAACAACTACTAAACATGTTGCCACAATTCCCAAGGTTACATAACCTTTTTTCACTCTGAACCACTCGCATTCTATTTTGAATCTATTAAAATTGTTGTTGGTCCATCATTATGAATAATAACTTTCATTTGTGCACCAAAAACTCCCGTTTTGACATTAACATATTGGCTTAACATTTCGTTAAATTTTTCATATAAAGGTAAAGTTTGTTCGCCATTTAAGGCGGCAACATACGAAGGACGATTACCTTTTTTTACTGAGCCATACAAAGTAAATTGGCTAATGGAAAGAATTTCTCCCCCAACCTCCAAAATACTTTCATTCATAACTCCTTCTTCGTCATCAAAGATCCGTAAATTAACAATCTTCCGTACACAATACTCAAGATCTTTAATAGTATCGTCTTGCGTAAAACCAACTAAAATATTTAAACCATTATTAATTTCACCCACTATTTTTCCATCAACACTGACACTACTATAAAGACACTTTTGAACAACAACTCGCATTAATTTATTTTCCTTACTACTTCTCTAACAAAACTCAAAGTTTCAAGTTCATTTATAAAAGCATTAAGTTGGTCAACATTTTCAGTCTTGATAGTAACAGCATACTTAGTAAAATCTGGTTCTTCTATGGTATTAATTGATTCAATATAAACGTCTTTTTGCGAAGCTTTCGTAATAATATCCAATAAATTATTTTTTCCTTTTAAGACCTTAATTTGTAAATCTGTTAAGTAACTAGCTTGATTGTTCATATTCCATTCAACATCAATTAAACGATTTGTTTCCTTAATATTATGACAGGAAGCTTTATGAACTTGCACACCATTTCCTTTCGTTACATAACCAACAATTGGATCTCCCTTAACAGGTTTACAACATTTCGCAATTGTTACTAAAATATCATCCATGCCAGCAACGATAATATCACCCTTTATAGCTTTATCTTTAGCGGGAACATTGCCACTATTAACTCTGCCTAGATAAATATCCATAACATCTTTTTTATCACTATAAATCAAATTAATAATATAACCAGCTGTATATCTTAAAGACCCAATTGAAAGATAGATATCTTCTAAATCAAGTAAATGAGCATCAGCACATACCTTTTTAACATTTTCATCTGTTAAAACATCATTAAAAGATAATTTTCTTCTTCTAATTTCTTTTTCTAACATTTCTTTTCCTAAATTAATATAATTTAAGCGATCTTGTTTACTAAAGAAAGACTTAATTTTACTCTTAGCCTGACTTGTTTTAACAAATTTCAACCAATCTTTATTTGGATTAGCTTCCTTAGCCGTATTAATCTTAACAATGTCACCATCCATCAATTCATGATCTAATGGAACAATTTGATCATTAACAATAGCCCCGATTGTTCTATCTCCTACTCCACTATGAATACGATAAGCAAAATCGATTGGCGTAGAACCTTTTGGTAACTCTAAAACATCACCTTTCGGAGTAAAGCAATAAATCATTTCATTTAACATTTCGTTATTTAAATTAACGGCAAACTCAGTATCAGTTGAATCATTATTATTTGTTTCAATAATATTTCTAAACATTTCAAGCTTCTGTTCCATCATACTTTGAATCTTAACCGAACCTTTTTCTTTATAAGACCAATGGGAAGCAATACCTTTTTCGGCTATTTCATCCATTTCATAAGTTCTTACTTGAACTTCAAATAAATGACCATCTATTCCAAAGATTGTGGTATGTAAACTTTGATACATATTTTCTTTTGGCATAGCAATATAATCTTTAAAACGTTTAGGCATTGGACGATACTTAGAATGAATAAGACCAATTGTCAAATAACAATCTTGAACCGTATCAACAAAAACACGTAAAGCCAAGATATCATAAATATCACTAAAACGTTTGCCGTTATCCATCTTATTATACAAACTATGAACTGATTTAACACGTCCCTTTATTTTAAAGTTAATACCATTCTCCGTTAAGATATCTGAAATACTTTGCTTCATCTCAGTTAATAATTCATTTAACTCTTCACGCGAAGCATCCAACTTTTCTACAATATCATTATAGACATCCGGTTTCGTATATTTTAAACATAAATCTTCTAGTTCACTCTTAACACTATTAATTCCTAAACGATGGGCTATGGGAATTAAAACTGTAATCGTTTCATTCGCCTTTTGTTTTTGGACTTCTGGTGGTAAAGCATAAATTGTACGCATATTATGTAAACGATCAGCTAACTTTATAAATAAAACACGAACGTCTTCTGATAAACCAACTAAGACTTTTCTTAAATATTGGGCTGAAGAGTCCTTATCATCAGCTAATTCCAATTTATTAATCTTACTAATGCTAGCAATAATCTTTGCTATTTCTTCCCCAAATTCCTCTTTTATTTCTTCTAAAGTCGTATTGCTATGATTAACTGTCTCATGTAATAAAGCACAAGCTATTGTAATATAATCGCAATTTAAATCAGTAACAATATTAGCAACCTCTAGTGGATGTGATATATAAAGATCACCATTTAAACGTTTTCTATCGCCATGCTTAGCAAGAGCAAACGCATAAGCATGATTAATAACATCTAATTCTTTTTCATTTTTAATAACTTTAACCAATTTAGCATACAATTCATCATAAGTAATAGGTTTTTCATATCCCGTTTTTTCCATTTTGTTCACTCCTATTTATTTTTTAATTTAGGTAATTCTATATCTTTTTCTTGATATTGATCAGCTATTTTATTGCGGTAATATAAATCTATTTCTTTATTATCCGTATTTAAAATATCATCAACGATATCACATAAAGCTATTGCTTTAGAATTATGCCACTTAATTTCATTAACAGCATTCCAAATATCCTGTAATGGAATATAACTATATCCTAGCTTCGCCAACTCTTTCTTTTTACATTTTAAAGCTGGTGTAACTCGTGCATATAATTCTTCAACAGAGCTAAAGTATAATTCTTCCATAAAATCACCCGCATAATCTATTTCCTTAGTTAATTATATAACAAAAGGTAAAACTTATAAAGGAGAAAAGTTAAATGAAAAGCACATTTTTTAAATCAACTCTTATTTTATTAATTGGTGGTTTTTTCACCAAATTAATTGGTTTACTAGTTAAAATAACCTATACAAGAATTATTGGTACCGATGGCCTTGCCTTATATGCTTTAATTGCTCCCACTTATTCCCTTTTAATTACTTTAGCTAACTTTAATATGCAACTAGCTATCAGTAAAAAAATTAGTAGTGGTTCTAAAAGTAAACCCATTATTATTAATGCCTGCTATATTATGTTCTTTTTAAACACTCTTCTCATCCTAATTACTTTTCTTTTAAAAGATTTCATAAGTACAACCCTCTTACATAACAAAGACACTTTATATCCCCTCCTAGCATGTTCTCTAACTCTTCCTTTCATCTCTATCGGCTACATTATTAAAGGTTACTTTTATGGCAAACAAAAAATGGCGCCTCATATGATAAGTAACGTCATTGAACAATCCGTTAAATTAATTATTCTCAACTTAGTCTTACCTCATCTAATCCCCAAGGGAATCGTCATTACCGTAACAGCCTTAATTTTAATCAATATTCTAACTGAAACAACTTCTATTATTGTCTTCCTTTTCTTTCTTCCTAATCATATCAAAATAAAAAAAGAAGACTTAAAATACATCAAATCTACTAGTCAAGAAATTCTCAAAATAACTATTCCCACCATCAGCGGCCGCCTAATTGGTAACATTGGTTATTTCTTTGAACCAATCATTTTAACTAAAGTCTTACTTTTAACTAATAATTCTTTAACATACATTACCAAAGAATATGGTATTTATAATGCCTATTCTATTAGCTTACTATTATTTCCCTCTTTCTTTATTAGTGCCATAAGTAATGCCCTCTTACCTGAAATAAGCAAATTACATAGTACAAACAATCCTACTTTAGTCAAGAAACGAATCAAACAAGCCCTTCTATGTTCTCTAATAGTTGGTTTAATATGTACAATCTTCATCTATTATAATAGTTCTTTTCTCTTAGATAAACTTTATAAAACAACTGAAGGCCTTAATTACATCAAAATACTTGCACCATTCTTCATTCTCTTTTACTTAGAATCTCCCCTAACAACCACCTTAATTGCTTTAAACAAAATTAAAACCTGTACCTTTATCTCTACTACTGGAATCTTCCTAAAATTACTTGTTCTAGCTATCCTAGGCCTTCTTGGTTTTAGAATCTATTCCTTAATCTATGCCGAAATCATAAACATCATCTATGTTACTTTCTTAGACTTCCTTTTCTTAAAAAGAGCCCTAAAATAATAAGCCATCTTCTTAACTTTTCCTAATTACATAAATATGTTCTTTATTATAAAAAGCATAAAAAACATTCTCTAAAGCAATCTTATTATGTTCTAAATTTTCTAAAAGCCATCTTTCATCCTTATCAATATTCTTTAAAGTTTCTTTTTGAATAACCCCTTCTAAGACCAATGGCAGTGGAATTGGTTTGACTCTTTTTAATAAGTCATATTTAAAGATTGATAATTTTCCATTTGGTTCTAATAAAGCATAATTAACATCTTCAATTGAATCAATTCCACTTTGCCGTAATTCCAAAAGTAAATCATCTAAACTATATCTTTGACTAACTAAATTATTATAAAGTAATTTGCCTTGGTTAATAATAATCGTCGGCTTTCCTCCAAATAATCGATTAAATTTACGTGATTTAACACTCACAAAACCTAAAATCAATTCCACTGCTACTAGAAGTACAATTGGTACAATGGTTAAAAAAATATTATCTTTATAATTTTCAATACTTATCGCCACTAATTCGGCCACTAAAATCGATACTATTAAATCAATTATGCCTAACTGTCCAACTTCTCTTTTTCCCATTATGCGATACGCTAAAGCAATAAAGAAATAAAAGAAAAGTGTTCGAAAAATAATTTGTCCCATCTCATAATCACCTATTTTTATTATGGTAATATTTTTTTTATTTTAAACATAAGAATTATTAGGTGATTATATGAAATATTTAAAAAAACTCAAATTTCTCTGGCCCTTTTGCCTTTTTATCTTAATATTTACTCTTCTCTTAAGTTTAATTAACTTTATTATTCCCCAAAGTCTTAATCTTAACAAAGTCTTAATTTTAGTTATCTTAAACTTATATCTTCTTTTATATAACATAAAAATTGGTAAAACCCTTGAAAATAACGCTTACTTAAACGGTCTTAAAGTCAGTGGGATTACAATCCTTATTTTATACCTGCTCGGTAGTTTTCTTACCTCATTTAAATTATCATTAGCTCGTTTAATTTATTACCTTATTATTTCCTTAAGCATTATTTTAGGAAATGTCATCGGCATTAATAAAAAAAAGTCATAAAAGAATTTTACTAAGTACTTATAAATACTTAAGAATCTTCCAATTCGCTAACAATTGGAAGATTTAACTATAAAAAAGCAATTAAAATCATTACCAACTATGTTTAACAAACATAAAATTTTAAAGTTCATTTATACCTTAACTTTACAAATAACCTCAATCATCCTAACTAATTGCCAAATAACCAAATTAACCCTAACTTAAGTATGGAAAAAAAATTCCTTTTTTAAAAATAAAAAGAATTAGATCCAAATCTAACTCTTTATCTTAATTGTTTATTTTTCCTATACATAATTATTGAAGTAGCAGCAATTCCCATAATTGATAAAATACCAGTTACTAGATACATCATAACATTATCCCCAGTTTGAGGATTTTCAACATTTGTATTATTAGCTTTTTCTGTAGCAACAATTCCATACTCACTTAAATGCGAAGTCTCAAACACGATGTATCCATCTTCTAATATTGCAGGAATAGTTTCCTTTATTTCATCATTTAAAATATAAACTACTTCATACTTTTGGTATCCTTTTAACTCTTCTGGTAAAGCAATTCTTATTTTCATTTTAGTACCACTAATCTTAATTACTTGACCATTTTCTAAAACATTTATATCGACTAAATACTTAACATTTTTATCTGCTAAAGCTTTTTTTACTTCTGTAGGTTTAATGTCTAATTGGTAATCTTTACTAACGCCATCAGTAAATTCAATTTTTCCTTTAACTTCACCAGTACTTTGAATTTCTTTTACTGTTTCTTCTGCTTCTTCAGCATTTTTAGTCCAAGAAGCATATAAAGTTATGTTCTGATAATATTCAGCGCCATTAGCATTGGTAATAATAGTATCTCTGCTAAGCTCATCTTTATCATCTTTATCCCATCTTCTCCAATATATATACTTGTAATTTTTGCCACTTCCATCTTGCTTAGAATTCCAGCCATTAAATGTATAACCTTGTCTTTCTGGTACATATGGTAAAAGTGACATTGCTGTTCCAGAATTTCCTCCACCTAAATAGTCATATTTATTGGTTTCCTTACCTGAAATAGTTCCTCCATTAGCATTTAATATTAACACTCTATCTGTTCCATCAAAAGTGGCTTTAGTATATGTAGCAGTTAAAATAATAACATTTTTTGTAAAATTACTTGAATCAATAGAAGTCACTAACTTACCATCTAAATCCCAACCTTTAAAAGTATAACCTGTTCTTACCGGCGTATATTTTGTTAGATCAATCGTCTTAAATTCAGTTGAAACACTAGTTAATAATATTTGACTTTTACCATTTATAGTTCCACCAAATGCATCAAAAGTTACATAATAGCTATCGCCATCTTCTAATGATTTTCCATCAAACTTTGCCTTCAAAACTAAACCATTAGTATATGTAACTTCTTTTCCTGTTGATGTATAAAAATTACCACTAATAGTAAAATCTGATAAATTTAATTCATCCCCAACTTTTTCACTACTTGCATTTACCCAATGTGAAAACTCATTCTTACCATTAAAAGGAATAATGCCATTTGTTAACTCAGATACCTTAACAGTTGTTTCATCAGGTTCAACATTAAATCTGATAAGTTTGGCATATTCTCCTTCAATATTAGCATCCCAATCATCACCAACATTTAATACTAAAGAATATTCACCATTATCATCAATAGTTGCCGCCTTTGTCTCTGTAAAACTTAAAATTCCAACTATTGCAATCAATATTGCAAATAATATTTTTTTTATTTTCATTTTTTTCTCCTAATTTTCTCTTTTCTTCTTATTAATCATCATCGTAGCCGCAATACCTAACACTGATACAATAGATAGTACTATATATGTTCCAATATTATCACCAGTTTGAGGATTAGTAATATTTTCTGATTTTTCAGTATTTACTTGTTTTGCTTTAGCTTCAAATTTAGTAGTTGCTGAACCACTATCACTAAATTCAACTTTAATTGTATGCTCACCATCTGATAATGTATCAACATATTCTTTGTTCAAAATAATAACAGTACTACCAGATTCTGCTTGATAATTTTTAGCATCAAGCAATGCATCATCAATATATACCTTACCATCAAACAAACTAAAATCGGCATCTATTCTAAATATAGCATTTTGGGATTCATCAATAACATATATTTGATTGGCCCCTTCAGTAAACTTATATTCTTTAGGACTAACTTCTTCTTTTACATATTGAAAATTAAATTCATACTTACATCTAGTATAATAGTCAGTTCTTGTTTCATTTAATATACTACCTGCAGCTCCATCAAAATTTAATTTAGAACCCGTATATTTCGTATGAAGTCCTTTAAAGACTTCGCTTTTTTTAGTTCCAACATTTACAGCCGTTAATATTGCTTTATTTTCGTCTTTATTACCTACAATTTTTATAACAGCTTCACTTTCACTATCCGTAAGTTCCAAACCATCATTAACTTTTTTATAATATAAAGTTTTTTCTAAATCAGCAAATAATTTTAAGGCTTCTGTTAACTCATCACTCTTAGCAAAGTCGATTACAAACCCTTTTCCCTCAGTCAAATCAATTTTCTTTTTGATGGATATATCATCGTAAACATTTTCAACTTTAGTATTAACGACAACCCCTTTTCTTTCAAGTTTAATCGCTAACGTCCCACTAAATTCACTTGTTTGTAACTTAAAAGTCGAATCAGTTCCACTACCAGTTGCTTCATTAATTGGATAATACCAACCATTAATATTTAATTTTACACTGACATTTCCCGAAATGTTACCAGTCTCTCCACTAGAAATATCTTGTATTACAAATTTATAAGCAGCTTCATTTAAATCAAGTACCATCATATCGGTAATATCATTAACTAACACATCATCTTTAAACAATTGCAATTTAGCTACTTTATCATACTCTACATATCCATCACGAACAATTCCACCTTTAAAATTTAATGTTACTTCATTTTTTGCTTCAGCCAATACATCAGCTGTCAAAGCTAATATTCCAACCATCATCACAACTAAAAACATTTTAAGCCTCTTTAACACTCACATTCCTCCTTTAATTTATACTTTAAATTATAAAGTCAATTAACAATCATTACAACGTAATTGCCACTAAAAGCAATGGTTTTATTGGCAAATATTTTTTTACACTTTCAAACTGTAGTATAATATTATCAATATTAAAAGGCTGCCTTCTTCTTTAAATAAACCTACTTAACTATGATTAACGCTTTACTTATCAAATTCTAAAGAGCCATCTTTATATTAGCAAAGGAATAATTATATGAAAAAAAGAAAACTTAATTGGAAAAATATAATACTTGTTTTACTCAATATTATCTTTATTATAACTTTAACTATCTCTATCTATAAGATCATAAACTGGAAGATATATTCTGATAAAACTAAGACCGAAATAACCACTCTTCAAGAAAATATCCATGTAGAAGAAGTTCAAGATACTAAAAATACTGAAATAATCGAGCAACCCGAAAAAATTCCCAAAAAAAATCCTTATTGGGATTATATAAATATGAATATGATAAATGTAGATTTTAACGAATTAAAAAAAATTAATCAAGACGTCATTGGTTTGAGTTGCGGTATTTTACGAACATCAAGTTATGTTTTTAATATTTTATTTAGTATTATTTGTTAAATCTAGTTTT
>CAKOHV010000035.1 GCA_934086145.1 uncultured Bacilli bacterium
ACTTCTATAATACAACGAAGGAAGAAATAAACAATCCAAATACGAGCAACAAAATAACCATCTTCCTTATCATGATTGTAATTTCTGGTTTCATTTTCTTCATAACTTGGAAGAAGAAAAGAATGTTATCATAATAGAGGATTACTTCATAGAACATCTATCAAATGAAAGGAAGCTATCAAACGATAGTTTCTTTTTATGTAAATAATAATAGAATAAATAATTACCAAGTGAAATAAAAACAACTTAATGTTTCTTGCATTTTACAAGATCCTTAAATAAAAACCTATTCGTTCCCTTAATCTCCCTCATACAATAAGATGAAGGAGGTTCTAAAATGACATTAATGATTTCAACCGTCTTTGGTCTTGCTTGTTCAACTATTTTTTTCTTATTTGGTAATATTGACCTTAACTTAAAATATTTAATTACGGTAATCTTTCTTGATTACATAACAGGTTTATGTCGAGCTATTTTAAAGAAAAAACTTAATAGTAGTGTTGGTTTAAAGGGCATTTTTAAGAAATTTTGTTATTTTGTTATCGTTGCTGTCGCAGTTATTTTAGGAAATATTTTAGATGTTGGTAATTCCATTCGTAATTTAACAATTTATTCCCTTATTTTTAATGAATTAATATCTATCCTAGAAAATTGCTCCCAATTGGGCATAAAACTTCCTGATATTATCCTTTCTTCATTAGCTATCTTTAATGAAAAAAATAATAAAACTGATAAAAAAGATTAAGTAAGAAAAAAACTTAATCTTTTTAAAATAGTCGCTGAGGGTATTGTCAAAAAAACCAGTTTATGTTAGAATCAAATTGTTATGAAAAAATGACATCATTTGGTCCGTTGGTGAAGTGGTTAACACATAACCCTCTCAAGGTTACATTCATGGGTTCAAACCCCATACGGATCACCATAAGAAAATAAATATAGTTGTAGAAACTATATTTTTTATTTAAAAAAAGGCTTGCTTTTAATTAATAGGGCCGTTAAAATATTGGCCGAAGGGGGATAAAATGCACAATTTATTAATTATGATGTTGAAAAAACAAGAAAATCGTCAAATCATTTCTCAAATATTAGATGGCTTTCGTCTTAATAAAATAAGTAAAACCCAATTAGGATATGTTAATGCTAAACAAGAAAGAATCATTTTAACTAAAGAAAATGGGGGACTTAAATTCGTCAAAGTAAAGGCCCATGAAATTGTTATTACTTTATTAAATGGTCATGTCGTTCGCGAAGAAAATATTGATTTTCGTTCTCTAGGTATCAAAGTAACAAAAACGGAAAAGAAGTATTCACCAAGTAAAAATGATGAAAAACGTTCATCTTTAAATTATCTTTACTCAACTTCAATGTGTTTTACTAACGAATCTATCAATCGCATCTTCAAACGTTTAGAAGGTGAAATACCAGCTGAAAATATTATTGATAAGATGATGGCTTTAGAAAGATGTACTTTCCTAGAATATGAAGCTGATTGTAAAAATTCTATTGAAATTAGTGCTACCTTACCATCTAATCCTATTTCTGTTATTGTAGATAATTATCATTTAAATAGTAGTAATGGTGAAGAAACTGATTATTCTAAGCTCTACGCGCCAGTTGAAGGTAATAATGCTATTGAACGAATCTATTCTTTATATAATGGCTTGATAACTAAAGATAACTTAGTTGATTTTCGAGCTATCAATCAAGAAAAAATGAACCCAATGGCCTACGGCTTAAAAGAAGTTATTGGTTTAAAAGATGTTGAAGATTTATTAATCGGCGAATCACAACCGCTTCAGACGCCAGAACAAATTCCTTTCTTAGAAGATTACTTCCGTAAAAACTTCAATGTTACTCATGTTAACTTTAATAATCGCAATAACGTCGTTGCATCTTTACTAGTTGATTCCATTCATCATAAAAAATATAAAAAAAATAGCTAGAAATTCTAGCTATTTTTCCATTATATGGGCAAAAGAAACACTTAATAAATCATTAATATGATTATCATCAAGCGAATAATAAACAATCTTACCATTCTTGCGTAATTTAACTAACTTTGCATCCCTTAAAGCTTTTAATTGATGAGAAATGGCTGATACAGTCATATTAAGTAAGAAGGATAAATCACTAACACATAGTTCCCCATGTTCTAAAGCCATTAATATTTGTAATCTGGTACTATCACCAACAATCTTAAAAAAATCTGATAAATCTGTAATTATATTATAATCAGGCATTTTCATCTTTATTTCATTAACCATTTTTTCATCATGTAACACAATATTTTCTTCCATAAAGTCACCTCGAATAAGCTTATTATAAAGTAAGATGCTAAAAGTTGCAAATAGACTTGACATTTGAATATATGTTCAAGTATAATTAAAATATATTTGAACAAACATTCAAGTATGTTGCATTAAATTAATAAAATAGTATATAATTTACTTAAGATTATGAATAATAAGAAGAGGAGTGTTTATTATGAAAAAAGTATATAATTTAAGTGATTTAGACTGCGCTAACTGTGCTTCTAAAATGGAAAGTACTATCAAAAAGATTGATGGTGTAACTAATGCAAGTGTTAATTTTATGACGCAAAAAATGACTATTGAAATTGCTGATGGAAAAAACATGGATGAAATCATGAAAGAAGTTAAAAAAGTTTGTCATAAAGTTGAACCAGATTGTACAATTCTTGACTAAGGGTGATTGATATGAGTAAAAAAGATAAGAAGAACCTAACTAAAATAATTGTTTCTTCCATCATTGTCCTAATTTCTTTACTTATCCCTTTCCGTGTTATTAAAACCATTTTATTTGTAGTTGCTTACCTAATTGTTGGTTATCCAATTATCAAAAAGGCTGTTACTAACATTTTTCATGGCGAAGTTTTTGACGAAAACTTCTTAATGACTATTGCTACTATAGGTGCTTTTCTAACAGGGGAATATTTAGAAGGTGTTTTAGTCATGCTTCTATACCAAGTTGGTGAATTATTCCAAAGCTATGCTGTTTCAACATCTCGTAAATCAATTACCGAATTAATGGATATTCGTCCTGATTATGCTAACTTAAAAGATGGTGAAAAATATAAAAAGGTAAGTCCTGAAGAAGTCAAAGTAGGGGATATTATCCAAATTAAACCAGGTGAAAAAGTTCCATTAGATGGAATTGTCATCGAAGGAAACAGTTATTTAGATACCGTTGCCCTAACTGGAGAATCAGTTCCTCGTAAAGTAAATAAAAAAGACGAAATTCTAAGTGGTTGTATTAATAAAACGAGTGTTTTAACTGTCAAAGTTACCAAAGAATTTAGTCAATCAACTGCTTCTAAGATTCTTGATCTTGTCGAAAATGCCAGTAATAAGAAATCTAAATCAGAAGACTTTATTACTAAATTTGCTCGTTATTATACCCCAATTGTTGTTATATCAGCCTTGCTTCTTGCCTTCATTCCACCATTAATCTTTAAAGATTTAACTTTTGTTGCTTGCATTAAACGTGCTATGACTTTCCTTGTTATCTCTTGTCCATGTGCCTTAGTTATCTCTGTTCCTTTAAGCTTCTTTGGTGGTATCGGTGGAGCTTCTAAAAATGGTATCCTTATCAAAGGTAGTAATTACCTTGAAAGCTTGTCTAAGACTAAAGTAATTGTCTTTGATAAAACGGGAACCCTAACTAAAGGAACGTTCAATGTAACTAAAATTAATCCTATTGGTTTAACGGAAGAAGAACTATTAAAAACGGTGGCAACTGCAGAAAGTTATTCTCCTCATCCAATCGCCGAATCTATAAGACGTGCTTACAATAAAAAAATTAGTTCTAAAGAAGTTACCAAATATGAAGAACTTTCTGGCTTAGGTATCCATGCTACAACGGCTACTTCTGATATTTATGTTGGTAATAAGAAACTAATGCAAAGTCTTCAAATAAAAGTAACAGCTCCTGATATTGGAACAACTCTTCATGTAGCTATTGATAACCAATACGTTGGTAATATAATCATTGAAGATGAAGTCAAAGTAGAAGCCGCTACTTCCTTATCTAAACTCAAAAAAGAAAACAATATTGCTAAATTAGTCATGTTAACTGGCGATAATAAAAAAATTGCCTCTCAAGTAAGCAAACAAATTAACCTTGATGAATACTATGCTAATCTTATGCCCGAAGATAAAGTTAAAAAAATTGAAGAAATTATCGCTGAACAACCCGAAAATGCTAAAATAGCTTTCGTTGGTGATGGTATAAATGATGCCCCTGTTCTAACCCGTAGTGATATTGGTATTTCAATGGGTGCTTTAGGTTCCGATGCCGCTATTGAAGCTTCAGACATCGTTATCATGGATGATGACTTAGAGAAACTAAATACGGCCATTACTATTTCGCAAAAAACATTAAAAATAGTCAAAGAAAATATCTATTTTGCCATAACTATCAAGGTCTTATTCTTAATCCTTGGAGCTCTTGGTCTATCAAACATGATGATGGCTGTCTTTGCTGATGTTGGTGTCTCAGTCCTTGCCATCTTAAATGCAATGCGTACTTTAAAAATAAAAATATAATATTAAAGATATGGCCCAAACCATATCTTTTTCAATAAATTCTATAGCTAAAATTACTAAAAAATGATATTATTTCTATAGAAATGTTAAAAAATACAATTTATAGGTTGTGAACTTAATAAAAAAGTTCTCCTAAAAATAGAAAGAAAGATTATATGAAAAATAAAATTATTATAGGTAGCCTTCTTGTTGTCATTGCCGGCTTAACTATTACCATTGCCCTTGTTGCTACTAAGCATCGTAACTTTAAAGAAAATCTAAATCCTTTACAATCCGTCTTAATTACTGATAAAGAAGTTGAATTAAAAGATAACACTAAAAAATATAGTATTTCCATTACTTGCGATGATATCAAAGATATCAACCAACAAATCATCTATTATCAATTAAAACCGGTCTTTCAAGATAGTAAAGTGAAAATTTCAACCCTCGTTTTAAAAGATAAAGAAATTATTACCGATTTATCCAAAGGTCTAACTGCTATCAATATCACTTTTGATGTAACCACCCCTGATAATATCGAACAATTATATTACGTAGAAGCTACTTGTGAAAAATAAAAGGGGATGAATATTATGAGTAAAACCGATGATGTATTATCACTAATTAAAGAAGGATATTCCCTAAATGAAATTCCGCATTTATTATCTTTGAATATCCGTGAATACAACGATATTTTAAAACAAATCAAAGATTGGGGCTATAATTTTAATAAAATTATTACTAGTACTGGTCAAATCATTTTAAAACCTAATCGTACTTTAAATATCGATAATAATCCTCGACGTTTACGCATTAATATTAAAGACCGTTTATTTCGCTGTATCTTCATTTCTGACTTACATATTGGCAGCATCTATGAAAGGCCTAAACTATTACCCAAAGTCTTTGAATACGCCAAAGTTCATGATATTCATGTTATCATTAATGCCGGTGATACTGTTGATAACATCTATCCTGATAGTAACCAAGTCTTAGTTAATAAAACCTTACCATCTCAAATTAAAAAACTTATTAGAGTATATCCTTATTCTGAGGATATAATTACGTTAAATTTAGGCGGTAATCATGAATATAAAAGTATAATTGAAGATGGCTATGATATCTTACGTAAGGTAGAAAGTACTCGTTATGATATGGTCTCCCTTGGTTATGGAATGTGTAAAATTTTATTAAAAGATGATGCTATCGCTGTTATCCATGACTTAAAAAAATCTAATAAAATAGAAGTTCCTAACGATGTTTCGATGATTTATAAAGGACATAGTCATAAAGCTAAAAATAGTTACAAAGAACAAAAGAAGACTTTTATTCCAGCCTTCTCAGAAGATGGAACAAGTGCTTATGAATACAAACCTTTAATGGGGTTCTTGGATGTCCAATATATCTTCTACGATAAACTTATTGAACGAATCAATACTAAACAACTGGCTATTATAAATGGTCAAATTCGCCAAGCCAATGAAGAATCCGTTGTTTTACGCAAAGTACCGCGTTCAAGACCTGTTGACAAAAAAGCCTGAATTTAATATAATTTAATCACAAACGAAGAAGAAGAAGAGTAAATAAGCCCTTATATCAAAGAGAACTCTTGGCTGGTGGAAAAGAGTATATAAGCTTATTGAAGAAACTTTGGAGTTGAATACTGTATACAAGGTATTCCGCTAATCACGTTAAGATTTTAAGAAGTAATTAAGGTGGTACCACGGCTAGCTCGTCCTTTGGGATGAACTAGCTTTTTTTAAGAAAGGATTGATCAAAATGACTACCAAAGAATTAGCTGATTTAATATTTCCTAATATTACCAAAACAATTGAAGATTATGAAAAAGAATATCCAGAAAGAAACTTAAAAGAAGGAGCTAAAGTAACTCGTTATGCTCCATCTCCAACCGGTTTTATGCATATTGGTAATTTCTATTCTGTTACTGTCGACTATCTTTTAGCTCGTCAGAGTGGTGGAGTATTCTACCTTCGTAATGAGGATACTGACTCTGCTCGTGAAGTCGAAGGAGCTGTTGAATATATTCGTCACATTTTAGAACATTACAATATGAATCCTGATGAATATGAATATCGTGATACTGGTGAAACTAAAGGTATCTATGGTCCTTATATTCAATCAGAAAGAAAGGAAATCTATCATGCTTTCATCAAACATTTAATTGCTGAAGGTAAAGCTTATCCTTGTTTCTTAACTCAAGAAGAAATGGATTCAATTAGACAAAGTCAAAAAGAAGATAAAAGAAGAATTGGTATTTATGGTCGCTATGCTAAATATCGTAATTTAACTCCTGATGAAGCAGCAGAACGTATTAAAAATGGTGAAAAATATACTATTCGTTTAAAGAGTAGTGGAGACTTCAATAAAAAGTTTAAATTTGAAGATTTAGCTAATGGAACTATGGAGTTCCCTGAAAATGATACTGACTTACCAATCATGAAATCTTCTAACTTATTACCAACTTACCATTTTGCCCATCTTGTTGATGACCATTTAATGCGTACAACACACGTTGTAAGAGGCCAAGAGTGGATTAGTTCTATTCCTTATCATTATGAACTATTTAAAACATTTGGTTTTAAAATGCCTAAATACATTCATACACCATTAATTCTTAAAAAAGATGGAGATAAGATTAGAAAAATTTCTAAACGTTTAGACCCCGAAGCTCGTATGACTTATTATGAAGAAAAAGGTTATCCAATCGTTGCTTTAATTGAAGCTATTATGACCATTGCTAACTCTAACTATGAAGCATGGCGTGAAAATCATCCTGATGCTCCATTTACCGATTTTGAATTCTCACCAAAGAAAATGAGTGCTTCTGGCGCCTTGTTCGATCTTGATAAACTAGACAACATCTCTCGTAATTATGTTAGTAAACTAAAAGCTACAGAAGTATTTGCTTTACTTGATACTTGGTCAAAAGAATATGACAAAGACTTTAATGAATTAATCAATAAATATAAAGACTATACTATATCTGTCTTAAATATCGAAAGAGAACAAAAGAAACCTCGTAAAGATTATGGTTGCTTAAGCGAAGTAAAGGGACAAATCTGGTATATGTTTGATGAACTATTTACTGATGTAACTTATGACTTTGATCCACGTTTCTCTAAAGAAACCATCCATGAAGTTATTAACACTTACTTCAATGAATACTTTGATGAAGCAGATGACAAAGATACTTGGTTTAATAAGATGAAAGAAATGACTGATAAATTAGGATTCTGTTCTAATATGAAAGAATACAAGAATAACACTGATAACTACAAAGGAAGCATTGCTGATATTTCCAATATTATCAGAGTATCAGTAACTAGCTTAAAACAAACTCCAGACTTATATATCATTCTAAATTTACTAGGTAGTAAACGTCTAAAAGAACGTATAAATAAAATTGCTTAATTAAAAGAATAAACCTTGCTTTTTTAAACAAGGTTTTCTTTTGTCCTGATTTAAAAAAACAAACTTTTTATCGGGCAAAATTTGACGAAAAAACTTAAAAATAGTATCATCAAGAACAAGAAAAGGGGATTTTGAAATGAAATTAAAAAACATCAATAAAGATGCTCTTTTAAGAATGCGTTCTCATTCTTTAAAAAGACTTGCTCGTAAAACACTTATTCTAACATCTTTAACGGGATTATTAATTTTTAATAAAGATAATCGTCCATTAGACAATGTGGTTTCAAAAAGCACTAGTCCATCTTTTATTCCTTATGAAAACTCAAATCGTAAAACCAAAGATGACGATGTTGTAAACTTTGGAAATCAAAAAGTAAAGGAAGCAGTTGCTAGTCGTTTAGGTAAAAGTCCAGAAGATCCACTTACTTTTGGTGAATTAAAAAAAATAACTATGTTATATTTAAGTGATTTAGATGGACCTTCTGAATTAAGTGATTTAAAATTATTAGTCAATTTAAATACTTTATTTCTTGATAATTGTTATCTTAATTGTATCTTCTTAGAAAATAATCAAGAATTAACAAGACTATTTATTATTGGCGGTGAAATAACTAAATCTGATAAATTACCTAATACCTTAACTAATGTACATATGATTAATGCTAAATGTTCTGATGAAGTATTTAGTGTTCCATATTATACTGAAGATCTAAGTATTATGAGTAGTTATTTAAATAATCTTACTTTGAAAAATCCTGAGTCATTAAAAAGTTTAACTTATAATTCAACTTCTGTCTTAGACTTAAAAAGTATAGCTTCTTGTACTAACTTAGAAGAAATTGATTTATCTTCATCAGCTAATATTAAGAATCCTTCAGAATTATTTAAATTTCCTAATTTAGCTAGTGTCAGTCTTGATGACTATGCTCCAATCTGGCTTGATGCTGATACATATACTAAATTAAAGGATAGTAAAATAGTTCACGAACCATACGACTTAAGAGCTGAATGTACTTACTTAGATCATGTTGCTACTAATATAAAGAATTCCGGCTCTTCTTCCAAAGAACGTGTAGCCGAAGTCGTTAAGTACATTAAAGGTAAATATTTCTATAATAAAGATTTAATGGGTAACAATGATGACTTCTTCCGTTATCAATTATTAATAGAATATAATGTCTATCCCATTGAAACTTTAACTAATAAAGATGGCGTTGTTTGTATTAATTTTGCTACCTTATATGAAGCTTTATTAAATCGTCTTGGCATTGAATGCTACACCTTAGTAAGCTCCGATCATGCTTGGAATATTTATCGTAAAGATGATAAATTACAGGCTGTTGATCCAACTAATCTTGAACAAATTCCGCAACTTGATGATGAACTTTTTAGAAATGTAAATCTAAAAACTTATATGAGAATTATGAATGTGCCGGACTACTTAGAACAAGAAGATGTCCAAAACTATCCAATTATTCTAAAAGAAGTTCCTGCACCAGATTTAGGCTACTTAACTAAAGAAAATAATCCTTACTATGAAATACTATATAATAATCGTAATTATATTATTAGTTCAGTAGGTCTTCTTTACCTTTATCAAACAATAAAAGAACTAAAAAAATACCATAAAATTAAAAGTATTGAAGCCAAATTATCTTCTGAAGAAGAAAATGTTCTAAAAAAAAGATAAAAAAATATACTAAATAACATTTAATTGACACCTTAACTTATAATAAAAAATTATAAACGTCTAAAAATGCGTTAAAATATAAATAGGATACGATATTTGTCATATTATTGAATATATGGTATACTTTGTAGGTCTGAGGTGAAACAAATGACAAAAATAAGTAAGAAAGAATTTGACTCTTTAGTTGAAGACATAACTAATAATCAAGATTTTAATAAAATAGATAAAGAATTACACCATGGTATTACTCGTTATGAGCATTCCATGCGTGTCGCTAGACATACCTATGTTATTGGTAAGATGTTGCACTTAAAAACACTAAACGAAACAACTCGTGCGGCATTATTACATGATTTCTATATTAATGATGACTTAAAAGGTCAAAGTGGGGCTGAAAAATTAGCAACTCACCCTGCAGTCGCATTGCAAAATAGCCTTAAATACTATGATTTAAATGAAATCCAACAAGATATTATTAAATCACATATGTTTCCATGTAATTTAACCGTTCCTAAATATAAAGAATCATGGCTTGTATCAACAATTGATAAATCAGTTGGCTTATATGAAATGCTTCGCTTTAAAGTATCCCTTTATACAGGTATATACCTGCTATTCTTATTTGAAATCATTAAATTACCAAGATAAAATTATAGGTTAAACTATAATTTTTTTCTTGTAAAAATCATATCAATCATCTTATTTTAAAATAAAAAATATTTTAAAAAAATGGTTTTAATGATAAAATTAAACCAACAATTAATTTTTTGTTTCCTTTTTTAGGAAAAAGTGTTATTATCGTTATTGACAAACAGCTTGAAAGGCTTTTCATCAAGGAGTTAGAAAGGGTTTTATGTATGGAAGAAATTAACTTAAAAGAGTTATTTGACTACTTTAAAGAAAGAATTATTGCAATGTTAATTATTCTCTTAATAGTAGTCGCAGTAGGAAGTGCTTATTCAATCTTCCTAAAGAAACCAAAATATCGTAGTACATCTACTATTGTTTTGGTAAGCGAAAATGGTGCACAAGGTCAACAAACAACACAAAGCGATGTTAACTTAAATCAAAGCTTAGTAGCCACTTATAGTGAAATCGTTAAAAGTCGTAAGATTGCTGATAATGTAATCAAAAACTTATCTTTAGATTATGACACTGACGAACTATTAGACCATGTTACTGTTTCAACTAAGCAAGGCACAGAAATAATCAAAGTTGGAGTCGTTGATTCAGACAAAGGCTTAGCCGCTGAAATAGCCAACGAAATCATTAAAGAATTTAGTAAAGAAATTTCATCAATTTATAAATTACAAAATGTTTCCCAAATTGATGTCGCTGAAGAGGCTGATCAACCATATAATATAAACATCGTTAAAGATATGGTTATATACTTATTCGTTGGAATTGTTTTAGCCGTTGGGGTAATCTTCGTTATATATTACTTTGATACAACGATTAAATCATCTGAAGAAATTGAAAATAGATTTGACTTACCAGTTATTGGTGTTGTACCAAAGGTAAAACGTAAGGAAAAGTAGGTGACAAAGATGAATAATGAAACTGATTTATTAATAAATATAAATCCTAAATCAATGTTTAGTGAATCAATTAAAAGTATTCGTACTAATCTTCAATTCTCAGCTGTTGATAAAGAATTAAAGATAATTCTAAGTACTTCACCTGAGGCTGGAGACGGTAAAAGCTTTATTACTGCTAATCTTGCTGCTGCTTATGCACAAGATGGTAAAAAAGTCTTAATTATTGACTGTGACTTACGTCGTGGTCGTCAACATGCTATTTTTAACATAATGAATCCAACAAATGCTGGATATTCTAATCTAATTTTAAACTACAAAGATGAAATAAAAATGAGTCGTTACATCGTTAAAACTGATGTTAAAAATATCGACTTATTACCAACCGGACCAATCCCACCAAATCCAATTGAATTATTATCATCTAAAAGTAATGCAGACCTTTTAGAAGCTCTAAGAGAACATTACGATATAATCTTACTTGACTGTCCACCTATTTTAGGAATGTCAGATACCTCAATCTTAACTAAATACTCAGATGCTAATGTTTTAGTTGTTTCAAGTGGTAAAACACAAATTGATATGATTGAAAAAGCTAAAAAAGCTTTTGAAACAGCTAATAGTAAAATAAATGGTGTTATCATTAATCGTGCTAATACTAAAGGTAGTAGTTATTATTCATATTATGCTAATAGCTACTATGAAAAAAAAGAAAGATAAAAAAAGAAAAGTGTTATAAAAGTTTATAAAGAAAAATGGGGGAATTATAATGAATGATGCAGCTTCAATGGAAACAAAAAAAACCAAAACTAGTTATTTAAAAATCGAAAGAGTTTTATATTTTGCAATAAAAAGAATTTTTGATATTTTTTGTTCTTTACTTGGAATTTTAATGTTAATTCCTGTAGCAATCGTAGCAAAAATATGTTATTTAGTAACAGGTGACAAAAAATCAATTTTTTATAAACAAAAAAGAATTGGTAAAAATGGAAATTTTATATATATTTATAAATTTAGAAGCATGGTTTCTAATGCTGATGAAGTATTAAAAGAACTTTTAAAAGATCCTAAATACAAAAAAGAATGGGATTTGAATCAAAAGTTTGAAAATGATCCAAGAATAACTAAAGTTGGAAAAATTTTGAGAAAAACATCACTAGATGAATTACCACAATTTATTAATGTATTAAAAGGTGATATGTCAATGATTGGACCTAGACCTCTAGTCGAAGGTGAATTAGATGCACATAACGGCAATCATGAGCTGTATGAGTGCGTTCGCCCAGGAATTTCTGGATGGTGGGCTGCCAATGGACGTAGCAACACTACATACGAAAAAAGATTAGAATTAGAATATTATTATTGTAAAAATTGTAATCTAATGCTAGATATCAAATGTGTATTTTTAACAATCAAAGCAGTATTGTTTAAAAATGGTGCAAAATAAATTTGATTTGGAAAAATCGGTTGATTGTCAAATAGTGTGTGTAGACACAAATAAGTGATGGTTAATTTTATGAAGCTAACGCGAAAGCGTTGGCTTTTTTCTTACTAATTTTAACTAATCCTTTGCATATCATAATTCTGGCTTTAAATCTTCTAAAAGATTTAAAACCAAAAGCTATCCTTTTTAATACTTTTATAAAATTGTTATTGCCTTAAATATAACCATTGTGATAGTTATTATTAAATGTATTGTATATTTTATCTTTAAACTCACTTAAAGTCTTAATAGATGTTTTCATATAATCAGATACTGAATTATTAACGCTGGTTATTGCATTTATAAAAACCTCATAATTCTTTTCCTTGAACGATTGTAGTAATTCTTGATATTTATAATAAGTTGTTTTTAGTTCGACATCTTGATCTAAAATATAATTAACTACATCAATTTGAGTAATTAAATTAGGAAAACAAGTGTATATAATGTTTTACACATTACACACACTAAAAATTATACAACCTAGATTTTCCTCCTAAAGGAGCCGAAAGGTTCCATTTTTGTTTATATTAAAGGGGTTTAGAACTATTAAGTAATTTTAGGTACACTTTTAGATACACAAATTGAAAAAAAGCTAAAATTTATGTTTAAGTGGTAATGATATATTTATATATTATTACCATAATAAGAAATAAAAATAGAAAATTTTAAAGTGCTGGAAAGAGTATTTGATTTTTTTAGTTGTATTGACAAAACTAATGATAAAAGTTATAATTTCATTAGATTTGTCAGAGGGGGAAATTTATGGAAAGGATGACAATAAAAAAATTTAAAGAACAAAGTAATATAGAAATTATTGAATCAATTATGAAAATGAATAATGGGTATGTTACTTCAAAAGAACTATCAAATCTTGGAATTCATAGAATGTATCTTAATATAATGAAAGAAAAAGGTATAATAGAAAAAGTAGGTAATGGTATTTATATAGATTCTAGTAAAATAGAAGATAGTTATTTTGTTTTTAGTTTAGAACTTTCAAATGTAGTTTATTCACACATGACTGCACTTTATTTTCATGGACTTTCTATCAAAGCACCAAATGATAAATATGATATAACTGTACCTAACAATTATTTTAATTATAAAATAAAAGAACATAATGTTTTTTATGTTGATAAAGATATTTATGAACTAGGTCTTACTGAAGTTAAGACGCCAATGGGAAATAATGTCAGAGTCTATGATGTGGAAAGATGTATATGTGATATTATTAGATCTAAAAACAGAATGGATTCAGAGCATATTAAACATAGTATAAAAGAATATATAAAGAGAAAAGATAAAGATCTAGTTAAACTATCTAATTATGCCCAAAAAATGGGAATTAAAGAAGAAGTAATGAATTATATAGAGGTATTTTATGAATAGCATGCAATTAAAAGATAAATTAAAAAACATTTCAAAAGAAAAAAATGTAGATTTTAATACATTACTTAGACTTTATATGTATGATAGATTTATAGAAAGACTATCAGTTAGTAAATATAAAGATAATTTTATATTAAAAGGTGGATTTTATTTAAGTACATTATTTGGAGTAGAAAACAGAACTACTATGGATATAGATACTGCTTTTAGAAATGCAAATTTTAATGAAAAAACAATAGTTAAAATGATTAAAGAAATAGTATCAATAGAAATAGATGATAATACAAAACTTAGTTGTTTAGGAATATCACCAATAAGAGATGAAGATGAGTATGGTGGTTTTAGAGTTGATATTCAAATTGAAATAGATAATATTAAAGAAAAATTTCATATTGATATAGCTACAGGTGATCCAATTACTCCAAAAGAAATTAATTATAAATATAAACC
>CAKOHV010000036.1 GCA_934086145.1 uncultured Bacilli bacterium
GAAAATAATAATCGTACATTTGCTAGTTTTGAGTTAAAAGAACCATTAAGTACCAAAGAATCAATATTTCTAAAAGGTAAAATAAATAAAGAAGTATTTCATTTAGAAATAGATAATGGTAATAATACTAAATCTACTATTGAAATACATTTAAAAAGTCCTTTAGAACAAGATTTAACATTAGAAAAGGAAAATAAGAACAATGTCTAATATTGTTTCTAAATCATTAAATGAACTAGATTGTCATAGTTTTAAAATGGGTGATAATGTGATTAAAAAGTATGGCAATAAGGAAGTAAAGTTTACTTTTGTATTTAATAAAAAAGGAAAAAAGTTAAAAGATATTTTAGAACAATGTTATCAAAATGAAATTAGAAATGAGCAAATCCTTACTGGAGGAAATCATGAGTTGCAAAAACTTAGGAATGATGCTATCATTCAAGCGTAGATACCTAATTGTACCCATCAAAATAAGGAGGTCAAGTTAATGGTGGGAAACAATAACAAGATCTATAATTGTGGTGATTATTTAAGATTATCTAAAGAAGATATTGGTCGTAATGATGAATCTTCTTCTATTCAAAGTCAAAGAATGATTATTGAGGGATTTGCTAAACATAATAATTTAAACATTGTTAAAGAATATGTTGATGATGGTTATTCTGGTGGTAATTTTGATAGACCTGCTTTTAGGCAGATGATTGAAGATATAGAAAATGGACTTATTAATTGTGTTATTACAAAAGATTTATCAAGGCTTGGTCGTGAAATGTATAAAACTGGTAAATATATTGAAGAATACTTTTTAGAACACAATATTAGATATATTGCAATTAATGATTCCTATGATTCTAATATTGGAGATTCTATGCTAGGTTTAAGACTTGGGGTAAATGATTTATATTTAAGGGATGTTTCAAAAAAAGTTCGTTCTTCTTTTAGGGTAAAACAAGAAAAAGGCGAATATATTGGAAGTTTCCCATGTTATGGTTATATGAAAAAACCAGAAGATAAACATAAATTAATTATTGATCCAGTAGCATCTAAAGTTGTTAAAATGATTTATGATTTATATTTAGAGGGTTTAGGTGTAACAAAGATATGTAGAAAACTAACTGATGAGAAAATTGCTATACCAATAGTTTATAAAAAAGAACCTAGAGGACTTGCTGTTACTGAAAACGATGGTTTTGGTGTTTGGAAAAATGCTACTGTGAGAAATATATTAAAAAGTCAAATGTATATCGGAAACATGGTACAACATACTCATGAAAAAATTAGTTATAGAGCAAAAAAATGCAGGCATTTAAGTGAGGATAATTTTATCATAGTAGAAAATACTCATGAAGCAATAATAAGTAAAGAAGATTTTGATGAAGTTCAAAAAATGTTAAAAAATAAGAGTTATACTCCCAAAGAAAAAAATCTTGATAGATTCTTATTTTCTGGAATGATGTTTTGTGGTAAGTGTGGTCATACTCTTGGTGTTAGTGTTAAAAAAACTAAATCAAAACCATCTTTATATACACATTGTAACCATTATCTTAGAAAAGGTAAACAAAGTGAATGTACACCTAACAGACTTAATTATCATTTATTAGAACAAGATATTACTCATTATCTTAATGAAATTGGTGAAGAATTTATAAAACATTATGATTTAAGAAACATGGTTGAGGATTCAGTATATATTTATAATAGAGATATTGAAGAATTAGAAAAACAACTAGAAGAAATAAATAGAAAAATGGAAAAGAAGATTAATATAATATCTAATTTATATAATGATAAATTAGAGGGAGTTATATCTCTTGAAGTTTACAAAAACTTATCAGATAGTCATGAAAAAGAATTACAACAATTAAAGATTGAAAAAGAAGATAAAGAAAATAGATTAAAAGTATTTGCAGATAAATCAAAAGAAAAAGAATTTACTAAATGTCGTGAGGCAGTAGAAAAATTTATGAAATTGAAAACTCCATCTAGGAGTACAGTTAAAAATTTAATTGATAGAATTGTTGTGTATGACAATGGTGATTCAAAAGAAGTTATAGTATATTTTAAGTTTAAAGAACTTGAATATCTTGCCAGTAATTTGGTGTAGTTTTGTCCTAAGGGTTATAACAAAAGTAAAGGCAACCCTATATTTTTTTATAACTCTAAAAGGACTAAGGGGGAAACCCTCCAATGTAACTGCTAATAATCCCTGCAATAAGCCTATATTTTCCCCAAAATCGCGCTGATTAGTAAAAATTAAAAATCTCTAAAATATCGAAAAAACTAAATTTACAAAGAAAAAGGCGAGGTAGTTTTGCCATTACTGCCCATTTATCCTTTTCATCATCCCTTCAAAGTTTAACATCAATTTTTATCAAACATGTTAAGCCTTATATCCCTTGTCTTGAAAAATAACTAAAACAATTATATACTTATCATAGAAAAGAGTGATAGGATGGAAAAAATAACTTTAAATGTTAGTGTCGATGAAAGCGACAAGAAAAAATTTGAAAGCTTTTGCCATAATGCAGGAATGGATGTTTCTACAGCTATAAACATCTTTATAAAAGCCGTATTAAGAGAACAAAAAATTCCTTTTGAAATAAAAGCTAGTACTACTGATGATGAGGTAAATGATACTTCTTCCTTTGCTAAAGAAAATGCTGCAAATAATATGTCAGAACTAGACAATCTTCGAAAAGAAATTGAAGATAAGATGAATGATCTTACTAAAGAAGTACCTAAAAAAAGTGCATATGAGACAAGTCCTCAAGATTTGAGCATCAAGAATCTCCATAAGTATTTCCCTGATTTTTCAACTAACTATTCGAAGAATATTCAAGATGATGATTATATTATCATAAGTTCGAGTGCTTCTATACCAGAATCAAATTTTAATATGTGTCTTGTCGATTTAAATGATAGCAAAGTTTATGAATATGAACACGATATGGATGGCCATGATGTCTATAATTTCTATAAAGATTTAAATCCTATCCAAAAAGAAAAATTAATGAATTATATTAATGATAACGATTTATTAAACTTTACTTCTAATAATGTTCTATCTAATGATAATGATACTTTAACAATTAGTATTGGTGGTCATAATAATACTATAAAAAATGCTAGTAAGAAACATACTGAAAATGAAATACACCTTTTTGATGACATCGTTAACATCGTTTTTGATGATGTTACTAGTTCCTTTAAAGAACTTGATGACTTTTTCAACTTTGATTTTAAAGAACAATAATTAATTAACTTACTTAGAACTAACAATGTTAACACCTTCAACCATTGTTAGTCCTTTTTTTTCTTTAAAACAGCATTTGCTTCCTTTGGCAAGAATCTTGTTACAATTTATCATAAATATTACCCTTATTAAAAAGCTTCTTCCTTTCTTAATTTTTGTCTATTCTTACCTGCTTTTACTTAATTATCGGGGTAGGCTAAAAAATAATTTACTTTTTAATAAATTTACCAAATATTCTTTTTTTCCTTAAAATTGCATTAAAATTAATTGCTTTGCCATAATATTAATAATTAAACTTTAAATTTTAAGTAATTAGTAATGATATAAAATTTTAATTGCCAATTTAGATTGAAATAATTATTTTTATGTGGTATCATGCATTATGATAGGAGGATATAAAAATGGAAAAAAATAGGAATGCTCAAATAATCGCGATTCTAGCTTTAGTAGTTGGAGTCATTGGATTATCTGTTGGTTTTGCAGCCTTTTCAAATACTTTAAAAATTCAACCTTCTGCAGATGTAACTCCTGATAAAAGTTCATTTAACGTTGACTTTTCAAGTTCTGATACAGATGTCGTTGCTGATGAAATTACGCCAGTTGCAACCCCTAATTCTTTAGTTACTTCTAATGCAACTATTGATAATACTAATGAACCAACAATTTCTAACTTAAAAGCCACTTTTACTGAACCAGGTCAAAAAGTTGTTTATAGTTTTTATGCTTTTAACAAAGGTCAATTAGATGCTTACTTAAAAAGTATCGTTTATGGCAATGTAACAGGTCAAACAACTAATAAAGTTTGTACTGCTTTAGAAGGAACAACTGATGCCTTAGTTCAAAAAGCTTGTAACGGAATCTCTGTTAAAGTAAAAGTTGGTAGCGAAGCAGAAACAAGTGGAAGTGCTGCTAGCATAACTAATCATTCATTATTAAAATCAACTAGTGAACCTGTTGTTGTTACCATTGAATATCAAGCTGATGCTGATCGTGCTGATGGTGATTTTACTGTTTCATTTGGTGATATAACATTAAATTATAGTTCAGTTGATTAATGTTTAAATGACACAGTTCTACTGTGTCATTTATCTTAAGGAGGTGCTTATGAAAAAAAGTTACATAAAATTACTAATCTTATCTTTGCTTACGATATTACTATGTACTATTAATGCCTTTTTTATAAAAAAATTAACTACTATATCTTTAATTACTATCATAGCTGTTTTGCTAATTATCACTAAAATTACCTTAGGTTTTGAAAAAGACCGTCATCGATATAGTAAAGATATCAGCTTAGAGATAATTATTTCTTTATTCATCTTTTTCTTACTTTTTTACCTAAGTGGTTTATTAATCGGCTATGCTAAAACAAATAATTATTTGACCGGAAATGCTCTACAAAATATTGTTATTCCTTTAATAATTTATCTAATCGTAAAAGAGTATTTAAGATATAGTTTAATTACTAAATCAAGTGAAAGCTTAGCTTTAATTATCCTAATGACTATTACTTTTATCTTTTTAGATAATACGATTCCTTTTGCAATTAGTGGCGTTACTTTTTCTAAAAGAACCTTCTTACTTTTCGCATTGACTTTCCTTCCATCTCTTACTGAAAATATCTTATGTTCGTGGATTACTTATCATTTCGGTTTTAAACCTAGTCTTATTTATGTTTTAATCATTAAATTATATCCTTATCTTTTACCGATTATTCCTAATCCTAATGAATATATTTATTCAATTATCTTCTTTTTATTACCAATTATCATTTTGTTTAAATTAAGAAAATGGCTTACCATGGATCGGGTAAATGAAGAAGTTGAACGTTCAAGAAAGAAGCAATTATGGCCTTATATACCACTTACCATCATTGTTATTACTTTAGTCTATTTTGTTTCTGGTTATTTTAAATACTATGCAGTTGCTATTGCCACCGGTTCGATGGTGCCCACTATCAATAAAGGGGACGTTGTTATCGTAAACCAACAATTTACGGAAGATGATTTAGAAACGGGTGCAGTAATTGCTTATAAATATGGTGGTAAAGTTATCGTCCATCGCATTAATGACTTAATAAAAAAAGATAAAACTATTATTATTTATACCAAAGGTGATGCCAATAACGACATCGACGGCTGGAAAGTAACCCCAGATATGATAATTGGTATTGTTAAAAAGAAAGTACCAGCAATTGGTTTCCCAACAATTTGGTTAAACGAACGCTGGTAAGGAGGTTAAAATATGGAAACAAATACAAATAATAATCAAACTGAACCAAAAACATCATTAGAAAAGATTCCATTAAATAATGGAAATGAACAGACCCCAAACACCCCAAAAACATCCCCAAATTCAAAAAAGAAACCTAAAAAAAAGACTTCTCCAAATAAATTATCAGCTGAAGAAATCGAACGCCAACAAAGAGAAGCCGAACTATTTAATATCACACCTAAGACCAAATTATATCTTTCATTCCGTAATCGTCTAATTTTCAGCGTCTGCTTATGCCTTATCTTCCTTATCTTAAGTATCAACTTCATTTATAATTCCCTAGATATTATTAAAGAAGAAGATGTTACTTATACTGAAACAGGCACTATCGATTATCAAATTTGCTTAAAAGCTAATAATTTCTATGAAAGTACCTGTATAGACAAAGACATGTCCTATATTGCTAGCTTAATTAATAGTATTCCTTTAACTTTTAATTATCACTTTAACACTAACCATAATATTAAACTAGATGCCAAATATGAAGTAACTGCTGAGTTAGTAATAGCTAATGCTAATGATTCAACTAACTATCTTACTAAAAAATATGTCCTAATTCCATTAACAGATATCAAAGAAAATGACTCTAATTATAAATTAACTAACAAAGATATCAATATTGATTATGAATATTACAATAATATAGCTAATGAATTTAAATCACAAAATGGCGTCGAAACAATCAGTTCCTTAAATGTCTCTTTTACCGTTTATAACGAATCATCTGAACTTAGTATGAATCCAAATACGACCACGATTAGTATTCCACTTTCTCAAAAATCAATCAGTATCAAAATGCAATCTAATGATACATCAAGCAATAATAAACAACAACTAACTAAGTATGCTTTCACTTTATCCAATATTGTATACTTAAGCTTTGGCTTAGTAAGCATTATTTTATCTATTTACTTTATTATTAAAGCTATTAGACTTTATAGTAAAACATTTGTTAAAAAAACTAAGTATGATAAATATCTTGCTAAAATTCTAAGAGAATATGATCGTCTCATTGTTGAAACGTCATCTCTCCCTAATTTTAATGATTATAATATCATCAAAATTAATAAATTTACCGAATTATTAGACGTTCGTGATAATCTTCATTTACCAATAATGTATTACACGGTCGTTGCTCATCAAAAATGTCATTTGTATATTTTAAAAGACAATAATTTATATCTATTAACGATAAAAGACGTCGATATGTAGAAGAAAGAGGAATATAAATGTTTAGATATCGTGAAAAACATTTTTTTCCTCTTTTATTTACTTTAATAATCGGGTGATTTATTACATTTTTAACTATTGGCTTTTCAGCCTTCCAAGAAAGCTTAAGAATCGATGGCTTAAGCGCTGATGTCCGAATTGATAAAGACATCCGCATTATGGGCGTTAATATTAAAGAAGTTAATGAGGCTGTCAGTACTTATGAAGAATATAATGTGAGTAATATCACTTCTAATATCTCCTTATTTTATGAAGACTCTTATATTATTTATAATGTTCCTGTCTATAACTTAGAAAATGTCTTAATGGGACTTAAAAAAGGTGATGATAAATTTGCCGGTTGGGAAACTCTTGATTCGAATGCTTACATGCGTATGTATAAACGCGATTTTGAATAAAGAATCAACATTTTGTTGATTCTTTTTATGTATCTTTTTCTTTTACGTGAATAAACTTTAAAGAGGTGATTTTCTTTGAAACGATTAAATAATCAAGGTCAAAAAAGAAGTTTAAATATCCAATATATTTATCCAAAAAATGGTCCATCTTTAGCATTTCTTCTTCAAGAAGAATATTATAATTATTTAAAGACTTTAAAAACAAGATGAATAGGGGAGTTAATATGAAATATATCTGTGGCGCATATGATCGCCTGTCCGATGCAGATAGTAAAACTGACGAATCATCATCTATTCAGAGTCAAAAAATAATTATTGATGCCTTTGCTAAATTTAATAATTTAGAAATTTATAAGCACTATGTTGATGATGGTTATTCAGGTGGTAACTTTGAACGTCCTGCCTTTCAAGAGATGATTACTGATATCGAAGCGGGCAAAATTAACTGTGTCATAACCAAAGATTTATCACGTTTAGGCCGCGAGTTATACAAAACCGGTAAATATATTGAAGAATATTTCTTAGAAAAAAGCATTAGGTATATTGCTATAAACGATTCCTATGACTCCAACATTGGAGATTCCTTGCTTGGCCTCCGTCTTAGTGTCAACGACCTATACTTAAGAGACGTTTCTAAGAAAGTAAAAACTTCCTTACGTGCTAAGCAAAATCGTGGAGATTACATCGGTTCCTTTGCCTTATATGGCTACCAAAAAGATCCTCATAATAAACATAAATTAATCGTTGATGAAAATGTTCGTCATATAATAGAAAAAATTTACGACTTAGCTTTAGCCGGCCAAAGTCCTAGTAAAATAGCGGAGTACTTAACCTTAAAAAAGATTCCCATCCCCATGGTCTATAAAGGTGACCCGCGTGCTAAAAAGATCCATGATAATGAGGAGTTAGGAATCTGGAAAAGACAAACTATTAAAAGCATTCTAACTAATCAGATGTATATCGGTAATATGGTTCAAAATACCCATAATAAATTAAGTTATAACTCTAAAAAAAGGCGCAAAACATCTAAAGATGAATTAATTATTGTAAAGAATACCCATGAAGGGATTATATCTAAAGAAACATTTACTAAAGTTCAAGAAATATTAAATAGTAAATCTACAACTTGGGTTACTTCCCGACAACTTGATTATCTTTTTGGTGGTCTTCTTTATTGCCATGAATGTGGTCATCATATAAGAATCAGCGAGGATGTTCTAAAATCCCGAATCAGACACTATACGCAATGTAATTTATATACGCGAAAGGGTAAGTATGGTCTTTGTTCATCACATCGAATTAATTATGATTGGTTGGAAGAAGATGTCTTAAAATATTTACAAAATTTATGTCAAAAATTTGGTCAACCATCTGATTTTAAGACTTTTGAAGTAATGAAAGAACAAATTGTTCTTAAAAATATTCACGAAATAAAAAATAAAATAACTCGTTTAGAACAACTATTAAAATCTCACCAAGCTACCATTGATAATTTATATATGGACAAACTTAAAGGTTTAGTAGATGAAGAAATGTACAAAAGAATTTATACCAAAACCCAAACAGATATAACGAGAATTAATAACGAATTAGCCGAGTTAACTAAAAAATATCAACGTAATGAAAAATATTTACCTCCTAATTCTAATCTTAAGGCTTGGCAAGATTCTGCTTTAGCTTATCTATCTTTAAAAAATCCAACTAAAGCGCAAATAAAAAGACTTGTCAATAGAATTGAAATTGACAAAGATAAAAAAGTATATGTTTATTTAAAATTTCCAGAGCTATTAGAAGAAATTTAATTTTTTCAATTATTTTGAAACATTACTATCATTTTTCAGTTACCTTGTCAATGCTTCCTTCATAAAATAAGTTACTTTAGCAATTCTTAGGGGATAACATTACCATTCATTAGTTACGGTGGTTCAAGTCTTTTAGTTAGCATGATTTCCATTGGTATTATTCTAAGTATTGCTAAAGAATAACTAACTAATTTTCATTAATACCCTAAATAAGAATAGCTAATGCTATCTTTCCTTTTTATATAATAAACAAAATTCAAGTTTAAACTAAACTTACTAATCATATTTGTTTATGTTCTCTAATACCTAAAAAATTATTTAATTTCTTTTCGATTAAATAATTTATCTATTGAATCGATATCCAAGTATTTAACTAATATTGAGAGATATAAAGTTTTTATTAAATTTTTCCCTCTTTCATAATTTGATAATGAAGTCCGCGAAATTCTTGTATCTTCAGCTACTTTGTTTAACGTTAATCCTTTATTCTTTCTTTTAGAACGAATATTTTCCCCTAAAAAATCAAAATTATCTGAAGCAGTATCAATTTTCGTATATCTAACATTATAGCTTTTTAAACCAAAAAGATAATCAAGACTAAGTCCATATTCATTAGCTATTGTTATAAGGTGCTTTAAGGGGATTATCTCTAATTCATTTTCATAACATCTTATCGTACTTTCTTTGACTCTTATAAGTTTTGCAATTTCTATAACTTTTTTATCTAATAAATCAGTTCTAAATTTTTTAATATTTTTAACTACCAAATTTTTTCTTTCTTCCATTGTTTACACCTCTAGAAGATTATTTCATTATATTTGATAGAATTTATCGAATGTTGGGAAATATGAAATTTCGGACAAAATTTTACTTTATAATAGTCATAGAATAAGAAGGTGTATTAGTGAACAAACAGAATAATATCAAAAGGCAGTCAGATGAAAGGAAGATCAAACTTCCTCGTAAAAATAAATTAGAAGGTTTGGAATTTTCTTCATTATCACCAGAAGAAAGAGTAGGACTTTTTATTAAAAAAGCTCGTGATAAAAAAGGTTTGACCCAAGAAGATTTAGGAGAACTACTTCATTATAAACGCCAAAACATTTCTAAATGGGAAACTGGCGAAATGTTTCCGGGTTTTGAATATTTAGAACCCCTATGTGAAGTTTTAGATATAACTTTATACCAACTTGTTTCTGGTGGTGCTAAGCCTAAAAGTTATGATCCTAATAAAACCACTGAAATTATTTTTAAAAAATTTAAGTTTTATATCAGTGATACAAAATATCGAATTATAAAAATTTCAACCTCCATTGTCCTTTTCATTATCTTTTTCTTTTCACTCTTATTAATGACTATTAACTATTTTAAATGGCAAATATATGAGGTTGCTACTTATGATGATAATATAAAATATGTGGGTAGTATTATAACTAATAGAAAAGAAAGCATTTATAATTTTAGTAACTTTTCTTATTCTTCAAGTGATATTGGTACTGATAAAGAACCACTGATTAAAGATATTAGCATTACTTTATTTTTAGATGATAACGAAGTATATTCTAATAAAATATCTTTTGATAATGCTATTCCCTTAGGAAATAGTTTTGAATATCTTTATCTTACTTATAAATCGCAAGAAGAAGTTTATACTAAAAAGCAAAACGTTATTATAAAATTAAATTTTATTGATATAAATGGTGAACACTTAGAAAAGGTTATAAAAACTTAGAATATATAAGCTATAAATTATGTCGCGAAATTGTTGCATTGCTTGTAGCTAAATATATTCTTTCTTTTTTTGTCCTCTTATTTTACAATCTATTGAAGAAAGGAGGGAAAAAATGTCAAAAAATAATTTAATGATAGCTTTTTTAGTTGTTCTGTTTTTTCCATTTACTACTTCAGCCTTAAGTAGTGATGATGAATTTTATTTAATTGATCAAGAAACTAAATATTTTAAAACTATTGAATATTTAAATGATAAAAATAGTGTAAGTTTATATTCTGATAATAATTTTTCTAAAACATATGAAATAACCAAAGAAGAATATGACTCAGCTTTAGATAATAATATAAGTCCACTTGGAACTGGTGTAATTAATACTACATATAAAGAAATGACTACTTCAATTTCAAGTAATGGTAATGTTTATCGTTATAAAAATATTTTAAATTGGAAAAAAATGCCCGCTACAAGAAGCTACGATATAATCGGCATCGGTTATTTAGGTAGTGTCAAAGCCAAAACTAATATTTCCTTTAGTCAAAGATCATGCACATCTTTAACAAATTGTACAACTACAACTTCAGGATCTATCCAAAAATTTAGTACTGGTGTTGGTGTATCTTTTAAATTACCAGAAGGCAATATTAGTAATTTAACGCAAACATTATATTTTGATGTTGAAAAGAATACGACTTCGACTGTTGTTCGTCAAACAGCATATGGTGATTATTCTCATGCAACAAGATCCATTACTTATGATAATGCTAAAAAATATAATGTTAGTGGAAGCGGAATAATTCTAAATACTAGTATTAAAAGTTACTATGATGAAATTGATTATGCTAAAGCAACTTGGTCTGGTTCATGGTAATTAAAAAAATATAAGAAGTAAAGAAGGGAATAAAATCGGGTTTTTAAGTGAATTTATTTCAAACTATGGTAGTGAATTACTGTTAGCTTTTATATCTTTTATAGGTCTAACATTTAAAACATCATATGAGAAATATGTAAAAGAAAAAACAAAAAAAATGATTGTAGAGGATTCAGTTAGATTTGTTGAACAAAAATTTAAAAATCTTAGTAGTAAGAAAAAATTTGAAAAAGCCAAAGGTTATGCTTTAGAATTATTAACTGATAAAGGAATAACAATAAGCGATTTAGAATTAGAAATCTTAATTGAATCTGTCTGTAATAATTTAAATAATAAGAACTCATATAAATCCTCCGAAACGGCAATTAATGAGGATGTGAAAGAGGCATGAGCTCAATTAAAAAACTTATTGAGATTGCTCAAAATGAAATTGGATATTTGGAAAAGAAAAGTAAAAGCAATCTTGATGATAAAAAAATAAATGCTGGTAATTATAATTATACTAAGTATGCTAGAGATTTAGATGGCCTAAAAAACTTTTATAATGGTTCCAAACAAGGTTATGCTTGGTGCGATATTTTCGTTGATTGGTGTTTTGTCAAAACTTTTGGCAAAAAAAGAGCCCAAGAACTTTTATGTCAACCTAATAATTCATTGGGAGCCGGAGTTGGTTTTTCCAAACGTTATTATGTAAATAAGAAACAATATTATAAAACTAATCCTCAAATAGGTGATCAAATATTTTTTAAAAATGGCTCTAAAATTACTCATACAGGGTTAGTTTATAATGTTGATAAAAATTATGTCTATACTATTGAAGGGAACACTTCTAGCTCCTCATCAGTCGTAACTAATGGTGAAGGCGTCTTTAGTAAAAAGTATGGACTTAATAGTTTATTTATTGATGGTTATGGTCGACCTAAATATTCCACGGCCGAAAAAGAAGGTCAGCTAAACAATGAAACTCCTAATATAACGGGGAAAGTTGTTAAATATGTTTCTGATGTCGATTATGAAGGATTAGTAGTACATACAAGTCCCAACGGACCAGTTAAAAGAATCATTCCTCTTTGTACTAAAGTTTATGTTTATGAAACAAAAGGAACTTGGTCACGTATCAAAGATCAGGAATGGGTTCATCGTGAATACTTAAAAGATAAAATGCCTAAAACCAAAATTGTCACAGGTGCTGATAAAGTTTTAAATATTAGAGTTTCTCAAACTAAGAATTCTAAATTAATAGGTAGTATTCCCAATGGAACACGAGTCCAAGTTTTTAAAACTTTAAAAGGTTGGTCCAAAATTAGTCCTGATAAAGAAGCTTGGGTATCAAGTAATTACCTAAAATAAATAAAGTAATTTTAAAACTAATATAATTTATCAAGTTATCTAAAAAATAGATATTAAATACCAAAGGATGGCCTCAGTATTATACTGATGTCATCTTTTTTTATCTATTTAAATACTCATTATTTTAATTTGTAACTTATCTTGAAACTTCGCAAAATTAAACATAAATATTTATTCTTTTACCAAATGATAAGAAGTTCACATCAAGTGCAGCATTTATCACTATTATATAAAATTAACTTGAATTTATATAAGTATTCTATATTTTTATTCTTTTAATTATTTAGCCACTTCTTCGAAACCTTCCTTTTTTCTTCAAGAATTACTATAATTTTATCTATGATTTTTATTACGTATATCAAAATAGATAAAACATCTACCTAAATTAAATTTTTCCTTTATGTATTAAATCTTTTTTTATATTTTTATTATTATTCTACATGACTTTGTCTTTTAATAATTATTTCAATCAAGAATTTTGCTAATTCCCTTATTTTTTTTACTTGCCATAATTCATGTCATTTAAATGTTCTTATTTTATTCTTAAAATT
>CAKOHV010000037.1 GCA_934086145.1 uncultured Bacilli bacterium
TTCTAGTAACGTATTAGAAGCATTTATAATATCATCAGTATCTTCAACAACCTCAGCTGGAACTTGATCTTTATAGGCTGCAATATCTTCTGATAGACCAACAATAGCATTTAATGGAGTCCTTATTTCATGTGACATACTTGCTAAGAAATCAGATTTAGCTCGGTTACTTCGTTCAGCTTGCGTTTTAGCCAAAGTAATCTCATTAAGCATTTTTATGTCGGGGTTTTCGATAGTGAAAAACATTAAATAATCAAAAAACGTTAAAGATATAGATATAATAATCAAATAAGGATTAATAGAAAATAAAAGCATCAAAATAAAAATCATAATAATTATTCCCAATATAGGAATATATCTTCTGTCAGCATGCTTAATGTTAATAAAAGCAATAATGACTGCAACCAATAAATATATTGCACAAACTATGTATGTAAATACTACAGCACTACCATTTACACTAAAATTTCCACTATCTTTAATAATATTTACATCAAGGAAAAAATTTAACATAAAGAAAATAACATCAAGACTTAAAAACAGTTTTATAATATTTTGATAATTTTTTTCATTCTCATATTGTTTAGTTATAAATAAGGTATAAATTAATATTCCATTAGCAAATATAATTAATAAAGAAAAATCAATTTTATTTAAAAAAACAATAAAATTTTTCATAAAAGATACATCATATATTAAAGGAATAGCTTGTAATATTGCCACAATAATACTATCCACAACACTTACTATTAACATCACAGAATATACTTTATTTTCTATTAATGGAAACCTTTCCTAAAAAAAATAAGCAAAACACAATAGAACAGAAAAAAATATCGAACACATAGGTAATAAAACTCCACACATACAATCAACCTCTTACTATATATAAAATATATCACAAATCAAAAAAAAACATGAAAATATCACATTTTTTAAAATCTATGTTGAAAGTCGTTTTGTTTTATTTTTTTAACCAATTTTCTAGCATATTCCACATCTAAACAATTATATCTATTTTCATCTAAATTAGCGATTGGTTCCCACACTAGTAATTGTTCAGCAGTCAAATCATCTTTTCTTCTTCTGTCAGCTGTCGTTTCTATTTCTATATCATATCTATCAGCAGTAGCAATTCTTTTTCTCAATTCATCTTCCCAAGCTTCAACAGCATTATCATAATTTTCCAGTAAAGATTCCCTATTAGTACAACCATATTTTTCCATTAATTTCCAATACCAAGTAAGCATTCGCGTTCTCACATAAGTAATTCCTTCTCCTGGTGACATTCCATCAAGAATTATAGGATCATCAACAATTGTATGAATCGGATTATCTTTACCACCTTCATAAGTATTACTAATATAATGTATTATCGGAACAATAGGATAAAAGGTTCCATCTTCTTTTTGAGCCATTCTGTAAAAGCCACTCCAAAATTCAAGCATCCCGCCATTTGGCTTTTTATTCCATACTCCTTCTGGACAAACCATCAAACTCATTCCATGAGCCAAAGCATACTTTCCTTTTTCAACTGATGATGTTTTACTAGCATCAACTTTTCTATCAACCATAATCACACCATTTTTAGCAGATAACAACCCATCAATAGTTCCATAAAATTGTGGAAGACTACCAAAAATTATAAAAGCTCTTCTTTGAGCGGCAAGCAATGTGGCCAAAACGTCATCCTTAAAGCCATGATTGGTAAGAAAAACAACTGGTTCATTCGGTATTTTAACTTTTAAATTTAATTTTTGTCTACATTCATCAGGAAAAACTTCTCTATCATTTTCAAGTAATTCAGCTCTATTTTCAATAATTTGTGGCGATTTTAAAAAATACTTTCCAAATTTCATAATAATCTCATGAAAAATTTTTCCACTATTCAAATAACTATCTGGTAACGAAACTTCACGCATCGGGTCTAGTAAAAAAGAATAATGCTCAACCATATAATCAAAAATCATTCTTGTTTGAACATTAGCCGTCAAATCAGCATCGTTCTTAATAAACCCCGCTTTTTTTAACTCTTCCATTATTAGTTTAGTTTTATTATTCATATCTACCGACCACTTTTTCCATTTATTTAACGGATATGCTAACATGTGATATTATTCTTGTCAATTCTATGTAAATTTATAAAGTAGTAAAAAAGACACAAAAAGACAAAATTACTACACGAAAAAAATTTTTATAACATTTTTTTCATACTTACTAAAACATTCTCACGGTTAATTTATTTTCTCATTACTATCTATCACCGACAACTTCACCTAATTTTTCAAAACTTTCAAATCTTCAACAACTTCTTCAACTGTTCGACTATTATGTCTTGGCTTTAACATAACACTAGCTACTTTTCCATTACTTTTAACCCTTAAATTAACATCATAAAGTGAATTTATTGAATTTTGTGCACCAATTAGAATACTAGGTATTTCATTTAAATAATTTGTATCATCAACAAAAATACTCATTTCATAATTACGCACCAAAGTTTGCTCAGAAACTTCCCCAAGCTCTCCAATAAATTTTATCTTAGGATAATTAGTAAAGTATTCTGTTAGCAATTTATAATTAATAAAACTAGCATAATTAGTGGCAAATTCATAATGTCTATTAAAATTTCTTTCTTCCATTTGCCACATTGTTGTTGCATTAAATTTAAAATCTTTATCATTTTTTAAAGACAAAACAAAATATTCATATTCTATTTTGCCATTTTTGCCATTATAAACTTTAGTTTCTTCTTTTTCAACCTCGGCTTCAATGGCATATTTTTCTTTTAACTCTTTAAGAACATAAGCTTGCGGATTTTTAGCATTTTCTTTATCGGCCTTTGTTTCACCACAACCACTTAAAATTATTAATAAACAACATAAGCTAATAATAAAAAGCCCCTTTTGTATCTTTTTCATCAAAACACCTCTATTTTTGGCAATTTGGACAATAATAAGTACTTCTTCCCCCAACGACAATTCTTTTTATTATTGTTCCACATTCCTTACATGGTTCATTTTCTCTTTTGTGAACCATCAAATGGTCTTGATATCTTCCTGTAACTCCTAAACTAGAAGTATAACTTCTAATCGTTGTCCCTCCACACTTGATGGCTTCTTCAATAATATTCCGGCCAGCCAAAGCTATTTTTTGACATTCTTCCAATTTTAGTTCAGTTCCTAAACGTAAAGGATTAATCTTTGCTCCAAAAAGAACTTCATCAGCATAAATATTACCTAAACCCGAGATAATTGTTTGATCAAGTAATAATGTCTTCATTGGTAATTTACGATTATGAAAATTATCATACAAGTATTCTTTAGTTAATTTATCATCAATTGGTTCAATTCCTTGCTTTTTTATTGGCTCATAATCAGCAATATCTTTTTTTAAAACTAAAGCCATTCTACCAAATTTACGAGTATCATGATAACGAAGATCTATTCCATCCGCAAATTCAAAAATAATATGTTCATGCTTACTTATTTCTTCATTATGATCTTTAATAAAATATTTACCTTCCATTCGTAAATGACTACATAAATAATAATCACCTACATCAAACATTAACCATTTCCCTTTTCGTAAAATATCTTCAAACTTTAAACCAATTAATTTTTCTTTAAATTCTTTTATATCTGTTTCAATAATTTTATCGTATAAAATATTAACGTTTTTGATTTTTCTTCCTAGAATTCGTTTTTTTAACGTTTGTCTTACTGTTTCTACTTCCGCTATTTCTGGCATCTTGTTTCAAACTCCTTACATTAACTTTCTTTTTCACTATATTATTACTCATTATAAGATAAGCTACATCAGCTTCTTTTAATAAATAATCCTGTAATGTAACAATAAAAGTATTTAAATCAATAATACTTATATTTTCTTTCAATTCGACATCTAACTTAATAGCTTTTATTCCTCCAAAGTTATTTAAGACTAATTTATCTATTTTTTTAACTTCTGTTCTATTAGTTATTTCATTAGCATATTCTTCACTTAATTCCTTATGTTCATCTTCCATTACTTTAAAACTATTTAAAATTATTTTTAAAGCTTTCCAAATAATTAAACCTAAGATAAAGATACAACCTATTTTATCAGCATCTTTTAAAATAAAGACATTTATTTTACTAAGTAAAGTTGCTAAACTAACACCACATAATAAGAAGTCCATATTACTATTCAAATAACTAATTGTAAGTAAACCCTTTCTTCTATTATAACTAGTATTAGTTGTAAAACATCCAACTGCATACCTAATCAAGATACTTAAAATAACAAAAAGGATTATACCAAAGCTAACTTTTTTAACTGGATATGTAAACGATAATAATGTTCCTCCAGCTCCTAGAATAATAAAAAGTAAACCAATTAATGAACTTAATATTGCTTTCTTTTTATTATTTTCTTTATTTTTAGAAGTTAAAATAATTAGAATAATCATTAATAATTCATATATTGCACTTTCAATCAAGGTATAGCTACTACATAATAATCCACCAACAATTTTTAATAACATAATAACTAAACTAGCTATTATAAATTTTTTTACTTCCTTCATTTTACTCCTCCTATACACCGTATATAATATCATAAATCCATAAAAAAAAGCACTATAAAGTGCCTAATTAATTATTTTGTTTCATACCAATCTTTACCATAATCATGACTTACTTTTAAAGGAACAGCTAAAGTAACACAATGTTCCATATTTTCTGTAACAATCTTTTCTAAGATTTCTTTTTCTTCTTCTACAACATCGAAAATTAATTCATCATGAACTTGTAAAAGCATTTTAGAACGTAAGTTATTCTTTTTCATATCCTTAAAGACACCTACCATGGCTTTTTTCATGATATCAGCACTTGTCCCTTGAATTGGTGTATTAAGAGCAATACGTTCACCACTTTGTCTTATCATAAAATTTTTATTATTTAATTCATCAATTACTCTTTTTCTATTAAATAAAGTTTTTACATAACCATCACGATAAGCTTCCATAACTATGTTATCCATATATTTTTTAACTCCTGGATATAATTCATAGTATTTATTAATGAATTCTTTAGCTTCCTTAGCACTTATTTCTAAGTTTTCTCCTAAGCCAAAACCGGATATTCCATAAACAATACCAAAGATGACTGCTTTCGCCGTTTTTCTCTGTAATTTAGTAACATCTTCCATCGCAATACCATAAATATCTGCGGCTACTCTTGTATGAATATCTTCATCTTTAATGAATGCTTCTTGCAATTCCTTACAATCACTAACATGTGCTAAAACACGTAATTCCATTTGGGAATAATCAGCACTTAAAAAGCAATCAAACTCTGGTAAAAAGGCTTTTCTAATCTTTCTTCCCTCTTCATCACGGGCTGGAATATTTTGTAAATTAGGTTCAACGGAAGATAAACGACCTGTCCTCGTTAAATTTTGTTTATAGATAGTATGAATCTTTCCATCTTCTCTAATGTAATTAGCTAAACCATCTAAGTAAGTACTTTTTATTTTAGTTAAAGCTCTATATTCTAAAATTTTTCCAACTATTTCATGTTCATTAACAAGTTTATTTAAAATATTAACATCTGTTTTATAACCCGTTTTAGTCTTCTTAGCATAAGGAAGTTGTAACTTTTCAAACAATATAACACCAAGTTGCTTAGGACTACTAATATTAAATTCTTCACCAGCTAATTCATATATTTTATTAGCTAATTCATTAATCCTTTCTTCCATATCTTTACCCATATCTTCTAAAATAGATTGTTTAACAATAACCCCATCATATTCCATATTAGCTAAGACTGTCACTAAAGGCATTTCAATATCATAATATAAAGATAACATTTCTTCTTTTTCTAAAGAATTTACATAGTAATCTCGTTTATCAAAAATAAATCTACTCTTTAAAACAATATCTGATTTTTTAAAACCATCTTTTAAACTTTGCGAATAAAAAGCTACTTCGCAATCATTACTATTCATTAAATAAGCAATATCATCTTTACTAGTTATATTAAGTAAATAAGCTGCAATCATTAAGTCATCTTTTACAGTTAATTCCAAACCTAACTTCTTTAATAAGACAAAATTTTTCTTTTGATCAAAAGTATAAATCGTTTTATCTTTTAAAATATCTCCTACTTCTTCTAAAACACTATTACTTATAAAATAATTATTCTTACTATCACTAAGAGCTATGCCAACTATTTCCCCATCATGATAATTTTCCTGACTACATTCCACATAAAGACTAAATTGTTCTTCCAACTTACTTAAATCTTCCCTATCCTTAACATTGACATACTTTATTTCTTTTGTTATAGCTTTGGAAGATTCCACATTCTTCTTTATATAAGAATAAAATTCTAATTCTTCATACAACTTATTTAAAGCTACTAAATCAGGTCCATTGTATTTAACTTCTTCTAAACTATCAGTTATTGGTACTTCACGATATATGGTTGCTATTTCTTTACTCATGAAAGCACTATCTTTATCATCAATTAATTTTTCTTTTACTTTTCCTTTAATATCATCAATATGTTCATAGATATCTTCAATTGTGTCATATTGCTTTAATAAGTTAATCGCCGTTTTATCACCAATTCCTTTAACGCCTGGAATATTATCAGAAGCATCACCAGCTAAAGCTTTATAGTCAATCATTCTAATTGGTTCAAAGCCCCAATCTTCCTTAAATGTTTGCGGATTATAACGGATATAGTCTTTCTGTTTTAATAGTTTTATATCAACTTCATCAGATAACAATTGCAATAAGTCTTTATCTGAAGAAACAATCGTCGCTATATACTCATCGTCCTCTTCACATTTTTTAGCGAAAGTTCCAATTATATCATCAGCTTCATATGGTTCCATTTCATAATATTTAATCCCCATGGCACGTAAAATATCTCTTGCAACAGACATTTGCATTTTTAATTCATCTGGAGTCGCTGCACGACCATCTTTATAAGTTTCGTATTTTTGTTTACGAAAATTTTTACCGATATCAAAAGCGACCATTATATATTCTGGTTTTTCTTCATGAATTATTTTATTCATCATTCCCACAAAGCCATACAAAGCATTAGTAGGTACTCCTTTACTATTTTTCATAACATTCCCAGTATAAGCTGTCGCATAGTAACTTCTAAACATTAAGTTATTACCATCTACCAATATTACCTTTTTCATCTAACCACCCATTTCATATTATACCAAATAATCCCCTTTTTTATAAAAAAATAAATTATTCTTCAACTATCTTTCTATCAATTTCAATTTTTTTAAAATTACTATCTTTCAAAAAATCACTTCACAAAAAAATCCACATAAATTTTGTGTAAATCTTTAAAAGACTTATCCATTTTAGTTATGTAGATTTTTACTTTAATTACTATTTTTTTCAGCTAAAGCCGTTATCTTAGAAATAATCATTTTATCTTTTTTCTTATTATATAAATACAATGAACCATTTAAATCAGCTTCTTTATAATCTTTTAATAAATATATATTTTTGCCAATTATATAATAACTATCTATCTTTTCTCGAAGAAGGGTAGCTTTCTTTTTATCATAAACATATAAGTTATATTTATCTTCTTGATTTTTTAGATAATACATTTTGTCATTACCTATTTTAATTGAAGACATTACAACATCACTATCTATTTCTTCGATTTTATCATTATTAATCTTATATAAATTGTTATGATTATCATTTAAAGCCAGAATATAAAGTTCTCCATTATATTCATACATTTTATCATAGATATGTTCCGCTACTTTATTAACGTCTAACTTTTCAGAAATACTATATAAGTTTCCATCTGTTGTAAGACAATACATTTTCTTGCTTGCCATCTTACAACTATCAAGACCAGTTATATCAAAAGCAACCTTATTTTCTTTATTAGCAACATAATATTTAATATTATTATCTTCAATTTTGGTATAAACAACATAATCTAAAACATTACTTATACTATAGACTTCATCGTCTACTTTATGTTCTTCTTTATCATAAAGAAATAATGTTTTTTCATTATTGATATAAGCTATATTAGCAATTTCTTCATCACTTTCATAGATATTAACATTATTTATACTTGTTATCTTTTTAGAACTTTTTAAATCATAGACATTTAAACTATTTTTACTATCAAGATAAATTAATTTATTTTCTTTAAACTGGACAGAGTAAACATTAGTAGCAATTTCTTCATCTTTTTGTTTATTTAAATCATATGCATACAAAGTACTACTCTTATAATAATAGATTTTATTTTGGTAAGATCCTAAATAGCGATTAACATTTTCTGTTATATCAATATTTTTTTTATTTAAATAAACTGCTAACTTATTATCTATATTTATATAAACAATCGCTTTGTCATTATTAGCAAAGGCATATTCCTTTATTTCGGTAGCAATTTTCTGTTCCTTGTTTTTATCATGGAAATATAAATCATTTTCTAATTTATAAAGGAACTTACTTCTATCGTTAGCATATTCTACAGTATCGATTGTTCCACGTCCTAATTTGTAATTTTCATTATTATAATATAGCCAGCCATTATCAGAATAAACGATTGAATAATTGTTACTAGGAGATAGCTTTAAAAATAAAGCTATTCCTAATACTCCTAAAGTTAAAATAATTAAAATAATAACTAAATAAAATTTTTTCTTTCTTTTCATATTTCCCCCACCTTTTAAGATAACATTCTTTTCTTCTTCCAAGTTACGAAGAAGATGAAACCAGAAATTATAATCATGATAAGGAAGATGGTTATTTTGTTGCTCGTATTTGGATTGTTTATTTCTTCCTTCGTTGTATTATAGAAGTTCATTTCTTCAACTTCGTTATTTACGAATGTTACTTCATCAACAATGTAATTGTATTTATAATTTATGACTTTAACTTTAACAATATATGAATTGGTATCATAGTTGTAGTTCGCCCCTTCATTAATTTCACTTATTTTATAATAGTAGATACCATCTTCTTTGTAAGCGATTGGTCCAAAGGTGATGTTACCATTGGTATCATTTTGGGCAATAATTTCGGTTCCGTTACTTACTTTGTTTCCTTCATAATCAACACTTTCTAATTTAAAAGTAAATGGTGTTGCGCTCATTTTGCCATCAAGGAATTTTTGAGCATAGAAGGAATAATAAGTGATACCTTGACTAGTAACAGTTCCGCCCGCTATATTAGTAAAGATCTTTGAAACTGGTGCGTTAGCAACTGTTGTTTGACCATTAACTGATAATAGAAGATAGTTTTTAAGTTCGTTAGAAGTCATTAAAAGCTCGGTATCAAAAGTAACTCTAAAGTTGTTATAAAGACTAGGTTTTAACAAAGTAATTGTTAAAGTGTTATTTTCATACGTAAAGCTATAATCTTCATCTAAAATAAGTTCGTCTTTAACTTCAGTCTTAGTCGTCGTTGTTTCTAGAGCATATAACTTTAAGGTATCATTGTAATAACGTAAGATATCATCAAGTTCATCAGCTAAAACAACTTGGTCAGCATCCGTTAAAGAAGTCCCATAATCAACAGCTAAGTTAACATCAGAAGACCAAGTAATTAAAGGTAAATTATTTTTTGATTTACCAGCATTACGATAAGTCTTTTTAAGAATAGATGGGAACATGGTCGTTCCATTGCTAGCTGAAGAAGGACCAACTAAGCCATCACTTTTTACCTCGGCCACATTTTTAATAGTTATCGTTTTATCAGGAACTTCTTTTTCATACTCATATTTCTCACGATCAATAGCTAAAGTATAATCAATTGATACTTCTGTTAAATTAGATAACTCTTGGAAATAAACGATGAAATTATAAGCACCATTTTGATTAAAGACTAATTCTTCATTATCTTTAGAATATAACTTAAGGCCTTCTGGTAAAGGTAAACCTTGGTTACTATCATATAAGACCTCAGAGATACCATTTTTATTAGAAGTAATTTTTAAAGAAGTAAGTCTAAAGTATTTTTGGTAATTTTCATCGATTGTAGAAGTATCAGTTACATAGACATCTTTTCTCGTAATAGCCCCTGTATTAACTTTGATATTCCAACTTGTTTTAGTTAAATCATTATCAGGATTACCTAAGAAGGATTTAGTTATGGTTAA
>CAKOHV010000038.1 GCA_934086145.1 uncultured Bacilli bacterium
AATCATGATTTTAAGAACATCGAAAATCTTATTTTTCAGATTATACCTAGTTTATAATTTTTTATGCAATTACCTTAATATTTTTTATTAAATTTAGCCAAAATAAGATGGAAAAAAGCGACATTTTAATGGTTTGAAAATACTCTTTTGAAGACATAAGAAAACACCTCTTTTGGGAAGTGTTTTCTAACATAAACCATATTTTTAAGAATCCTAAATGAGTGCGTTTCGTTTGGTTGGTGGATTGTTTATTTATTATCGGTTGGTTCCCAACGGGCATATAAGCCACATGGTAAGATTAAAGAACTATCTTTCATTGGTAAACCTAGTTCATCACTACTGATTTTTCCAGGATATTTTTGGTTAATTGTTAGACTTAAAATATTGGTCAAAACAGTTTGAGAAAGACCGGTTGTATAAGAATTTATCAAAAATAATAATGGTTCATCACTAAGGAGCTCTGTACATAGGTTAACTAAGTTAAATAAGTCTTTTTCAATGTCCCAAACTTCACCATTAGAGCCACGACCAAATGATGGTGGATCCATTAGGATAATATCGTATTTATTACCTCTTCTTATTTCTCTTTTGACAAATTTAACGACATCGTCAACAATAAAACGAATTGGTTTATCCTGTAAATGGCTGGCATTAACATTTTCTTTGGCCCAATCAACCATTCCACGAGATGAATCAACATGGACGACTTCAGCTCCAGCTTTTATAGCCGCCATAGAAGCAGCACCAGTATATGCAAATAGATTTAGTACTTTAACATGACGATGGGCATTTTTGATTTTCTCAGCAATAAGTTGCCAATTATAAGCTTGTTCAGGAAATAACCCCGTATGTTTAAAGCCCATTAATTTTATGTTAAAAGTTAAATCATTATAATGAACTTGCCATGAAGCTGGTAAGTGTTTATTTTTTATTTCCCAACTTCCCCCACCCTTATTGCTTCTGGTATAAACGGCATCAGCTTTCTGCCAATACTCGGGATGAGCTTTAGTATCCCAGATTATTTGTGGATCTGGACGTAATAATTCTTTACCATTCCAGTCTTCTAATTTCATGCCATCGGCCATATCTATTATTTGATATTCATAAAAATCTCTTACTAATTTCATAATATTCCCCTAACTAACGTTTTTATTATAACACGGTTAGTCTTAGATTACTACAATACGCTATTTTAATTATGGCAATCGTCTAAAAAGTCAATAATTTTTAGTATGGGTAAAATATTATCTATATTATATTAAGAAATTAAAAAATATTATGAATAAAAAAATAACTAGGTACAATCATGAGTTTAAAAAGATTAAAAATCTTAACTTTTCATGGTATATCTAGTTTATAAATTTTATGCAATTATCTTATCTTTTTAATAAATAATTATTTTAATGTTATTGAAAAATCAAATTGTTTTTTTGACTAAGGACCTCTGTTTTAGTTTGACATTTAGTTAAAATTTGTTCTAATTTGCTTTTATCATTATACAAAGTTGCCAAATCTTTTGGTTTTAAACATTCAAGATATAAGTTAGTTAAATATCGATGTTCCATTAATTCTTGTTTTATTTCTTCTAGGTCCGGACGGATTATATCTTTGTTTACTTGATCACTTACAAGGTTAACAAAATTTCTTATTTCCTCTTCGATTCCATGGTATATTTCTTTAAGTTGAGCATAATATAATTCATAATTTTTTAAGCTGTTTTCGGTATTGTCATTGCCAATATATGGATTCTTTCTAAGGTCACGGTGAGAAAACATGTATCTTATAGGTAGCATTGTAAAATCCATGGCAAGGTTATCGATTTGATTTTGAATAGTAAGACGTTCTTTTTCATATTCAGCTTCAGGTAAACGACCCTTGCTTATTATTTGACTATGAAATTGCTTATAATAATTGATTGTTTGATCTAAGCAGGCTGCAAAAATTTGGGCATCTTTTTTACGAATTTCTTCATTTCTTAAAACGTCATGAACTGATTCTGCCATTTTAAAAAGACTCCAATATGACTCAATTTCATCATCACTTATAGCATCAAGATTGGCAACGATAAATTCGCCAAGTTCCACTAATTTTCTTACCGGTTCGCCCCAAATAGCTAATTCTTCGCTAGAAGAAAGGGCCAATCTTTTTTTGTTATTTTCGATTTGAATTTTTAGACTATCTCGTTTGGAAAGTTTGTTATTATTCATAATTCACCTCTATGCATGTGTTATCAATGTTTTGACAATTGGGTCAAACATTTCTAAAATACCATTTATCATAAAAAAGAAACCAATAACGATTACTTGAACATCTGCTTCATAGTAAAGGTTGATACTAGTAAGTAAGCCGCAAAGAATAAAGATGCCTAACATTAGAATATTTAATTTCCACATACGGTCGCGGCGATCATGGTAATAGTCGGCTTTTTTTAGTTTGATTAAAGACATCAGAATAATCCAAATCATTAAGGTTAAGCTTAGATTAATCGCACTTTTTTCGCTCTTTAAGACAATACTAGTTATGGCTGCTATAATAGAAGCAAGGCAAGTAAATAGGCCTTCATAATCTTTACTCTTAGAAGTTAAAATAAACTTTAATAAATTAACTATCGCATATGATAAGAAAATTGCTAAGTTTATCCACTTAAAATCAGTTATTTTATAAAGTGGACAAAGCAAGAGAATCGTTCCAATTAGAATTAAAATTAATGCTGTTAAAGTTTCTACTTTTTGTTTAAATTTCATTTTTACCTCCAGATAAGCATAGTTTTTCTAAAATTTCGGCGACACCATCTTCTTGGGCTGATTTAGTTATGTAAGTAGCTATTTCTTTTAATTCTTCATTAGCGTTGGCAACAGCAATAGATGTGGAAACGACATCACACATGCAAATATCATCATACCCATTACCGATGGCAATAGCTTGTTCTTCACTGATATTTAAATAATCTAATAATTCAACAAGGCCCGTACTTTTAGAAGTGTTTTCTAGGACTAAGTCATGATAATATTCTTTATTTTTTTCACGTCTTCCCTCAATTAAACCAATTGAAGAATGAACAACTTTTAAATTAGGAAATTTTTCTTTAAACATTTGAGGAATAACTAACATTCGATCAAAATTATTACTTAAGACGACGAGTTGGTTTATGTTATTTTTTAAAGCTTCATCAATATTGTCAAAGTAAACGGCTTGTTCGTTGTTGTATTTATAATCTTTAATATTTACAAAACGTTTTTCCATTGAATTTAGAATAAGTGTTAAGCCGATGCTTTCACAATAATTATAAACTTTTTTTATCGTGTCCTTAGGAATGGATTGCTCAAAGATAACTTTTCTTTGATGGTAATCATAAACTTCAGCTCCGTTAGAGCCAATAACGTACTGGGACATATTAGCTTCAAGGCTTTTCTTTATAGCATAGCCGGTACTACGGCCACTATTGATTACAGTGATTATCCCCTGCTTTTTTAACTCTTGCATGATTTTTTTAGTACGATTTGATACCGGCTCATTAGACGGGTTTAATGTATCATCAATATCAATAAAAATAATTTTATATTTTCTCATATCATCACCTTATTTACACTTTAATTATCCCACTTGTGTAAATAAATGTACATATTAATTGTTGGATTTTACGTAAATCAATTTTAAAACTGACGTTTTTTTTCAACAATGGTAACAGCTATAAAGCAAGCAATTCCTAAGGCTGAAACAAATAAGCTAAATTTTTTCAAAGGAGCTTCATAAGTAATTTCAATATCATGATGACCCTTTTTAATTTTAAAGCCAATGTAGGCTTCATCAACAACTTCATATGACGTATCTTTCTGATCAACTTCGATGTTAAAACCTTTATCATATGGAATAGTTAGCATGAAATAGCCTTCTTTTTGAACATCAATATCGCCAACTATTTTATCGCCCTTTGTTTTGTCCATATTAACATTGAAAGAGTCAATATTTTGATTAATATTCTCAATACTAGCGTAATCTAACATATAGCTTTCGATGTCACTAATTTGGTATCGTCCTTTAGTTATGGTAATAGTTAGTTTTTTTAGATTTTGTTCAGCTAAAGTAAAATTAAAGATACGATTGTTGTTATAGTATTTCCAATCTTTACAAGTTAATTTGTTTTTAGAATTATTAATCTTAATTACTTGATCGCCAATACTACAAGATTGAGGATCACCCATTTTTAAACGAATAAAAATAATCTTATTTTGGTATTCCTCCGGTAAATCATAGACGATTTTCTTATTTTCTTTGATATCAATGGTATATGTGCCATCACTATTATGTTTAATATAATTTTCTTTAAAAATTTCTTTAAAGTTTAAATCAATTTGTTGGATTGACGAAACAAAATTATTAGATGAAGTTGTATCTGCAACAATGTTTTTTAACAAGGCTTCTTCTTGAACAAAAGGTTTTAATTTTTCAAAATCATCGTTACTCATAATGTTTGAGGAAGCGTATCCTAAAGGTAAGACGTTATCATTTTTATAAACCTTGGTTCCAGACTCGTCCATAATCTTTTGATAGCCTTGAAGAGGATTACTACGAGTTATCATATATTTATTGCCATTAAGCATTAACGACATAATGTTATTAGTGGCCGTTGTTAAAGTACGATTGCGATATTCAATGTTAGAATTTAAGGTATCATAATAAAAATGATTGTACTTTTGATTAGATATGGAAGAATAGACCGTTGATGTATAATAACGATTATTTTCATACAAACGATTAGGATTAACACTACGATTATCATTATTACTGATACGATAAAAGGTATCATCTTGTTCCGTTATTTTGGAAATAAGTTTTTGGGTATTGGTAATATCATTACGATACTTATATTTTAAAGCATATTGATCGCCTCTACTAACTGATAAACCAGATGCAAAAGCAATTATAATAAGAGGAACCACAATGATAAATTCTTTTTTGTAATGATGGTATAAGAATAAGGCTAAGCAAGTTACGAGTAAATCAAGACCTAAATAAATAATGGAACTTTTATTGATTTTAAGAGTAGCAATGGCAAAAAGGCCAAAGACAATAATAGTTAAGAGAATTACTTGTTTTAAGTTGATTTTATCGTTGAAAGAATTTTCGAGGAAATTAGCTATTAAAAAGATATAAAGTGGTAAAAAAGGAATTAAAGCTTTAGCATCAGCGTACATTGTAGCATTTAAGAAATAGCTAAAAATTGGACAGATAGCTATTAAACTTAAGATGATTGCCATAAATAAATTTTCTTTTTTCTTATTATAGAAATCAATAATAGCTGGAATAACAAGACCTGTTAAGCCGATTCCATATGATGAATAAATTATTGATTTGATATTTAAATCAGGAACTAATAGTTTTAATAAGGAAACATTTTTAGTTGTTGCTGCGCGATTATTAAGTAAGGTTTGAAAAGTTGGAAGAATTATTATGGCGGATGATAGAATACCAATTATAACAGGTAATAAGTAAGTAACACTAGCTTGAAAGAAGTTTTTCCAAGTAACTTTTTTGGTACTTTTTAGGTATTTGTAGACAGCATAAACCGTTAAGGCGATTAAACTACCAATGCTATAATAGTAACTGGTCATGATAATTAAAAGGACACTTAAAGACAATAACCAACCTTTCCCATGATCCATTTTCTTATCGACACCAAACAGACCCATTATTAAAAAAGGGAAATAATTAATAAACATAATATGGCGATGGGTATGCATCATAATGCAGGAAGCAAAAGCAAAAGCGAACGTTGAAACTAAACAAGTTTCACTACGATATTTTTTAGTCTTTAAAAAGGCATAAACTAAAATAATGCTTATAATCATAGCTATAACGGTCATGGTTATAATGTATGAAGTCATTGATACTTTAGGGAAAAGATAGGAAATTAAGTATAAAGGGCTTAATAAACCATAATAGGAAAAATTATAAATGTTCTGACCATTTCCTAAGTTAAGAGCAAAGTCAGGGAATAAATCTTTCGTTTCGTAAAATAAACTTCTAAAGTATTCAGGAATAGCAACATGTTGGCTAATCCAATCCAAATTAGAACCGAAGAGATACATTGTTCCTGTGTTTATGTATATAATTAGCAAAAAAGCTAAAGAAATCAGAAATATATATAATAGATCTTTTTTATTCAAGAGATTTTTCATTTAATTCACTCATCCATTCATCGTAGGTTTCCCAATCTTCATGTTCATACATATGGTCAAAAGCTGTTTGAATAAAACTTTGACTCTTATATAAACCGATTAGTTTGGTTTTGATTTTTAATGTTTTATCACTTATTGAAGACATTTCACTTTCATGTTCGGAAATTTTCTTTTTACTATAATAATGGCCAAAGTAATACAGTTTCTTTTTATCTGTGGTTAGTTCAGTGACAAAGGAACTAGTCATTTTATGATGAATGTGACCATATTCGCCATCGGGATTGTGAGTAACGATAACATCCCAATTTTTTAAAGTTAAAAGTGCTTGTAAATCTTTGTTTATATCATCTCTAACGCTATTCCAATTGTCACGTTCACCATTGGTTTTATCAGGATATCCTAACATAACGTAAGCATCATTGGTATTTTTCATAACATTTTCAAATTCATGAACACGAGTTTTATTATGTCCGCACGTAATACAGACAACTAGGTAATCATCTTCGATTAAGTGCCCTCCACCCCATAGCAATTCATCATCAGGATGGGCGACTATCATGATTTTATTAATTTTTGAAAGATCAAGCTTAGAAAAATCTTTATCAACCTTGTAGGGAACAAAAAAATAATAATAAGCAAGTGACCCAAAAATAATTAAAAAGATAAAGATTGTTATAAGGATTATTTTTAAATACTTATTTTTCATGGTACCCTCCACATATTTGTTTTCTAACTTGACATTACACTTCATTAAGGCTTTTGTCAAGCAAAAGAAGTCGAAAAAAAGTGTTTCTTAACAATTAAAATTTTAAGAAAGTAAATAAAATATTTTTTTAAAATGAGGAAAAGATAAGTTAAGGTTTTTTATGATAAATATTCTTTGAAAATCTTATTTAATGGATGATAAATGATAAAATTTTAATTTTGGTTTAAGAAATAATCACAATTTTTTCTTATAAAAAGAGCATATTCTAATAAGAATATCCTCCTTTTATGTCTTATTTAATTAAGAAAAAGTATAAAAGAACTATAATACCTAAAACGATACGATAATAACCAAATACTTTAAAATCATGTTTTCTGATGTAATTCATTAAGAATTTAATTACTAAAATACTAACAATAAAAGCGACTAAGCAACCAATACCTAAGATTATTAGTTCGCTTGCTTTAAAGGCTAAGCCAACTTTTAAGATATATTTGACTAATTTTAATAAAGAAGCGCCAGCCATGACAGGAATAGCAAGGAAGAATGTAAATTCAGCAGCAACACTTCTTTCTAGGCCAATAGCTAAGCCACCGATAATAGTTGAACCACTACGGCTTGTTCCTGGTATTAATGATAGTAATTGGAAAGCTCCAACGCCTAGGGCTTGCTTATAAGTTATATCATTTAATTTTTTAGTTTTCTGCGAACCAATATTTTTACTTTCCATAACAATAAAGACAATACCATAAATGATAAGTGTTAAAGAAACAACAACTCCATTATATAAATGAGCATCTAACCAATCGTCAAACAAAATACCAATTATAGCTGCTGGAATACAAGCCACTAAGATTTTACCCCATAAGTTTAGAGTATCTTTGGTTTCTTGTTTGGTTTTATTAAAGCCCCAAGGGAAAATCGTTTTAAAATACATGATAACAACAGCAAGAATAGCTCCTAATTGAATTACAACTTCAAATAATTTATAGAATTCTTCACTAACATTTAAATTAATAAATTCATCTAATAAAATCATATGACCGGTTGATGATATGGGAAGCCATTCTGTTATTCCTTCAACAATGCCAAAAAGAATAGCTTTTAAAATTTCAAGCATAAAATCACCTTTTTCTAATAAGAAATCATTAGAAATCCTTTCTATATTTTTGAGTGTATGATAACCCATAAGAAATTATATCACATTTTATAAAGGTAAAAATTAATAATTTTAGAAAAAGAAAAGTGAATGTAAAAAAGAAGCATGAAGCTTCTTATTTCTTAATTAAAGAAAGACCAGTCATTTCCTTTGGAATAGGAATGTTTAGTAATTCTAACATAGTTGGAGCAACATCAGCTAGTTTACCATCATTTAAAGTTATGCCTTCTCTTGTAACGATACAAGGTACAGGATTAGTAGTATGACTTGTAACTGGTTTATGTTCAGCATCCCACATCATGTCACAGTTACCATGGTCAGCAATAATCATTAGAGTTCCGCCTAGTTCTGTTACGGTTTTAGCATATATTTTAGCTAGGCATTCATCCATTGCTTCAACAGCTTTAACAGCTGCTTCATAAATACCTGTGTGTCCTACCATATCACCATTGGCTAAGTTCATAATGGTAACATCATAGTTACCTACTTCATTTAGAAAATGATCAGTTACTTCATAAACACTCATTTCTGGTTTTAAGTCATATGTCGCAACTTTTGGGGATGGTATAAGAACTTTTTTCATATCATCATATTCGACTTCTTTACCGCCATCAAAGAAGAAAGTTACGTGAGGATATTTTTCGGTTTCAGCAATTCTTAATTGACTTAAACCATTTTTATGTAAGTATTCACCTAGAATATTTTTTAAATCTAAGTCATTGAAGGCATGAGGTGATAAGACAGTTTCTGTAACAGGGAACATCGTTAAGGTCTTTAGGTTATTAAAATGTTTAATAACTAAGCCCTTAGCAGAAGCTTCTTCTTCGTAAGCATCAGGGTTAGATAAGCAAGTAAATAGTTCTCTTAAACGGTCTTTACGGAAGTTAAAAGTTATAACACCATCATTATCATTTAAAGGAAGATTATGAATAATAGCTGGAATAATAAATTCATCAGTTTTATTATTAGTGTAGCTATCATTAACTAAATCTTGGTAAGTAGCATATTCTTTGCCTTGACCATAGCAAATAGCATCATAAGCCAATTTTAAGCGATCAAAGTTGTTATCACGATCCATAGCATAATAACGACCATTTATAGTGGTAATTTGGCCACCTACTTCTTTTAATTTTTTATCGAGGATATCTAAGTATATTAAAGCACTCTTTTCATAAGTGTCACGGCCATCAGTAAAGACATCGACACAAATATTTTTAACATTGTTTTCTTTACACATATCTAGTAAAGCTAATAAATGATTGATATGTGAATGGATACCACCATCACTTAGTAAACCCATAATATGTAAATTAGAATTATTTTCTTTAACATGATTTAAAACAGCTAAAATTTCTTGATTGTTAAAGATTTCACGATTATTTATCGCTTCGGTAATTGCTTGAAGTGGTTGAAGAGCTATTCTTCCTGAACCTAGGTTCATATGTCCTACTTCACTGGTTCCCATTTGTCCTTCTGGTAAGCCTACATATGGGCCACTCGCTTGAAGAATGGAATGAGGATATTTATTAAAAAGCATATCTAAAGTTGGTTTGTGAGCATTTTTGAATGCATTTCCATCACTTTCTTCGCGAAGGCCACAGCCATCTAATATGCACAAAACTAATGGTTTTTTCATATAATTCACTCTTTTCTATGTATAATATTTTAACAAATTATCTAAAATTAACAAGTAGCTTTTAGAAAAAAAGTTCTATTATTACTAATAGAACGACATAATATTTTTTAATAAAATATTTGATAAATATTAATTACTTTAAATATTTTAAGATAGTATCGTTTAATAATTCTTTATTAAGAGGTTTGCTTAGGTAATCAGCGAAGCCA
>CAKOHV010000039.1 GCA_934086145.1 uncultured Bacilli bacterium
ACGATTTATCTATATCTATTTTGTATCGTCTTGTCTTTAAATTGTTACTATTTGAAGAACCATCACCTAAAACTGTTTCTATTAATTCGCCACCATTATTTTCAATAATATTAATTGAACCAACATTAGTATCATAGCAAGTGATTATTGCTTCTTTAAAACCTAATTTTTTCATTTTTTGTAAAAGTAAATGGCAAATTATTGTACCATAACCTTGTTTACGGTATGTTGGTACAATTTGATAAAAAATATGACCAGCATAAGTTTCAGTGGTTTTATCAATTTTTGGATTTAATCTTATGCTACCAGATCCTACTATTTTATCTTTGTCAAAAAGCCAGTAAAATATTTCTTTTAAACCATCATTATCTTTTCCTTCTCTATAGTCATTCATTCTTCTTAAATATTCATCAAAATTATTTTTGGTAACAAATGGTTCCCAGCTATTTGGATATGCTTTAATAAATTCTTGATTATATTCTTCAATTTTTGTAATATCTAACATTTCAGTGACAGGAAATAAAAAAATTTGATTCATGATTTCACCTCTCTATATACATTATATAACAAATACTTATCTAAAACTTATCTAAAATTTGTAAGTTGTAATTTTTTACAATTTTTAAGTATTACATAAAAATAGCGCAACCCCTTATATTACTTAGGTTTACGCAATTTTTAATCATTATTTTCCACAACATTGTTTATATTTCTTACCACTGCCGCATGGTCTTTTGTATTGGGGATTTTGGGAGCTTTTGAAAGCACTTGGCTCGTTAATTCGGCACTTGGTTGCACCACAGAGAACTCCGTAGCACTCGGCAAACCTAGCAGAACGTATCTAAAAACTTATCTAAAAATTAACGAATTTTAAGTTTTTACAATAATTATATAATCTAATTTTTCTTAGGTTGATTATTGATAGTTCGCTCATTTATTTTTGAAAAAAGACTAATAATAAATTTTTCATCACTTAATATATTTAATAATTTTCTAAATTTGATAGTTCCTTTAAATGACTCATCTGTTGTATCAGGATAATAATCTATAAATGTTATTTCCAAATCTCCTATGTCATTTAAATTGATTGTATCTGAAAAGAATATATTCCCATGTGCTAGAGAATTTCTCAAATGCTCTAATACACATGAATTATCAACTCTTCTATTTTTTAAATCTTCTAAATCTTCCTGCAAGGCAGTCATTTCAATACTGTTTTTCTCTTGTTTAGAACCATTATCTTGACTAAGAATAGTTTCTAATCTCTGTTTTTCTTCAGTTAATCTAGCTTTTTGATTCTCATCGTTTACTCTTTCTAACTGTATAATGATATCTCCAAGCCTTTTTTTCATATTCTTATTAGACTTATAAATATTTCTATTTTCTCTCTTCAAATCATCTATTCTTTTATTCTTTTTAGAAATTAAATCTTCGAAATCAACATCAATTTTCAAACCTGAAAAATCCAACCCACTTAAATCAACTTTTTTCTCGTTATAATTATATAAAAGTATATTATTCAAATATGATATGACAGTTGCTTTTATTACTTTATCATAATCAATATATTTTGTAGAAGTATCATTCAACATATCCATAATTGCACCATCTGATTTACTACTTGTTCTAACAATATCTTCTATGATCATTGATATGTTCCTACTTGGATTCAATTCATTTCTTATTAGTTCAGTAATAATTTCGTGTTGATTAACAGCACTATGATTATAAAAAGTATCGGATATTTGTCCTATATGGTCAATGATCTTGCTTATTTGTAATTCAGATAGTTTTTGTTCTTCTAATTTATAATCCATAAAGAATTTAAGCTGAGACTTTGCAACAGAATCTATTATCTTTGTTTTTCGAACCATAGGATTCTGTAATTGCATTTTCAAATAATATATTTTTCTCTCATAATCATATTCAAACATTTCTAACATCTTATAATCAACATTTTCATTTATATCTGTGTTCTCTTTTTGGGCTAAATAAGATGCATACATTTGTAGCTTCTTTAAAGTATCTAAATCATGATATTTTACATCAGTAATATCTGAAACAACTATACTCTCCAAATATGATTTTAAATCTTCTTTTGTTTGAATTGGAGCATTATCATAGTTTGGATTCTCCAATGTACATATTGGAAAAATATTACCAAAAGCATTGTAATTTGATAATTTATTAATGAATTCAATTATCATGTTCTTTTGAATTTTAAAATTACAATTCATTACATTTTCATCATTATACCCATAAATGCGAATATAATTTTTATCTATAACTTCATATGATGAATGTGCTAAAGCATTTCGTATAGCATGAAATAGCATTTTGCAATCAAGATTTCCATCGGTAATTATGTAATCATTGCAACCATAATTTGTTCGATTAACATCATTAGCATAAGATGTTTCTTCGTTGTTTTCATCCATAAATATACACATTGCACCTCTAGGATTAACCAATTTTAGTTTTCGTGCCAAATCTAGATATAGATAGTCAGGTAATGTATTCTTTTCTTCTTGATTTAGTAAAAAGAAACTACTCATAAACATCCAATCTATATTTGTTTCTATATTACCACCATTTCCCAACAATTCAACATTCTTCTTGTATATACTCTCAAAAAGTGATAAATCTTTTTGACTTTTACATAATCCATGCATTAAAGACAATAATTTTAAATTACTATCATATCCATATGAAATATTATTATCACTTGATTCTATATTTAGATTAAAGTTAGTTTTATCTAATAAATTAGATTTGGAATGTTCTTTGAAAAAGACAGAGAAATCCAACCTAATATTTGGATAATCTAATTGCATATTAATTAAATCGTTATTATTTAACAAAGTAATATTATATGACTTACTATCTATTCCATAGGCTTGTAGTACTTCTTTATGTTGTATTAAAACTTCTGCCTCTTCATCTGTATATCCATCATTTTTTAATAATGTAATGAGCTCATTAACATCTATATTATTTATTTGCTTAATTTCTACATACTTTCTATTTTCTCTACTTGTAATTAGATCGTATGCATATAATTTTCCATCTATTATTTTAAATTTTAATATACTAAAATAGTTTTCATCGCCACGATTTTTATAAAACTTATTACTATATTCATATCTAAAACTTAAATCTTCTAAAAATCCATTCTGTGTGAGTATTTTTAGTATTTCTTTAAATATTTTAAAATTTGTTTTTAATATGTTTTCTAATTTTTTTATTTGCTCATACTCACTTCCATCTTTGCTTAATTTATAACCACCAATTTCTATTAAATATGAAATTACACAGCTATAAAATGGATTCATGTCGTCACCATAATATATCCAATTAAGCATTCTCTTTTGAAGTGTATCATTGTAATTTATTTCCATAATATTACCACCAATTATATTTTATCATAAAAAGCAATGTTTTTTTCATCGACATTAAATCTTCCCTTATTTTCCCAATTCCAAATAAGTGGATCTAAAGCCTTTTTAAATACCTTTTATAGCAAAAGAAAAACTCGCATTTCTCCTTTATTTAGTTGGGATTGCGAGTTATTTTCCACAGCACATTTTATACTTCTTACCACTGCCACAAAGCCTTTTGTATTGGGAATTTTGGCAGCTTTTGGGAGCACTTTGCTCGTTAATTCGGCTTTTTGTTGCACTTGGGAGCACTCCGTAGCACTCGGCAAACCTAGCAGAACGTATCTAAAAACGTATCTAAAAAATAACGAATTAGAATAAATTACAACTTTTATATAATTTATCTATGCTTATGTGAAATTTCAGAAATTTCTAAATTTTGAGTTTCGGATGAAGCATATTCTTGCTGTTTAATAAGTTTTTTGTGTGTTGGAAACAATCCGCCACAGACTGTAGAAATTTGATGAATATCAGTAATACTTCCATCTGATAAATAATTTGTTCTAACTCTTTCTAGATTGCAATCTATACCATCAGTCAATGACCAATATGATATACCATCAAGTTGTACGCCTGATTCTCTAATAATATCTGATATTTCTTCAATTTTTTGATGTTTATATGAATAAACTTGCTCAAGTGTAACATCATGATTATTGCCAAATAATCTTGGTATTTGAGTTTTACCTAACGACATATCAAATTCAGTAATTTGAATTTTCTTTCCTGTTCTTTCTTGCAAAATTCTAAAATCTTCAAAACAACGTCTAATCTTATTTTCATCTTCACCGATTGTTATGTGCATCTGCGAACCCAAAGTATCAATAAGTCCAGGCCTCTTAGAATCGATTTCATCTAACACTTCAAATACTTTTTTTCTTCTTTCATCATCTTCTAAGAATGGTTCGTTATATAAGAAACTTATGCCATCAGGTTTATGTTGTAAAGCATAATCAAAAGCTGGTAGAAGTTCATCCATGGTTATACCATATTTACTTTCCCATATATTATAATATTCTCCATTAGCATTTTTTTCAAAACTAACTATTTCATTAAATAAATCTACTGCATTTATTAATGGTATATCTTGTCCATTAACATTAAGCCTATGATTTTGATTATAGTCATTTATAAAATCAATACTTTTTTTAACATAATCTTTTATAATTTCTAATATTTCTTCTTTAGATTTTCCAACAAATAGGCTTTCCATACCATCTTTTACTAACAATGAATGATATCTAACTTGTTTGCCATTTCGATATGCAAAATCTAAATCTCTTTTTGCAAAATAAAAATCAAATCTTTTATCAGGATTATTCTCATCATATAAATCATTTACTACATTATATATTCTTCCAGATCCTATTAACATACTATTAAAACTATCTAAGTTACTATTTAACAAAACCATTTCTTCATATAAATCATCTGTTTTAAGTTGATCTCTTTCTGTAGAAACAAAATGATGACTCATATCAAATATTTCTTCATAATTGGTAGGATATTTATTTTTAATAAATTCTCTTAACCAAGACATAATTTCAGGTGAATTATTTGATACTGCATTTTTGATTATATCTATATCATTTTTTTGAATGCCACAATGTCTAAGTTTATTTTCTATATTAGTTTCTCTATCTGCATCATGAAATACCATAGTATCTTGATAACTCTTAAAAACTCTTTGCTTAAAATCATCCAAAGGTAAAGTAATCAAGTTTTCTAAATCTTCTTTGCTATAATTATGTTTTATTTGGTCACAGTGAATAATAAAGTCAATTAGTTCACTACTATTTTTACATTGTATTATGGATAGTAGGTCAATTTGTTCCGCACTAAAATATCCACCAATAATATTTGTATTAACTTGCAAACTATTTACATCCATAAATATTTTCTCCTAGTTATATTATATCATTAAAATAAGACATATTTGTTTTGATTTTTCAAATTTTATTATAAAAATGATTTTTAGATACGTTTTGTATTCAATTTGAAAATTATGTTTCAATATACGTTTAGCCCTTATATTATAAGGCTTTACAACATTTTTAAAGAGTATCTAAAACGTATCTAAGACAAAAGACACGCCTAAAATTACCTGAATATTGTAATAATAGAAAAACTCGCAATCCCTTATTTCATGCGGGTTTGCGAGTTATTTACCACAACATTGTTTATATTTGCGTCCTGAGCCACAAGGGCTAATCATTGTGCCTTTACTGTTTACCAAAAGCCCTTAAAATCGGGCTAAACTGGTTCAATACTTCCCTCGGCTTTCACAGTAAATCATATCTAGAATTAATTCTAGTTTTAAATATATTCAATTGTTATAAATGCTTACTTCCTATTTTATTTAAATAGTTCATATGAACATTTAATGCGTGTTGATTATGATATAGTCTTCCTTCCTCAGCAATATATAATTCAGGATGCTCTATTGTCGCTAAAGCGTCATTTAATGTTGCATTTTGTCTTCCTGGATTTATCTCATAATATCCAATTCCCGTTTCAGTGAACTTAAGTTCTCCATCAGTTCTTTTATATCTATCAAGGAGAGCATCTGCAGTAGTATAATGGACAGTGTCTTGTAGCAATAATTTATCTGCTAAATCACATAATTCCTGAGATGCATTTGGATTATCTATTCTTTTAACTCTAATTATATAATTATGTTGTCCTTGCAGTCCTTCATTAAAAAAAACTCTATCATCATGATTTGCCATTTCATCCAATATATTCATATTTTCTGCTGATAAAGAACTTGTTTCTATTTCAATCCAGTAACCATTTTCAATATCATCGTTATAATTTCCACACTGAAAAGTATCAATCCCTTTTGACCATAGCAACTTGCAGCACTCTATACACTCCGGTATTATAAACTGTTCTGCATGTTCCATAACAAATTCGATATCTGATGGCTCATAATCATATATTGAATTATTCTTATCCGTGGTTTCACTTTTTACATTAGGATCTTTAATTCTTATTAACATTTCGCTAAGATCCATTATATCCTTTTCTTCCACAAATTATCTCCTATAACAATTATACCACAAAATGCTCCTTATTTTAGGGACTCTGGAAACTTTTTTTTGTAAAAGCCCATAAAATAAGGAGTTCTTAACTGCCAATCCGTAAAAATATGCCATTTAGATACGAATTATCTGTAAAAAATCGTATTTAAAATCGTATCTAAAAAGTGTTTTTTATAAAATATTGAATTTTTGCCTATGTAAAGAAAAACTCGCAAGCCCTTTATTTATAAGGCTTTGCGAGCTTATTTACCACAACACTGTTTATACTTGCGTCCTGAGCCACATGTTGTAAGAACTCCCATATTTATAATACTTATAATATTTATAATATTATTGATATTTCAAGGCTTTACCGTCTTGGTAACCTATTATATTTATAATATTTATAGTATTTTTGTTATTATAAATATTCCTCTATTGCAAACAAATTGCAAACAATGTTTGCATTCATTTACTGAAGTCATTATATTCTCTATATATAACAAATGCCAATGTGCGTTTTCTGTTTTTGCACATTTATTATACTATAAATATTTATTTTTATCAATGGATCTGTCGGATTATTCATATTTAATAATTTCTTCTATAATTTCAGATTTTGTTATCTTATCAAAAACATCAGTTGCTAATCGTCTAGATTTTTCTGTACTTGAAATATAATAATTTTCCGTTGTTTCTACATTTCTATGTCCAAGTATATCAGCAACATCTCTTATCTCAATTCCATTAGTTAATATCTTAGTTGCATAACTTCCTCTTAAATCATAGAATCTACATTTTTCAATTCCTAACTCATTATGAATGATTTTAAATGGATATCTTGTTAAATCAGTCCCTACATATAAACCATTTTCTTTTGTAAATACAAGATTGATTTTTTCTTTATATTTTTTTGTATTATCATTTATTACTATTCTTCTTTCTACTGCTTTACCATATTCATTTATAACATCTTCAATATGATAGTAATTATATTTTTTACCATATAACTTTTGATATAGTTGTTGTTTTTTCTGATAATTTTTTAATGCATTTAATAATGTTTCGCTAATATGAATTATTCTTTTTCCTGCGAAAGTTTTAGTTGACCCTATAAACCATCTCCCCTTTTCATCTTTAGGTTTATCATAAACATTATGTTTGATTGATATTGTTCCATTTTCTAAATCAATATCTTCCCAAGTTAATGCAAATACCTCTCCAGTTCTCATTCCAGTATAACAAGATGTTAAAAACGCACAAGTAAATGTTTCATTATCTTTAAATCTATTTAAGATAGTGTCAATTTCTTCTTGTGAATATAAATGTTTAATATCTTCCTTTTCTTTATCCAATCTTGGAAGTCGTAATGTTATTGCTGGATTATATTTAAGAAATCCATATAAATCACAAGCATCACGAAAAGAACCTTTTACAACTTTCAATATACTTTTAAAATATGCTCTTGAAAAATCATATTCCTCGCACAATTCTGTTATAAAAGTATTTAATCTTACACTCGTTATTGTTGATAATCTATACTTACCTATATATGGTTTAATATACTTTTTAATTAAAGTTTCATAGGCTTGTATGGTGTTATATTTCAGATTAGTTTTACAATAGTTATTTAACCAATAATCAAGATAATCCGAATAGGATATTTTTTGTTCTTTAAAAGGAACTCCTGCATTTTGGTATTCTGTGTATGCTTGAGTTCCAGCCTCTATTGCTTCTGCTTTAGTTCTAAATCCAGACTTATTTATAAATTTTCTTTTTCCTTTTACAGGAGCAATTTCAAACTGATACTGATATACTTTCCCTCTCTTTTGAACATTAACACTCCCCATTACTAATTTTCCTCCATTAAATCTAATCTTGTAATTAAATCTAAATTAGTAAAATCTTTACCCTGATTTTCTACAAGAAACTGTTCCAAAGTTGTTTTTAATATTTTAATACTTCCTAATTTAATAGCGGGAAGATATCCTTTCTCGATTAGTTTATAAACATAGTTTGGACTGGTATGAATTATTTTGGCAACTTCTTGTACTGTGTAAATCATTGTTTCATTCATCTTTTCTCCTCCTTCTTTATTAAATTATCAATATACGAAGCAATATCAATTTGAAAAGAACAGATTAGTGCCTTATCAATTTCTTGAATTTTTTCTTCATTCAAAGAGCATAAAAAACTTCCAAGTCTTGACTTATCTAAAACTCTAATTTGCTCCATTAAAATTATTGAATCATGTGTAATCCTTTTATCTTTTTCTAAATAGACGTGGGTTTTTAATTTTGGCTTGGAATTTACTTTACTCGTTATTGGCGCGATTAAAACAACAGGGCTACATTTATTTGCTAAATCATTTTGAACTATTACCACCGGTCTAGTTCCATTTTGCTCACAACCAACGATTGGATTTAATGAAGCATAATAAATATCCCCCTTTTGAATATCTGATTTAATCATCTTTCTTTTCAACTTTATATATAATGCGTGGTGGTCTATCATTAAATAGATTTAAAACATTTAATTTTTTGTCTTTTAAATAATCTGTTAAAACACGATTAACATCTTCCTGTGCCTTTTTCATACTTGTTTGTGAATGATCCATAGTTGTTTCAAATATCAATTTAACTTTAACTTTATAATTTTTTCTTTTCATTAAAATTTCCTCCTTAATATGTAAAAAAGCCAAAGTACATATAAATACCTTGAC
>CAKOHV010000040.1 GCA_934086145.1 uncultured Bacilli bacterium
TAATGTCCATATACCACTCCACATTTCCATTATAAAATAATCCATTATAATATATTACCTCACTTTCAAATTACTATTTCTTGTTGAGATAATTATACCATATATCCAAACTTATTTATACAATTGTTAAATAAAAAAACAGAATTTTATTCAAATTCTATCTTTTCAAAATCTGATATTTTTTTATTATATTTTATTTCAATTAATGAAATAGCATTAGAAATTATATTTTATTTTTCTTTTTCTGATAGTTTTATCTTTTTTTGCAATTTATTAAAAACATCATTCCCAGTAGTACCATTATATTCATGATTAGAAAATTCATAATTTAAAATTAAAAGTTCAGATAACAAACAAGCATAATGATATTTAAACAAATCTTTTTCTTTTCTACTATAATCTATATCAAATATATTCATGAAACAACCTCCAGTTACTTGAATGCTACCTCGTTTGAATTAAGTTGTCAAATCTTCAATTTTATTATAATTATAACAACCAACTTTAATGTTATAAGTATATTTATATTTTCTTCGTTTATATAATTTTCTAGCAAAAATATGTCCTACCAAGTGAGAATGTTCTTTCTCATTAAATGGGTGAGCAGTATCCTTTGTAAGTAAATTAGATTCCATTGCAAAAACAATTTCCCAAGAATCATCAAAATAATTTTGCATTTCAAATTTTCTAAAATATTGATTTTTTGGATAATTAATATAATCATTTTCATTTTCTGCTAAATGATAGAAAATATAGATAAAACCATTTTCTTTTACAGAAGATAATAATTTTCTCATTTTCCTATCTTTTGGTATATTTTTGTTTTGTTCTAAGTGTAATGATTTATAGCAATAAACAAATTCGTATTCATTTTCAACTCTTTGCTCATAAAAATTACTTTCAAATAACTTTACAGAATCCCACATTTTAAAATAATCAAATTTTGTTTTTAAACCAACTATATTATATTTTCCAATTATACCACCATTAATAAATTCACTTATTGTTTCATAACAATCTACTTTATATCCTTTTCTTACACTAGGTAGTATATGTTGTCCATCTAGAGCATTAGGTATTAAAATTTTAGTTTTTCTACCATAATAGTTTTCTATATATTTTATTAAATATCTAAATCTTTGATATGGCTCACCATAACAACTGCCATAATTCTTTTTTCCCATAATTACCTCCAAATTGTAGATACCTAAATGTCCCAATTTTGAATGTTGTAATGAGAAAGTAACCCCCAAAAAAAGTTGCAATTTTTTTGTGATTTTTTGTATTTTTTCATAAATTATATTAAATTAATAAAAAACAACTACAAGTCAAATCTTCCAAAAGCCCTTATTATAAGGGGAAAATTTGAACGTAGTTTTGAGAGTAACAAAAGGGCAAACCCGGTTGTTGGCAGTAGTCCACTAACGATCGCAATATTTAGTAATCCTTGAAAAACGAGACCGAAAGAAAGACCAAAAGCCAGATATTTGAAGAAAAGATCATACTGCGCTAAAGCGATTTTAGTAGCATTGTAAAAAAGACATAAGAAGAGAAAAATGACAAAGAAACAACCAAGAAAGCCAAATTCTTCTCCGATAATACTAAAAATAAAGTCCGTTTGAGGTTCAGGTAAATAAAAGTTTTTTTGGATAGAATTACCATACCCGACGCCTAAAAGACCATGTGGTCCAAGAGCATACAAACTTTGAATTATCTGAAAACCACTACCTAACGGATCACTCCAAGGATTTAAGTAAGCCGTAATACGAGCAACACGATATGGAGCCACCAGGATTAGAAGAATAATACCCAAAAGACCTAGCATTCCGAGTTTAAGGAAGAAACTAAGATTAGGTCCAGCTATAAAAATCATAACTACTAAGGTACAAAGAATAACTAAGGCAGTACCAAAATCTGGTTCCATCATAATTAAAAGAAAAAAAAGACTGATAATAAGGAAAAGTGGCAAAATACCTTTTTTAATATTTTTGACATCCTTATCATTACTTGATAAATATTTAGCCGTATAAATGATAAGACCTATTTTAGCAAATTCAGAAGGCTGAATCCCTAAAGGACCTAGACCAAACCAACTTCGGGAGCCATTTCTAACTTTACCAATACCAGGAATTAAGACTAAAATAAGTAAAAGCAAACAAAAAAGAACAATTTTATTAGCATTTTTTTGATAAAAAGATAATGGTATTTTACTAAGAACTTTAATTATTATTAAACCAAAAAGGGAAAAAATAATCTGCGATTTTATATATTTTAGAGAATCATTAAATTTATATTCCGCCCAAATATGACTAGCCGAATAAATCATTGTAATACCAAAAATAATTAAAAAGAGCATCGAAAAAAATAAGAGATATTTGTTTTTTTTCATCAAATCACCTATTTAATTTTATTCGATACTTAACAAATAATGATGAACAAAAAAGACCTGATAAATCAGGTACGTTGACGAAACATTAAAATATTTAATGTAAAAAGTAAGATGATAAAAAAGACAAACAGGATAATAATGACAACGACAACTTTAGATGGTTCAACATAAGGAAATATTTCATCATTTAAATAAACATAATAACTTTTTAAAACTTCACCGTCTAAAGTTATATCAACATAACCTAGGATGTCCCCTTTACGATATTCCGAATTTATTTCATCAACAATTCTTTGTTCAACTTGGACGCGAGAAGCTTCTTCATCATTTAAAAAGAGTGTAACATTTTTATCAATATAAGTAAGATATTCACTGGTTGTACTTTCATTGACTTTTATTTTTTTTAATTGCTCGCCTTTTTTTAAAATTATACGTTCTTCATAATGATGATCTTTAATATATTGATAAATGCGGTAGGAGTCTAAAACGTGAGTGGTTAATTTTTCATTAAGAGCAGATTTGCAAGTAACAAGAATATAATTTTGGTCGTTGATAGTAGCAGTCGAAGCTAATAAAAGGCCAGCTTCTGGTGTATAACCCGATTTAGAACCGGTAATTAAGTCGGGATCTAAACCATGATATTGGGCAAAAACAGGTGTATAGTTTTTAACAGCTAAGCCCGTTGATAAAGTATAATTTTTGGTCATAAAAATAGTCTTGAAAGTTTCATTTTCTAAACAGTTTCTTAGTAAAACAGACATTTCACGAGCAGTTGAAACGTTATTATCATCGCCACCATACGAATCTTCAAAATGCGACTTAGTAAGACCTAATTTGCCAGCTTCTTCATTCATCAAATTTCTAAAAGCCGTTAAAGATCCACTAGTATGATAAGCTAAACTTTGAGCGGCATCAGCAGCAGAAAGTAAAATTAAGGCATATAAAAGGTCGGTATAACTGACACGGTCCCCTACTTTAATACCGGCACAAGTAAAACCGGCTAAATTAGCAATATCAGCTTCCGTAATAGTTACTTTAGTATTTAAATCACTAACGTTATTGATAACAGCATAAGCAGTCATTAACTTAGTTAAGGAAGCCATAATTTCAACTTTGTCTTCATTTTTGCCATAGATAAGTTCCCCAGTATCAGCATTTATTAAGGCCGCCGAATCAGCGGTTACTTCAACCGGAAGTGGAAGGGCTTTGGTTAGATGAAAAGGAATTAACAAAAAAAAGAATAAAATCATTAATTTTTTCAACATGTTCTCACTTCCTACTACTTTATAATTTTAACAAATTTTTACATGTTGTTCAACCATAAGAAAAAGCATCAATTGATGCTTAAATCCAAATACCATAGGTAATGGCGGCCATTGCTAGAAGAAGACCGACAACATAAAATAATTTGACAATGTCTCTTTCTAACCAACCTAATTGTTCAAAATGGTGATGTAACGGTGCCATTTTAAAGATTTTTTTCTTAAAGTAAATGATAGATATCATTTGAATTAATGATGATAAGGTTTCAACAACGAAAACCCCACCAACTAAAGCTAAGGAAAGTTCGTGTCTTGTTAAGATAGCTACAGCGGCTAAAGCACCACCTAAAGCTAAGGAACCAGTATCACCCATAAAGACCTTAGCCGGATTAGAATTAAAAGTTAAGAAGCCAAGAAGCGAACCAACTAAAACGAAACAAAAGATTCCGACTTCTTGATACCCTTCCATCCAACGAGCATTCCAAGCAAGGAGACCATAAGCTAAAAAGGCAATTAGTGATAAACCACCGGCTAAACCATCAAGGCCATCCGTAATATTAACAGCATTCGAGGTACCAACAAGTAAAAATAAAATAAATAAACCATACATCCATTTCAAATTAAGATCTAAATTAAGAGAGGAAATCTCCAAAGTTGGTTCGCCACCATTAACAATATAAATATAAAAGAAAACCAAAGCAATTCCCATTTGACAAAGTAATTTAAACAAAATACTTAAACCAGCATTATTATGATATTTTATCTTTAGAAAATCATCTACAAAACCGAGGACAGCGTATGCAAGAAAAACAAAAATAATAATAAGTAAATTATAAGATATATCAATACTGCCTTTAAATTTTAAAAGTAATAAAGTAAAAATAGTTGGTAAAATGAAAATTAAACCACCTAAAGTTGGCGTTCCATTCTTAGCCAGATGTCTTTCACCGATCGTTTTACTTACATTTTGACCCATTTTTAACTTCTTCAATATAGGTATTAATATAAGACCAGCAATTATTGATAAAATGAAACCTAACATCATAGCCATTGCTGCTTTTGCTAATATTAGCATATAAACACCTCTTTCTTTGATAATTATACTACATAATCTATTTTTTTTAGTTTATTTAGATGACTTATTTACATTTTTCTGTTAAATATTATATTTCTTATTAATATTATATTCTTTTTTTAAAATTATATTAAAAGCCGAGTAATTTTCTTCATAATTTATTAAGATAAGTTAAATGATTATTGATGCTAAGCTATTTAGTATTATTTTAAGTTAGTTAATAGTTAAAAAGATATTTTAATAATACTATGTTTAAATTAATTGATTAAGTTGTTAATTATGGTAAAAAGTTAAGGAATAGTAATTTTAAATAGGAAGTTAGAAAGAAAGATGAAAAGAAAATTATTTTATTAACCAAGTTTTAATCTGACAACACTATTTTCTTTAACATAGAGATCTTTTTCCGGTAATTGATAAATGATATTTTCCCCTTCTCCTTCTGTTTCAATTTTAAATTGTTTTAATTCCTTTTGGGCTTCTTTTAAGGTTTTATTAGTAACATCAGGCATTTTAATATATTTAGTATCTAACCAAGTATATTCACGTGGAGTTACTTCTTTACTAGGGGGAATATTTTTAATACTAATGATACTTTTTAAAATACGTTTGGCAATAGGAGCTGAAACGGTTCCACCATATTGGGTTATCCCTTTGGGATTATCAACGGCTACATAAACAACGTATTCTGGTTTGTCGGCCGGCATAAAGCCAATAAAAGAAACAATGTAATTTCCACTCATGTAGCGTCCATTATTAACTTTTTGGGCTGTTCCGGTTTTGCCTCCGACACGATAATTTTCAATATAGGCATTTTTGCCGGTACCATGACTAACAACGCTTTCTAAAGTGTAACGAACCATTTGGGAAGTTTCTTCACTAATAACCCGTCTTTTTAATTGGGGTTTATTTTCTTTAATAATGTCTTTGGTCTCAGGCTCAGTTAAATATTTAACAATATACGGAGTATATAGATTGCCACCATTGATGGCTGCACTAACGCCGGTTACTTGTTGGATGGGTGTAACGCTTATTCCTTGACCAAAAGAAATAGTGGCTTGCTCGACAGGACCGATTTTATCTTTAGCAAACATGATTCCTTTAGATTCACCATTTAAATCAATTCCTGTTTTTTCAGTAAAACCAAATTTTTCAACATAATTATAAAGGCGTTCAGTACCAAGTTTTTGACCCATAACTACAAAGCCTGGGTTGCTGGGCGTCGATTTTACCTCTAAAAAAAATTATTCGACATAATATTTAATTTTCAAAATAAATATTTTTTATACTTCCATCTTTAAAATATATTTCTAAATTCATTTTATATCTAGTTTCTAATTTAGTAACTATAATTTTTTCTATCAACAAATTCGTATACACATTTAAATTGTTGTATACATCACTTAGTTTTTCTATTTCTAATTCTATATTTTTTAATCTTTGATGATAATTTTTTTTTGTATCTAAATTTTTTAATTTAGTTTTTATTTTTAATATTTCTACATCATTTCTATTAAGTCTATTTTTAAGTTCATCACTAGATATTATATTAGATATATTTAAATTAATAAGTTTATCTCTTTTATTGTTTAATTCTTTTATTTGTTCTTTTAAAGATAATTTTAATTTATTATTTGATTTAAAAAACACTTCATTACATAAGGATATAAATTCATTTTTCATTAACAATAAATTTTCACTAATATATTCTGCTATTACATCACTTATAACTTTGTCTAATACCTTCTCTTTAATAATAGAAGAATTACAAGATAATACTCCTTCATTTTTATACTTTTTACATACCCAAGTAGGATTATTTTTTCTATTACTTCCAGCACATCTAACAAATATTTCATTATGTTCATTACATATTAATTTATTTGTATATTTAGATTCATCTACTATTTTTTGATTAGTGGTTATATGAATATTTCTAGAATTATATTTCTTTTTGTATAATTCATTTGCTTTATTCCATAATTCTTCTGATACAATTGGATCAATTAAATCTGTTTTATATATTATTTGTTCACTCTTTGGAATTTTAACTTTTTTATGCGTTTTATAACTTTCTACTCTAGTTAAATTAGCAGTATAATATCCTTTATATCTAGGATTAATTAAAAACTGTTTTAAAGTTGTACCAGAATAAGCTTTACCATTTTTATTTTTGTATCCTTTTTCATATAAAACCTCAGATATTTTTTCAAACGAATATTTTCCGGTTGCATATAAATTAAATAATATTTCTATTATAGGTCTTTCTTCTTCATTTATAATCATTCTTCCATTTTTGCGATAATACCCAGTTAAATTACCACCAATAATTTTTCCATCTTTAATCATTCTTTTTATTCCAAACTTAACTCTTTCAGACAATTTTCTAACTTCGTCCTGTGCAAGAGATGACATTAAAGCAAGCCTAAATTCACTATCTGGGTAAATTGTATTTATATTATCACTTATAAAAAAAACTACTGTACCATTATTAAGAAGTTCTTCTGTGTATTTTATGCTATCTACTACATTACGAGAAAATCTAGATATTTCTTTCGTTACTATCAAATCTAATTTACCTTGTTTTGAGTCTTCTATCATTCTTAAAAAATTATCTCTATTTTTCACACTGGTACCACTTATGCCTTCATCAATGTATTCACCAACCAAATTCCATTTTTTATTCTCATTTATCATTTCTCTAAAATAATTAGATTGATTTTCCAAACTATTTAACTGATCATCTTTATCTGTAGACACTCTTGCATAATAACCTACATTCAAATTCATATCGAATATAGTTTTACCAAGTAATAGTTCACTTCTAGTTTGAAGTACATTCATTTTTTATCTCCTTTACTATTTCTTCATTCATAATTTTTAATTCATCAAAACTAATTATTTTTTTTTGATATAATTCTTTATTAATTATTAATTTCAATTCTTTAATTATTTCTTTCATATTTACCTCCCATTTAATTTTATTATAAATTTAAATAAATATGAAAAAAGCAAGAATTAATCTTGCTTTTTCTTAGAGTGCATTTTTCTTATGAAAATACACATTTTGGTTCGTAATGCACTTAATTGTGCACTTTATATTTTATTTAACGTTTAAGTTGTAATTGGGATGACTCCACGATTAATTGTTCTCATTTTATAATTATTGGTTGAAAAAACATCACACAAATATTTTACCACATTCTCAATATTAATATTTGTATCACATAAGAATATATCGATAGCTGCATATTGATATTCTGGCCATGTATGAATTGTAAAATGAGATTCTTTTAATACTAATACACCACTAACACCATATGGTTTAAATTGATGAAAACAACTTTTTACAACATTAAAATTCCCAATTTTCCCAGCTTCTATCATCACTTCTTTTATTTTAGAAACTGATACTAAGTAGTCATTATTACAATCATAAAAGTCTAATAAATAATGTATTCCTAAAATATCATTCATTATTATTTTCCTCCATAATCATTTGAAAATAATCTACTGAATAATTCCTAAAAAATTTTTTAGGATCTTCTACCCAATTA
>CAKOHV010000041.1 GCA_934086145.1 uncultured Bacilli bacterium
ATTATACAACAAGACATAATAAAAACCTATAAAGTAGGTCTCTCTTTTTTTGAGTCCACTTTATAGGTTACATTTTACTCTATTTAATACTACTTTTTTCGAAGAACTAGGTTTTCATTTTCTGCTAATTGACATAGAGTTTTGCGATCTATTTTTCCACTACCAGTTAATTGCATTTCATCTAAATAATTAATAGAATAATTGGCTGGCAAATTAAATTTTGGTAATATTATTAAAGCAAACACTCTTTCAAATTCTTCGGAAGTTATTCCTTTTTCTAAAACGACATGACAAACAATATTGTTAGAATCATTACTTTTGGTAACGGCACATATTTTAACTAAATTAGTTTTAATTATGGCATTTTCAATATCAACAGGCCATATTTCTTGGCCATTTTGACTAATTATTTCAGAGCCATAGCGACCTTTGATAAAAATGAAACCATCTTCATCAACATATCCGGCATCACCTAGTTTTACGCCGATTCTTCCGTCAGCCAATTTTATAAGAGTTTCTTTAGTCTTTTCAGGCATATTTCGGTATTGAATCATCGGAAAATCAACAATCATACAAATCTCACCTATTTGATTATAAGCAAGTTTTTGACCGGTTTTGTGATCAAAGATAATTATATTGTTACCAGGTAAAGGAATTCCAACACTACCATCTTTATGTATACCATCTTTCTGAGTACAAAAAGGTGCTCCTATTTCTGATCCACCATAGCCGTTGTTTATTAAATGCTCACTTTTTTGTCTAATGATTTTTTCATTTAAGATTGCTTCAGTAGCAGCATTCATTCCATCGCCACCACAGCCCCAAGTTTTAGTATTTGATAAATCTAATTTAGGGAAACGGCGGTCATGAACTAGTTCGATATAAGATGCTGGGGTTAAAGTAAGATGTTCTGGCTTGACTTTTTTCATTAAAGTATAAACTTTTTTATAATTAAAAGCAGGGACTAAAACATCTTTTAACCCTAATGATAGTGGTAGATGAATTCCAACTATAGCGCCAAAAGCAACAAAGATAGGAATTATATCTAAATATTTTTCGCCTCGCTTGTACTTCATACCATTGTTCATATATTGAAAAACACGATAGTTAGCACTAGCTGCTGGCAATTCAACTATTTTTGAACGATTGGTCGTTCCACTTGTATATTCGATAAAACTTAGCTCATCATCACTAATATTTATTTCGGGAACTTTAATATTTGGATCTCTTTGGGCGATAAATTCATTTATTGATTGATAATTTGAATTAGGATTTCTTTTTGCGCTTAATTCATCTAGATACATCTTTGGCGATGAAATAAATCTAATAATTTTATTTAGGGAAGCAGTGGCTGGTACTGATATAATTTTTTGGACAGACGTTGATAAAATTTCTGAACCATAAACAAGTGCCACTTTATCATAAGCAAATAATAATTTTGTATCGTTTGCTTCAAGACAATACTTGATTTTTTCAATATCTTTTCTTAAGTCAATCAAATTGGAAATAGCACCTATTTTACTTATAGCATAAAAGGCATAAATAGCTTCAGGAGTAGTTGGCATTGTAATTCCGATAACATCACGGCGTTTTATCCCATTTGTCAATAAAGCTTGTGCATACATATCGATATTTTCAAATAACTCACGATATGTTATTTCTCGATTATAATATATAATTGCTATGTCATCTAAGTTATCTTTATTATTATCATATAAAAATTGGAATAAGGTCTTATTGGGGGCAACGGATCTTATAGCTTCTTCACTATAATTTTTTAGCCAGATCATATCTTCTTCAGGTAAACCAGTTAAGGGTCCATAAATTTTACCCGTGGCGATACCTCTTAAATAAACCTCACGTAATTTTCGTTCATTGATAGATAAATTTTTAACCATAGCAATCTCTCCCACTTCTAAGTTGTATTCTAGCTTAAGAAATATTGAAAGTCAATTTTTTGTCATAAAATGGAAATTTGAAGTTATACCTAAGTAAAGAAAAAGTAACCATATTTTATAAAATGAAATTGATAAGATGATTTTTTAGTATACTTATCTGTTACATTTTAATGATAAATGGTTACATTTTTATTCTTTGGTAATTATTTTTAATGCTACTTTAATCCCGTCAACAGCGGATGAAGTTATTCCCCCAGCATAGCCGGCTCCTTCACCACATGGATAAATATCTTTTAAGTCATGTTGGCAAGTTAATGAGTCATCACGAATGATTGTAATTGGACTAGAACTTCTAGTTTCAACACCAGTTAAGATGGCATCCGGATTAGCAAAGCCTTTTATCTTTCGATCAAAATATAAAATTCCTTCCTTTAGGGTTTGGTTTACAAACTCAGGAAATAATTTGTTTAAATTAGTAAGGGTATACCCAGGAAGATAAGTTGGTTTGATTGTACCGATCTGTGTACTAGGAACATTTTTTAAATAATCTGCGACTCTTTGAACCGGAGCGAAACCATTAGCACCACCCAAAAGATAAGCTTGATGTTCTAATTCTTCTTGGAAATACATTCCCGCTAGCGGATCATTGCCAGGAAAGTCAGTTGTCATAACATTTACTAATAAAGCAGCATTGGCATTTTCTTTATCACGCTTATAAGTACTCATTCCATTAGTTACAATGCTTTCTTTTTCACTTGATGAAGCAATAACTTCGCCACCGGGACACATACAGAAAGTATAACAACTACGTTCATTATTATGGTAAGCAAGTTTATATTCTGCACTTGGTAAATGTAATTTAGTTTTATGGCCATATTGGGATTCATTAATCATCTGTTGTTTATGCTCAATACGAACACCGACAGAGAAATTTTTACGAATCATTTGAAAATCTTTGTTTTTAAGTAATTTAAAAGTATCTCTAGCACTATGACCAATTGCTAAGACTAAGGTATCAGTTAGAAAAGATTGCTTGTCGCATATAACTTCTAAGATATCGTCATGTTTTTTTACATCCGTAAATTTAGTATTAAAATAATATTGGCCACCATGATTTTCAATGTAAGTTCTAATATTTTTGATGATTTTTACTAAGTTGTCGGTGCCTATATGTGGTTTGTTTAAGTAGAGGATCTCTTTAGGAGCTCCAAATTCATGAAAGTATGTAAGAACTTTTTGAACGTATGGCGAATTGATACCAGTAGTTAATTTACCATCACTAAAAGTTCCAGCTCCCCCTTCGCCAAATTGAACATTGCAATTTTCAAGTAATTGACCAGTTTGACGATATTCATTAACATATTTAATACGTTCATCAACCGAAGCGCCTTGTTCAATAATGATTGGTTGAAAGCCATATTTAACTAAAGTCAAAGCACAGAAAAGACCAGCTGGTCCACTACCTATAATAACGGGATGATAAGTTGAAGTCCTTTTAACCGCGATTGGTTCTTCCTCTTTTTTTGATAAATGTTTTAAATTAGGATACTTCGTTTCATCTTTTAATAAAATATCAAGAGCATAATTATAGTGAACATTTGCTTTATCACGCGCATCAATTGATTTTTTTACGATGTAAGTATCAAGAACATCTTGGGAAGCTATATTTGCTTTTTTTAAAGCTTTTTGGATAACTTGCTCTTCTTTTAAGTCATCATATATTTTTATATTTTCAAATCTTATCATTTTATCACCTATTCTTCGTTTTTAACCTTTGTTTTTCAATTATAGAATAGTTTTGGCTAAGGGTCAATTTCTAAAGCTGAATTTATTCATTGTTTCTAACTATTGTCCCAATTGTTTCACCAGTGATAACTTTTTTTAAGTTACCTGGTTCATTAATGTTAAAGACAATGATAGGAATATTGTTATCCATACATAAAGAGGTGGCAGTTGTGTCCATAACATTGAGTTTTCTATTTAAAACATCAAGGTAAGTTATTTCACTAATAGGCTTAGCATCGGAGTACTTTTTAGGATCTTTGGTATAGATAGCATCAACATTAGTAGCTTTTAAAACAGCGTCAGCATTTATTTCAGCAGCACGTAAAGCAGCGGCTGTATCAGTAGAAAAGAATGGTGAACCAGTTCCACAACCGAAAACGACTACTCGTCCCTTTTCAAGATGTCTAGTAGCACGATCTTTGATGTAAAATTCAGCAATTTGACGCATTTCAACGCCTGTTTGAACACGAACATCTTGACCAATTTGCTTAAAAGCATCGCCAATAGCTAAAGCATTCATGGTAGTACCAAGCATGCCAATGTAATCTGAGGTACAACGATCCATATGTTGATTACTACGGCCACGCCAGAAATTTCCGCCGCCAACGACAATAGCAACTTCAGTACCCATAGCAGCAATTTCTTTTATCTCACGACAAACCTTCAAAGCTTTCTCAAAATCAATCCCTGTTTTGTTAGCTGGGGCAAGGGATTCCCCACTTAGTTTCAATAGAATTCTCTTATATTTCATCTTTTCCTCCAAAAAAAAGACTTATTAATCAAAAATAAGTCTTAAAATAAAGGAATAAGGATTAAATAAATTAACTAATGTATTAGCTTTATTCATACTTATCCCTCCGTATAATATTATTTTACAATTGTTTAAATTATTAAGCAAGAAGAATTATGATAATTTTTTAGATAATGGGTTGTTAAGAGAAATAACCATTCCCTCTTCAATAGCATTATCTAATTCATAAGCATCTTGATTGTTTAATGTTTCAATTAATGATAAACCATCAGTTAAGGTTTCTTTAACATTAGCATCATTTAAAACTAACCAAGCAGAGTTACCAGTAGTAACATCTACACCATTATAAATGAAGGTATCTTCTTCTTTTGGTTCATAAGTATTGTCTGAAACAACTTCTAAACCATTGCAATAGTAGTCATATGATTTTTTAAATACATCACTAAAGTCTTTTGCTAAAGATCCATCAAAAGTAATTGTTTCACTTCCTAAATCAGTTGTAATAATAATTACGATTGTTGAGTCTTCTTCATTAAGACCAATTCCATCGATAGAATATAAGTCACGACCTTCACTAGCGACATAGTCTATTATTGGTGAATATAGTCTTGTAGTTAAGGTTTCACTAATAGTACCTGTTGAAAAATAGTTATAAGCATTTAAAGCAGCTAAGTCACTGATGTGTTCTTCTTTAAATTTTTCTTCATCTTCGTTAATGATAGCAACTTGCATTTCATCATATAAAGCTGGGATATCTAAAGCTAAAACCTCGTCTTTAGAAGTACTTAAGTATTCAAGTGCATCAGGAGCTAATTCTTCTAATTTATCAGCTATTTCGATAGCTTTTTGAATATTTTCAAGTCTTTCACCATCAGCACTTTGAGCAAAGTAATCTGCTAATTCTTGGCTTTCAGTAAGACGAGCTTCCATTCTTTTTTCCATCATTTTGTCATATTCAGTAGTAAATTCTGCCGTTTCTTCATCATAGCCTTGATTTACTAAATCAATTGTTATAGCATCTTCGTCACGGAAAATATTTTCACTATCAACATTAGCAGAAACCATTTGAGGATTTGCTAAAGCCATTGTTGAAGCTAAAATAACAGCTTTTCCTGATTTTAAAAGATGTGAATTAGTTAGTTTTTTAATATTTGTATTCATTTTAAAATTTTTTAATTCCATATTATCTCTCCTTATGGCCCCTATTTTAATTTTTGCTGAGCCTTTTGTCAAATTATTTGAAAAAAAACAAGAATTATCTTGTTTTTTTAAGAGTTGGGCTATCAATGTAGGCTCCAATAGCTCCAGAACGATTTACAGCATTTGCGTCATAACCTTGACTTAAAAGATAGTTTTTAGTTGCTTCATCAATTGGTTCATTATATGGAGTGTAATCCATTTCAATTGAGTATTCGCCACTTTTGATTTTATTTATAACATCGATACCATTTTTTAGCATTTCTTTACGATGATCGTTCCCTGATGAAAGGAAGACAGTCCATTCATTTTTAGAATCGACACCTTGAGAGACAAAGGAAGCACTAAATTCATCAGCTGTTCCGTTTAGGAAGGCTTTTAAGTATTGATATTGGGTATCAGTTTCAATATAAGCATCAGCTATTTCACGCATTCCAGTTCCGGCTAGGATAACTTTAATTAATTGTGTTTCATAGTTATAGATGATAAATGGTTGTTGACCATCATTGATAGCGGCTTTATCAATGACAACTTCTGGTTCTCTTGTTAATTCCGGATGACCAGTAATGAAGAATTTATCATCAATTTTATCAGTTAGAGCACGCTTTATTTCACTAGAAACAGTGCGTTCACTACATAGGGTAAAGCCATCAATAGCTGCTAAATCACCTAAGTGTCCTAAGCAAAATGAAGCAACTGCTTTTTCATCAGAATGATCAATACTTTGATATTCATCATAAATTGCTTCTATATCAACATTTATTATTTCTTTAATAGTCGTATTCGAATACTCATTAGGACTAGGATAATAAGCATTTAAAACATCTGATAGTTCAATCGCATGTGAGACTGTATCAATGTCTACCTCGTTATAAATTGATGAAGTAAAAGTATCTTCAACGACCTTAGCTTCAGTAAGTTTACGTTCAATACTGTCATCACCTTGTTGTTCAATTCTGATTGTTGCAGGATTAACATAGGCATTTGCTTCGGTAGCTCCTGATAAAAGAGTCCCAACAATTAAACCCATAGCTAGAAATGTATTCTTAGTTTTTCCTTTTTTCATATTATATCTCCTCACATAATAGTTTCAGTAAGCATTATTTTACTTACTTTGACCTTTTTAATATATTTTTATATCTATTACAATTATAACATGCAAATAGCTTCATAGGTGAAAAATAATACTAGGTTATGAAGTTTATTCATTATAGTAGATATTTTTGATTATCTTATAAGCAAATTAATTAACTTAATTTATTAATAATGAAGGTAAAATTTTCTTAGAAAAGTTATTTATAATAAGTTAAGATAAGAAGTAAGCACCTTTTTAATTAATGATTATTTTATATATTTTGATAAACTTTTAGCATAATCAAATAGATTTTCATGATTATGAAGTTCTTTTTGGTAGAATTCAACAATGCTTCCATCAAAGCGACGACGAGCTTCACTCATAAATTCACTTAGTAACAGAATTTTACGTTTAGAATTGATTGGTTTATATTTAATAAGATCTATTTTGATTAATAGTTCAACAAGAATTTCAAATTGACGCATGTTAAGACGAAGATAAGTATCCTCATTTTCATAGACATGATGTTTATAGCGTCCTGGATCAATAACTTGCATTTTAGTCTCTTTTTTATCAAGGACATAGTTAAAAGGCGTAACATCCGCACATAAGATGTAATATTGACTAAGGGTTATAAAGTCTTCATTTAAGATTTGAAGATTTCTAATAAAGTCCCCAGATGGTAACTTAGTAACTCCACTCTTATCTTTTTGGTTGCCATGGGCAATTCGGCTAGTATAGCCGGCATAATTACCATTCATATCATAGATACAATGATCAGGCATAATGATTTGTTTAGTGGGAATTTGGGAAAAATAAAGATGCTGTCTTTCTTTATTACCATAACCTTCATCTAAGGCATTAGGATAATAGATTTTATATAGCTCATCTTTTATTTTATAAACAACCCCTTCACTTCCATGACCAAATTCTTTAGTATCATCAGGGATTTCAATAATTTGATTTTTTACTTGATATAACATTTTAACACCTCTTTTTGGCGTTTATACAATATCATATTCAAAGAAAGAAAGCAAATTATAGCTGGTTTTAATTGGTAAAAAAGTAAGTGCTAGTTTAGATAGTAAATTTTAAAAGGTTAAGTTTAGTACTTAAAGTAACTTAGAACTAGTCTTAGTTACTTATTCTTAAGAAATGGATGATTTGAAAATGAAAGAAAAATGAATAACATAGTAAAGTCATGTCATATAAATTTTTAAAGGAACTTTTTTTAATTTATGTCCAAATAAAAACCTATAAGGTAATTTTCTTATAACTTCCCTTATAGGTTAAATTTTATTGGACTTTTTATAAACTTTTTTAGTTTATTAAAACTTTTTATTAATTGATTTTTTATTTAATTTGGTATTAAATTTTGTTATTTAATAAGTAAAATTTTTATAATATTTTTTATGATAACATTCTTTTCTTCTTCCAAGTTATGAAGAAGATGAAACCAGAAATTATAATCATGATAAGGAAGATGGTTATTTTGTTGCTCGTATTTGGATTGTTTATTT
>CAKOHV010000042.1 GCA_934086145.1 uncultured Bacilli bacterium
TAATTTTGCCGAATTAGAAAAAGAATTCTTTAGAATAACAGTTGTTATTGAAAAATATTTAAAGTAATCTAGGAGTTTAGTCTTCTAGATTTTTATTTCCTTTAAAAATGGTTAAAATTATAATGAAAAAGTTTCTAAATTTATGATATTATGGTAATGGTGAAGTTTTTCTTAAAAAGTTATGTAACACTATTATAAAATGTTTTAAGGAAGTGAAAACATGAATCAAGAAAAAATCGGTAATTTTATCAAAGAATTACGTTTAAAAAATAATTTAAGTCAACAAAAATTTGCAGAAAAATTAAATGTTACATCCCAAGCTGTTTCAAAATGGGAAAATGGTAAAAATATTCCTGATTTAGCTATTATGTTAGAAATTAGTAAATTATTTAATGTAGAAATAGATGAAATTGTTAAAGGGGAATTTAAAAAGTCTGTAAAACTTCCGAATACGAATAAAAAAAAGAATATCATTATTATTATTTTGGTTGTAATAATAATTATTTTACTTAGTCTTTTAATTATTATATCTTTTAAAAAAAATGATAGCTATAACTTTGATGTTTTATCAACTAGTTGTAAGAACTTTAATATTTCTGGAACGATAAGCTATAATACCAAAAAATCATCTATTTATATTTCTAATATTGAATATTGTGGTAAAAAAGAAGAAACAAAATATCAAAAAATAAAATGCTTTTTATATGAAGAACATGATAATGTCAAAAAAACGATTGGGTCAGTTAGTTCGGAAGAAGAAACGACTTTAGATGAATTTTTAAAAACGGTTGAATTTTCAATTGAGAACTATGAGCATGTTTGTAATAATGATGAAAATAATGATTTATATTTAGAAATTAATGCAATGACAGAAAACGAAAAGAATATTATGTATAAAATACCTCTTTCATTATCATCAACTTGTAAAAAATAGAATATACAACTTGAAGTTGTTATAAAATCAACTTAGAGTTAAGTAATTAAACTGATACTTTCTTGGCAGAAGAAGGTATTTTTTTTATGCTTATTTAGAAAGTGCTAAAAGAGGCGAAAGTACTTTTTAGAAAGTAGGAGAAAATGAAAAAGAAAATTTTAATCTTATTTTTAATCGTTATTGGTCTTTTAGGGGGCTTAACAATTAGAAATAAAGTAAAAAATAGGAGTGTTGAACTTAAAGAAAAGGAAAGTATGATATCTTTACAAAAGGAATATGAAAAAGAAATTGTTACGGAAGGTTATACAATTTCTAAAGCGAAGGTTATTTTAGATCCTTATCATAATTCACCACTAACGGCTTTAATTTTATTTGAAACAGAAAATGAAGTTAAGCCGGTGGTTACCGTTCATGGGCGAGATGAGAAAGTTACTTTAACTCACGAATTTTCCGAAGGAACAAAACATTATTTAACCGTTTATGGTTTATATCCCGATTATGAAAATAAAGTAACTGTTTCATATGATGATAATGGCCAAAAGGTAAGTAAAGATTATACAATTAAGACAAGCAAATTACCTGATGATTTTGTTTTACCGACAAGTGTTAAAGCTGATAAGGATAAGCTAAGTAATGATTTATATTTTTATACACCATCTAGTAAAGGATATACATGTGCTTATGATATTAATGGGGATGTTAGATGGTATTTAACAAGTAATGCGATATGGGATAATAAGTTACTTAAAAATGGCCGAATGTTAGTTAGTACAGAAAGGTTAATTAATACACCTTATTATATGACGGGCTTATATGAAATAGATATGCTTGGTAAAATATATCGTGAATATTCTTTAAAAGGAGGTTATCATCATGATTACTTTGAAATGCCTAATGGTAATTTATTGGTAGCTAGTGATGATTTTAATAATCCAAGTGGAACAGTTGAAGATTATATCGTTGAAGTTGATCGAGAGACGGGCGATATTGTTAAAACGTTTGATTTAAAAGATATTTTAAAGATGGAAGATGGTAAAAGTGAAAATTGGATAGAATATGATTGGTTTCATAATAATTCAGTTTGGTATGATGAAAAAACTAATTCGATTATTCTTTCTGGACGTCATCAAGATGCGGTAATTAATATTTCTTATGATACAGGTAAATTAAATTGGATTATTGGCGATTCGACTAATTGGAGTAGTGAATATCAAAAATATTTCTTTAAACCAACTTCTAGTAATTTTGAATGGCAATGGTCGCAGCATGCCGCAATGGTTACCCCCGAAGGTTATATTTTCTTATTTGATAATGGTAATAATAAAAGTAAAGATAAAAATAAATATGTCGCAGCTAGTGATAGTTATTCAAGAGGGGTTATGTATAAAATAAATACGGAGGATATGACAATCGAACAAGTCTTTGAGTATGGAAAAAAACGTGGTAGTTCATTTTACTCACCATATATTTCAGATGTTGATTATTTAGCCAAAGAACATTATATAATTCATTCTGGCGGAATTGTTTATGTTGATGGCGAAAACTCTAATCAACCAGCTGGTTTTAGTAAAAATGCTGAGCTAGTATCAGATACTGTTGAACTATTAAATAATAAAGTTATTTTTGAATTAATTTTACCAACTAATAATTATCGTGTGGAAAAAATAAATATCTATGAAACAGCAACATTTAGCTTAGGAGAAGCCCAAAGACTTGGTAGTTTAGGAACAACTAAAGTAACATCTAAGAAAAAAACTTTGCTTTTAAATGGCAAAAAAATAGATGAAAAATATCAAGAACATAAAATAGAATTTACTAAAGAAGAAGATCGCTTAGTATTTCAAGGAACATTTAAAAAAGGAAGTAAAGTTGATGTTTTATTATACCAAGGGGCAAAAGTTAATTATTATAATATAGCTATTAGTAAACATCCCTATACAGCATTATGTGTTGATATCTTTAATAGTGAAGAAGAAAAAAATGGCTTAACAATTACAAGTTACATTAATGCTCAAGGATTAAAAGGAAAATATTTAATTTACTTAGAAATAGACGGAGTAGTATATAATACAGAACAAAGTGTAACATTCTAAAATAAGTTAATCATATAAAATAAGTTAAACCTAATTTTCAGTTTGATATTTTTATAAATTATAGTATAATTATCTAAGAATAGGTGGTTGGTTATATGAATGATATATTGATACCAAATTTAAAATTATTATTTAAGCCATTAGTAGTTTATTATGGTGAATGGGAATTAGGAACAGGTTTAAAGGACATTGCTTTAGTAAAAAATGGTAAGAACAAATATGAAGAATTTCTAGAGAGATATTATTACATGCCACTTAATGTTATTTTTAAAGATGATGAGATTGTAAAGTCTTTTAATATTAGGATTTGTTCAAAAATTGTTGGAAATACAAGATGTTTATATTTTTCAAAAAGAGCTTTCTTACGCAATTTAGTTGGTAATATCGATGAAATTATTGATGCTAATGGGGAAGATGCTTTTAGAGATATTAAGAAAGCAATAAGAGATAAAAAAGATCAATATCGTGATGTTGATAGTAATGGTAGTGCCTCACCATATTATGAAGAATTAAAAAATGAATATGTTAATTCTAATGTTGACATGGAATTTGAAGATTTTATAGTTATGTGTAAAAAGCAATATACAAAATTACTTACTGGTTATAATGCTGTTATTGACTTATTTGATAAATCAATAAACTTAGATCGTTTTATTAAATGTTTTGATGTTGATAAGCTATATTTGTATGTATGTTATTGCTTACTTAAACATAATGAAGAGTATTATAATAAATATGGGAAGTTTGATTATAATATTAATTTTATTGAGAATTATCGTGATATTGTAAAACAAATGAGAACAGAGAATAGTTTTTATAATTCATCGTTTGTGGCAACTGTTGCAACCGGTAAAATTGTTTATACGGTTGATGATTTATTTAGAGATTATGATAATTTAAGAAAGAATGTTTAGTTAAAATAGAACCCTCCTTTTAGTGGTAGGGTTTTTATGTTGGTTAATTTTTCTTACTTGGACTATCTTTTATAAGTATTTTGCTTTATAATGGGAGGTATTAGAGAGGTGAGTTATAGTGGTTTTAGAAGTAAAAAACTTAAATAAGTCTTATGGACGTAAAAAAGTTTTAAATAATGTTTCTTTTAAAATTGAAGCCGGTGAGATTTTAGGTTTTATTGGACCGAATGGAGCAGGCAAAACAACAACGATTAAATTAATATTAGGGTTACAGTTAATTGATTCCGGAGAAGTTGTTATTAATGGCTATGATATTAAAAAGGACTTTGTTAAGGCTATTGAGAAAGTTGGAGCTATTGTTGAAAATCCGGATGCTTATATGTATTTAACCGGACGAAAAAATTTAGAGTTGATTGCTTCCTTGTATAAGGATGTCTCAAAAGATAAGGTTAAAGAAATTATTAAATTGGTTGGTCTTGAGAAACGAATCGATGATAAGGTAAGTAAGTATAGTTTAGGAATGTGTCAACGCCTAGGGATTGCCTCAGCTTTATTAGCATCACCTAATTTGCTTATTTTAGATGAACCAACTAATGGCTTAGATCCAGAAGGAATTAAGGAATTAAGAGATTTAGTTAAGAGGTTAGCGAAAGAAGGCGTTGCTGTTTTAATATCAAGTCATAATTTAGCAGAACTAGAAAATTTCTGTACAAACGTTTGTATTATTAAGAATGGCACAGTTATTTCTGAAAGTAAAATAACAGAGTTGAAAAATGATAATGAATGTTATTATGAAATTGAAGTAAGTAAAGTTAGAGGTCTAAAGAGTATCTTACAAAAAGATGATGAAATAATTGATGATAATATTATTCATGTAAAACGTAGTAAAAAAGAAGTTGCAGAATTAGTAAAAGAAATTGTACAAAAGGGGATAGATGTTTATCAAGTTAAACTAGTTGAAGCCTCATTAGAAGAAGCTTTCTTAAAAGAGACAGGGGGTAATATCATTGATTAAGTTAATTAAAAATGAATTTATTAAATTATTTCATAAAAAAGCTATTTATATTTTAATGATTTTAACTATTTTATTAATTGGTTTTGAGGCTTTTATGACGAATATTAATCGCAAATTTAATGTTTCAGATGAGGATTACTATCAAGATAGTGTTAACCAACTTATTCAGGGTGATGTTTCAGATAGTGATGAAATTCAGTTCTTACTTGATGATAAATATTATTATGATTTAAGTCAACTTGCTAAAGAATTTGATCATGGTCGTAACTCATGGCAATATGTTTATTTAGAAGACAAAGTTAGTGGTTATATTACATGTATGAATGAAAATAAATACTTATATAAAAACACAAAAAAGTATGAAGAATGTCAGAAAAGTTATGATAAAGAATTAAATTATGTTAAAGAAAATAGCTGGCAAACAATCTTAAAGGATGAAAAAGCCGCTTATGAAAAAGATAAGAAAGAATTAGAAAGTACTTTTGAGTCCTTACCAAAGGGAGAAGAAAAGAACGAAGTTGCTAAGGAAATAAAAATATTAGAATATCGTCTGGCTGGTTTAGATTATTCTTTGAATGATAATATAGAACCTAATACTTCTAAAAAAGCACAATTAGTTACTAATTTTGTTAATCAAGCTATTGCTTACTTAGATTATAATGAAGACGAAAGTACTTATAAAGATCGTATTTTATTAGATGAAAAACGTAGTGTTGAAAAAGAATATAAAGAAGCTAAATATAAATTAGATCATAAGATATATGGAACTGATAATGAAATATCTTTGATTGAAATGATAAATTATAGTATTACTGAACCAATTTTCTTAGTTATCATTGCTGTAATAATGATTGCTGGAAGTATTATGGCTGATGAATATAATAAAGGAACTATTAAGCAATTATTATTACGTCCTTGTACTAGAGGACAAATCTTACTTAGTAAGTTTATAACGGCAGTAATAGTATCAATTATGTTCTTATTATTTTATATAGCAAGTGAAATTATTATATATGGTTTTATTACGGGGTATAAAGAATTATCTTTACCAATAGTTATGTATGATTTTACTTTAAAAAAAGTAGTTTTAATAAGTATTTGGAAATATATAGGACTTTATAGTTTAGCTTTATTACCATTTTATCTTATTTTACTAAGTGTAGCCTTTTTACTTGGTAGTGTAGTTGGTTCTTCAATTGTGGCCTTTATTGTAGCTTTTGTCACTTATTTCTTTGGAAGTATTGCTTCAAACTTGGTCACTGTAACGAATGTGGCGTCTTTAAAATTTTTACCAATGATGAACTGGAATTTGAGTGTTTACTTGTTTGGGGGCTTACCAGCTTTCAAATACTGTAATTTTAAAATAGCCTTGGTTGTTGATATAATGACCGTTTTAATTTTACTTGGTTTATCGTTATTCTTATTTAAACGAAAAAATATAACTAATCAATAAAAAAATAATATCTTGGCTTAAACTGAGATATTATTTTTTTATAGAAAGCGGTTGGGGGGAGACTTTAATTAAACTGGTAAGTTAATGTCGGAAAATGTCGAATGAAAGAACAAGGTGTAGCCAATAAGGTTATTTTAAGTTATAATTAAATAATAGTAGGGAGTATGTTATATGGCAAATAAATTTTTTGAAATAAAGTCGACTAAAAATAAGGAAAAGCCCCAACAAGCACCGGATAATTTTGATGCTTCTATTTTTACTAATGGTTTAGGTTATGATGCCAATTTTGGCCCTAATGAGGAAGAAAATCAAAATCAGGAATATGGTGGGAATAGATTCTTTCAAGAACCACAACAATACCAAGATGACGGACAATATCAAGATGCTCGACAATATCAGGATGACCAGCAATACCAAGATGTTCAACAATATCAGGAAACTCCACAATATTATGATAATTCAGCGTACCATGATAGAAGGATAGAAGAAGATAATCATAATTATCAGGAGGAATTACCAAATCAAACTGAATTTTTTGATAATCCTGAACCAGTAGATAATTATTCAAGTGCCCCAGTATATGATAATGAAGTTTCTAATACGCCAGAAGAGGAAGAATTGCCTTTTGTAAAGCCGTTTTTTGAAGTACCTGATGCTAATACGGAGATGGTTAGTCCTAAAGAAGCTGAGGAACAAGGGGTTGGGGACGCTACTGTGCGGGCGGAAGAAGAAGCTTCTAACAAGCCGGAAAAAGATGTGGAAGGACAAGAACAAAGTAAGGAAGTTGATAATGTCTTTTTGACTCCGGAAACCGTTTTGAAAGATGAAACCATTAAAAATCCGGTTTATGTAGAACAAGAAGAGTCTTTGGCTGAAGCTAAGGTAAATTTATTTATTGTCATCGGGTTGTTAATTAAAGTTCTTTTTAAACCAGGAACCACGATTAGTGAGGCTGTAAAGAAATACAAAGATTTAAAAAAAGCCGTTAAAATTACACTTTATATAACGATTTTAATTGTTTTGTTATCACTTGGTGTTCATGTCTTAACTGGTGGCTTTAAAAAAGTCTATGATTTAAATACTGGTTCTTATTCAACTGTGGTTGATTTTAGTAATATTGGTAAACAAGATTACTTAGCTATTACTTTGAATACTTTATCAATATCTTGTATCTTAATTTTAGTTGTTTCGGCAGTTTATTACTTATTATCATTTATTAGAAGTAAGGGAATTCACTTAGGAACATATATTATGCTTAGTAATTTAGCATTGTTTCCATTTTTATTTGCACTAACTGTTTTATATCCTTTAGGAGTAATAGTTAGTTACTATGTTGGTTTCTTACTTGTTTTATTAGCCTTAGTTTTTTCATCGATAAGTTTTTATACGGTTATAAGTGAAATTGTTCCTTTTGAGAATATTAATGAAAAAATTTTTTATAATGTTTTATGTCTATCAATTGTAATGATTTTATTAATTTTAGTTATTGTTGTTTTTTTCGCTAGCGATTTTAATGAGGTAATGAATTTAATTGGGTCATATCTTTAAGAGAGTAGTATTAGTTACTATTCTTTTTTTTGATGTCCTTTTTTAACAATAAAAAAACTCTTTATTTCTAAAGAGTTTAATTAACTAAATGGTGACCCGTACGGGATTTGAACCCATGAATGTATGCGTGAAAGGCATATGTGTTGAC
>CAKOHV010000043.1 GCA_934086145.1 uncultured Bacilli bacterium
ATGTAATCTTTTTTATCCATAAAATGTACCTCTTTTATACTGAGAGAATTCAGATTAACCTCTGTTAAACTTTTTGATGATTTATATATATTTATATTTAAAATACTGTTTCCGTTTAATCTCGATTATTCTGAATTTAGCAACTTGTAAAATCTACTAGAAAATGCTTAAAACCTAGAGCTTTAGCCATTTTTATTATTATAAATCTTATAATTTCACTCGTACATACTTCTGAAAAAACTCTTGTTACATTTAATTACAGAAAAATACCAACTTATTACAACTAAAAGCATTATACTTATTATATTTCAAGGTTATTTTTCTAATTTGTAATTTTGTAATTGAAATAAGTAGAGAAAATTAAAAATTTTCATATTAAGTTCTTAAATTCTTGTAGTTTAAGGGTTGAAATATTGCACTATTTTTGGTGCAATATAAATATAAGATTTTAGTAAGGGAATAGTTATGATTGATAAAAAACATATTGGTTCTAGTTTCGATAGTTTTCTCGAAGAAGAAGAAATACTTCAAGAGTCTGAGGCGGTTGCGATAAAAAGAATTATTGCTTATGCTTTGGAGCAAAAAATGCTAGCTGATAATATGTCAGTTAATCGTCTTGCAAAAGAACTTGAAACTTCAAGAACTGCAATTTGCCGTATTTTAGACCCCGAAAATACCTCAATTACGTTAAATACAATTGAAAAAGTTGCTAAATACTTAGGTAAACGAATTGTTTTATCTTTTGCATAAATCTTTATAGCGTTTAATAGCAATATCTAAATCTTTTTGTGGTGTCTTTTGTGTTTTCTTAATTCAACTACTTCCATTTTTAACAATCTTGTTTTTTCTATGATGTTAGCATAGGAGGCTAAATTATGTTAAACAAAAAAGACGAATTGCATTTGATGAACTGTAAACAATTAGCAGAAATGCTTGGTATCAGTAAACAGTTTATAGCTATTTGGGATATAAGCAATTCCCCCAAAATGTACCGAGAAATCGGCAAAAAATCGATTTTTATATATGAGGAAGTAGAAAAATTCTTGATGGTGCAAACTTAATCCAAGAAACTATAAAAACAAATCAATGCAAAGGAGTAAAAATGGCTAGAAGAGAGGAAAAATATTTAGATTTAAGTGCATTAAGATAAGTGTACTTTAAGATACGTAGGAATTACACAAGATGAGCTAGCTGATGTGTATATGAATTTAGATTTGTAATTATATTCGAGTTTGAATTTTTTCTTTTAATATAATCCGTTCTGCTATTTCTTCATGAATATTAATGGCATTATCTTCTTTTACTTCTAGAGTTACAGCTAAACCATAATTTATAAAATCTAAATTTTTATTATCCTCACTTAAGCAGTTGACTTTAATTAAAATGTCAGTACCATCTATATACGCTAATGCTTTTTCATTTTCAAATACTAAATGTTGTACTGTACCTTTTAAAGAAGAATCTATGTCTATATCTTTTTTAGCATCAGATATCATATTAGAAGCAATTCCATCTTGTTCATTCTCAATCCATAACTTTGCTCTACGATACTTAGGGTTTTCATAATTTATTGGTGAAAACCAAGCTAAAGTCATAGTTAATCTAAACCAATTTCTATTACCTGTTAAAGAATTTGGTAAAGGAAATCTATATTCATGAAAATAATCTCTTTTTATACTATTTGTTGTTACCGCAGTAACTCTTTGAGGTATATAATTTAATAGTTTGAGGAAATCAGCTTTTCCATAACCCAACATTTTAGAAGTTATTCTCTTCTTTTGTTGCCATGTCGTTATACCAAGAGATGTCCCAATAAAGCTTTCAAAGTCGCCCCAAGTGCAACTGTGAACCAATAAAGCTTTTAGTAGAACTGCTATATTATCAGGTATATTTGTAATTTGTTCTATATGTTCATAAAATTGTTCAGCAGCTCTAGTTGCTAACGCACAAGCAAGACTTGTTCCCGTCATATATGCTTTTTTATTTTGACCATATGCCACACACAAGCCTGGAGCTTTGGTCCAAATTGTTTTGATTTTAAGATTATGCAAACTTTGGCTATCTAGTAATGGCTTTTCATATAATTGACGACCACCATCGACACATAAATCAGGTTTTATACTATTTCTGAATCCTAAACCTAATCTTGTAGTTGTACAAGGCAAAATATTACTTTGTACTAATTCTAAACGATTGTTATCGCCTAAAAAAATAGAACTGTCATTATGAATAGAACCAACGGTAATAGCATTTATAGACTCACTTGGTGATAATAATTTACGATGAATTTCCGTTTCTTTAATTGATTCGATTACTTTTTTATTTTTGTCTTCTAAAGATAAATTATTCCATTCTTCTAGTGTACAATTTAATGAAATAGGTTCTTCATAATTTCCCGTACTTATACAAAATAATAAATTGTATTTATATGAGAAATAATCAATTAATCTTGCCCAAGCACTTATATTTTTATTAAATTGTCTATATAAGTCTCCAACAGACAAATTTATAATTTTTATATTATTTTTTAACTCCTCATTATCTACAATTTCTTTTATCGCCCTATAAGTTATATCTACTGGTAATGTTTCTTTAGGGATTCCATCATCATTCAAGATTGGTCTTACGTAAACTTTGTGCTTAATTTTTGACTCTTGTTTTGATAAATCTCCATTTATAATTAATGAACAAATCGCTGTACCATGAGCCATATTTTCGATAGATGTAGTTTCAGAAAGACTATCTACATCATTTACATTCACAAATCCTTTTAGATTGGAATGATTTGATAAAGGAATCGTGTCCAATACTGCCACATGGCAAATATCATCAGTGGCCGCATTTTGTTCATCTTCAATGCTTTCACATTCACTCTCATTAATATTTATATGATTTAATGCTTGTGCAGATGGATTAAAATACATAACTTCTTCACATTTTAAAATTGCAATATCTTCATTTGCTTGCAATCTATCATATACAGAAACGGGAACACTTGCTAATATTGCATGATATCGTATTTCTTGAATGATACTTGTACTAATTATACTTCCGCCTAAATTCCTTATTTCATTTTCAATAATACTTTGAGCTTGTGCTCTTTTTTCAGAATTTTGACGATACCATAATTCAATTTCTAATGATAAATCAGTAAAGCCTTGCTCTTTTTTAAATTTCCAATTTTCATATAAATATGAATTTTCAAGTCTGTCTTGAGTATTCCATCGTCTTATGTTATATAAATTTTTGAAAATTTGTTTTAGCGGTGCTTTTCCTTTGTCTAATTTTACATCTGGGTTTTCTTTATATAGATCCCAACACCTTATTAACTCATTAATCGCATTTTGATTTGCCATAGTAACGAATAATTTACTTTTTACTTTTGTATCTAGTTTATTACCATCACTATCAATATTATAAAAATTATCATCACAATCAACGTCTTCAGAAAGTTCAACTAACCATTCAAGTCCATCTGTATTTCTTGCGATTGAAATAAAATTTTCTAGATTGCCTCTAATTTCCATAACAATTGTACACTCTGGTTCAAGACCCAATGTCGAAGTTTGTGGAGATAAACGATGATTGTCTAATGCTGATTGTAAATTATTAAAAATTGGTCCTAAACGCTCAACTTGTTTTTCAAAAACAGGCGTATTCAAAACAGAACGAGACCATTTACTAGATAAAGAACCTCGTTTACCAACATTTGGCGTATCAAAAAACAAAATAGGATAATTATTCATTAAAATCACCTATATTATTTTTAGAGATAGTGTACTGATTTTTCCACTCTGACAATACATCATCAACAATATTTTCTATATCACCTTGCTCAAAAGACAATATATATTTCCTTGTTATGCAATCACAAACTTCTCTTATATCAGAGAAACTAGCACCCATTAGAGTAGTTGCTAGTGTATTTATAGGTAATTTTATATCTTTAATTTGTGATTGAAAAACTTTAATATATTGCTTGATTTCTTTTTTTGTCGGGTTTTTAAGTTCGAGTCTTAATTGAAAACGTCTCCATACAGCCTTGTCAAGTAGTTCAGGATGATTACTAGCTGTTATAACAATAACATGGCTAGGTAATTTATCTATTTGTAAGAGTAAAGAACTTACAACGCGTTTTATTTCTCCTGATTCATGCTTATCTCCACGTTCTTTTCCTATAGTATCAAATTCGTCAAAAAACAATACACACTTTCTAGTTTTACAATAATCAAAAACTTCTTTTAATCTTGATGAGGTTTCGCCAAGATAACTACCTATTAATGTTTCATAACGTACAACAATTAATGGAATAGATAATGCCTCTGCAATAGCTTCTGCTAAACTTGTTTTACCATTTCCCGGTGGACCTACTAATAATATTCTATTACGAGGCTCAAGAGCAAAGGTTGCTAACAATTCACTACGATTATGTTCTTCGATAAAATCATTACATATTTTTTCTAACTTTTCTTCTAATATTAAATCTTGTAAAGTTGTACTTGGAACTAATTCCCAAAATAAATTTTTATCGAATTGATAATTAACAAGCGATGTTACTTTATTAACATTTTTATTAATAGTTTTTGAATATAAAAAAGTTTCCATTAATTTATCTGCAAGTAAATCATGTTGTTTTGCTCGCTCTTCTGACACAATAGCCTCTACTGTTTTTTCAAATAACATTTTATCGCCATTGCTACCCGCTTTTACTAATTTCAATAATAAATCACTTCTTGCCATACATAGTTTCCTTTACAGATAGTATATCATATAATTAAAACTTTTAAATGAATTTAAACTTCTGTTAAGTTTAAAACTACATAATGCTAGCTAATTCAACTTGCTTCTTTGCATTTGCTTTCTTTATTAAGTTGCTAATTTTTGTCAAATGATTTTCTTCATCCTCATTAACTTGTTTAGGATTACCGATTAAACTATTAAAATAAGGTAAAGTTCTTATAATTCCTATTGCTTGTGTTACACTGTTTGCAGAAACTTTTACTTCCACATTGCCACCACTTACTATTGGTACAATTGTTGCTTTATATGTTTTTGCCATGTATTTATCCTCCTATTAAAAATTAGCTAAATAATGATACTTGTTTTTATTTAATACAATTTCTTTCAAAATCTGTGGGTAATGAGTGGGTAATTCATATATAATTTCGCCTGTTTCGAATAAGTTTCATATAGTGAAAACGGTTGTAAAATCAAGCATTTTGTATTATTTACATTGCTTGCCAAGGAGGATGTCGCGAGTTCGAGCCTCGTCTCCCGCTCCATAAAGAGTCGGATTTTAATCTGGCTCTTTATTTATTATGAGCAGAAGTCGGACTCTCTCTCGTGTTTGTTGCTCAAGCCATTTTCGCAACAAACGAGTTCTACCCACAAGGGGTACGCACCATCGTAAGGCTCGTGTTGCTCGCCAACGATGGTGCTGAAGCCTCGTTATTCGGTACATAAAGAAGAGCATTAGTTCAATCTTCGTTTTTTTATCTATAGCAAAACTAAAATTTTCATGTTTTTATATTATACATATTATTATGCAGGGGTAATGAGAAGTGATGAAAAAAAGGTTTAATTTAATATATATAACTGTAGGATTACTTATTCTTCTAATATCTATATTTATAAAATTCCAAGAGTATCATTATGGATATTTTAAGAGTATTGCAAATTTGGGATTTAATCATCCTGATGCTGATGCATTTTTATTAAATAATAAAAGAATTTTAATTTTAGGAGATTCTTTTAATAATATACCGAGTGAAATATATGATATAAATAGTAAATCTGTAAATATTTATAAAATTCAGCAAAATATATATTATGCCCCAGAGGGAATTCTATTAGATAATAATAAGCTTTTTTTATTAAGAACATGTATAGATAAAAATTGTGGATATTCAATCAATTATGATTTGAACAACAATAAAGTAGAATATATATATAATAGCACTTTTAATATTGGTAATGTAAATTTAAATAATATACTTCAAAATTATATATTACTAAATAATAATATTATTTTTTATATTTCATATAAATCTAATACAAATCAAAGTGAAATTGGAATTTTTGAAACTAAGCAAAAACAAAAGCATTGTTTTATTACAAATGAAAACTTAAGCAATGCAAGGTCTGTGCAAATAGATGATAACAATATATTTATTATCACAATCAATAATGCATACATTTATAATATAAAAAACTCAAAGTTAAATAAATTAGATTTTCCATATTCAAAATTGTTCAATTCTGTAAATAACAATCAAAGAATCACGCATCTTGTAGGACTAAAAGATAAAATTTTAATATTTGTTTATTTGACAAATGATAAATATAAAGATTATAATTTGACACTTTCCTTTGATTTAAATACTCACCAATTTAATAAATTATCTTCTTCTCCAATTTTAAGAGATTATAATATTATGGATTTAAATTATATTAGTAACATAATTCAATTAAATGATAAACAAATTCTAATTAACGGAGGAGTAGCAAATATTGGGAAAATTGGAGCATTGTTTGGAGGACATTATAAATTTATAAATTCAAATGAAATATATGATATAAGAAAAAACGAGTTTTATAAAATAATAAATATGCCATACGCAAAATTTGGGCATCGTGCAATTTGGATGAATAATAAAGAAGTATTATTAATTGGTGGAATAACTAAAAGGGTTATTGGCTCTATATATAATGATGAAACTAATAAAATTATAAAGTTCAAAATTTTTTAAACAAAAGGAGTAAATTATGACTACAAATTCTTATGCCACATTAACTACAGAACAAATTTATGCAAAACTAACGATCGCCAATGGAGAAACTATTGAAATTAACGGAGACACTTATACTTGTATAAACTCTGTAAGTAATTCGAACAATGGCTAGCAAAACTAAAATTTTCATGTTTTTATATTTATACATGTTAGAGATGTAGTGTAAAAGAGAAGTGATGAAAGATTTAAAAAAATAATAAGTATAGTATTATTAATATTTGGAATATGCTTTATATTTCCAAATATTGCTTTTGCTTTGGACTATGAAAAT
>CAKOHV010000044.1 GCA_934086145.1 uncultured Bacilli bacterium
AAGGAAGAAATAAACAATCCAAATACGAGCAACAAAATAACCATCTTCCTTATCATGATTATAATTTCTGGTTTCATTTTCTTCATAACTTGGAAGAAGAAAAGAATGTTATCATAAAAAAACTAATAAAAGTTTACTTATTAAATAACAAAATTTAATACCCAATTAAATAAAAAATCTATTAATAAAAAGTTTTAATAAACTAAAAAAGTTTATAAAAAGTTCAATAAAATTTAACCTATAAGGGAAGTCATAAGAAAATTACCTTATAGGTTTTTATTTGGTCATAGTAAAAAAAATATATGTTAAAAATACTAAACTATATGTCCATATTCAATTACTTTCTTTTTTGTAAACGACCCATCTAAAATCTTTTATTAAACTTCCTAAAAAGGGTTAAGCTCAAATATTCACTAAAAAAGATTGAATATCATAAAAGATACCAATCTTCTAATAAATGAATTATTTTGCTCATCTAATAATTTTTCTCTTAATTTTTAATTCATTCCTTATCATCTAATAAAGTTTAATAAAACAACTTTTCTTAATCTAATTACCATAATTAAATAGAATTTTAAATTTTTATAAAAACTTCTTTAAATTTTCAACAGCTTTCTCCTGCATCTCTACGTATTCACGTAATAGGGAAGTGATATCTTTCGGAGTATCTTTATGATTTAAAAGCCTTCTACCTTCAATAATTCCCATATTTGTACCTTGTAAAATTAACTCAGCAATTTTTGAAGAACTTTCATCTACCAATAATCTAATTTCTATTCCATACCATGTCATTACTTTATTCATTGTACTTGTTTCATGCGGAGAATCATCGCTATAATCAGGATAAATTTTTTTGATTTTTTTATACACACTATCATAATCTTGATATTGTTTAGTTAACTCTTCCTTCAAAGCTTTATCATTAACTTTTTCTAATGTAAAAGCAATTGCATCTTTTCCCATACAAGCACCTTTACATAATTCATCTAAAACATTCTTTTCATTTTCATTCATTAAACATCGCCTCCATCCTTATTATTTTCATAATATCTTAAAATATACATCTCATAAATTCTTATCATCTACCAATCCTTGATATTTTATCTTTTTATGTTGCTGTTTTCCTTGAAACAATCTTTTTCTTATCGTAATTGTTCAACTTAGTACGCGAAAAATTTTAGAACTACTTTTTATTCTGTTTATCTTAACTTATAGTTTTGCATATTATACTTTTAAACCACCGCCAATTCCTTTATTTGCAGACCAACTAACTAACACTTATGGTCTAAAATAATTACCTTTTTCTTCCTTTCCAAATCAAACTAAGTAAAATAGTTCCAAAAAAGATATAGTATGAATAAGCTTTAACATATAAAATATAAATATAATTTCTATTTAAAAAATTATTTACCAAGATAAAAATACCTATTAAAATTAGTACAAAACTTGTTTTATTTACGTCATCTTTCAATACTTTACTACAGAATAAACTACCAATAATAATATTAATTATCCATTCCATAATTAATATATTTTCAACATTACTTATATAATCTAAAATATTAATCTTTTTAAGAATTAAATATTCTGGAAAACGGAGAATACTAGCAAAATCACCACCATATATTCCTAAAATAACAAAAATAACAAAAAAAATACTTAAACATCCTAAAATATAACCAATACTAACATCTTTAAATTTTAAATTATCTTTGTACTTCAATAACATTAAATTAGGTGTTAAACTAGCTCCTGTAAAGACAACTATGCCTTTTATAAAACTAGTAAAATTGGTTTTGAAAAAAGGCAATAAATTATTTAAATGAATCAGGGATGGTAATGAAATTAACATAAATAAGTATACAATAAAAGAAAAACCAATAAAAATTTCACTACTTCTACCAATTACTTTCATCTCTTTTTTAATTCCAAATAATGAAACTATTACTAGAATAATTAAAATTAAAAAGGGTGGTGTATTATAAAGTAAATAAGTACTAGTTAAAATAGTATCACCGAGCCATACAATACTAAGCGTAAAAATAGCAATAATAATTTCCCATAATTTATTAATACTGCCCTTTTTATAAAATAAATATAATAAAAAATAACCAAGTAACATTCCTAGAAAACTATTTAACACTAACGTATTATTACTAATTCCAATTAATAAACTTATTCCTCCTCCTAAGAATAAAACTCTTGTTAGAAGAAAACTAAGTATTATATACTGTTTCTTATTAATCATGAATCACCTCATATATAGCTCCGTTTTTACTGACTTTAATGTTTGTATTTATTTCATAGTTAACGTTATTTATATTTTTTTGATACTTTTTATAATAAAGGTTTCTAAAGCCTAAAACATCACTTTCATCATTTTTTGTAACTTCAATAAATTCTTTGATTTCCTCATATATTGCTTTATTTATTTCTTTTTCTAATTTTTCATAACTTTCTTGCTTTTTTAAATCAATATCTTCGTTTATTTTCTTTACTTTGCCTAAGCCGTTAACATTTATTATAACTTTATCTTTTTCTACTTTATAAGTGATTTTTTTATCATATATACTTAAGATATTGCCGTTATTTTCAAATTCAATATTTTTACTTTTTAACATTAGAAAGTTAAAAATACGATTATTATATTGGCCAATCATTTTATCTTTTTTAAAATAGCCGATATTTTCTAAGTCAACATTTTTGCCACTTATTTTGACATAGGGTAGGGCAATGTCAAGTTTATCATTATATAGATTACTAGCAATGATATCAATATTATCTAAGGTATCAGCATCCATATTCGATTTTATTGTATCAACGATAATATTACTTATTGCATCGCCATTATTACTTGATTTTAAAATTTTCTTTGGTTCTTTAGCAACAATAGTAAAAAAAGATGTACTAAGACTAATTTCTCTAACTAAATAATCAACGACATCACTAATTCCTTTTTCGGCTAAATCTTCGCCAATAATAAGTAATTTAACATGTTTTAAATACACACTTTTACCAGCATTATTAATTGCTTTATTAATTGCTTTAGCAAACATCTTATCTTGTGCTTTAACGATACTTGTAGTTGCACTTTCACTTTTTTTATTTTTGATTGTTTCAAAATAAACGACATATTCATCATCAATATAGTCAACACCAATACTATTAATAATATTAATATCATTTAATTCTCGATAATCAAAGCATCCCGTTACCATAAATAAACAAAATAAAATAAGTATTATTTTTTTCATCTTTTCACCTTATATTCATTATTAGATAATAATTTACTTCGTTTCATATCTTTACTTTTTCTTAATGCTGTTTTAAATAAGTATGTTTTATCAAATGGCGTTAGGGGATACAAATATGGTTCTTTAAAACTTTCCATACTAGCTATTTGCAAGACAATGATAAATAAACAACAAAGCATGCCATAAAGACCAAAAAAGCAAGCACTTATTAATAAAGCTAAGCGATAATAACGTAAGCCGTTAATTAAATCACCATTCGTAAAAACTAAAGCTGAGATGAATGTTAAACCAATGACAATAATCATAATCGGACTAGCTATATTAGCATTAACGGCTGCTTCACCTAGAATCAATGCTCCTAATATTGAAATTGAACTTCCATAACTAGAAGGAAATCTAATATCACTTTCACGTAAGATAGAACAAACAAAAATCATAAAAATAGCTTCAAAAGCTGAGGGAAAGGGCACACCATTCCTTGCGGACTGAAAAGATAGTAATAAATTTAATGGGATAGCTTCTTGATTATAATTAATAATTGAAATATATAAAGCTGGTAACAAAATGGTAATAAATAAGCAAGAAAATCTTAATACTTTTAAAAAATTTATATTAATAGGTTTAACATACAAATCTCCTTGAGGATTTATAAAATCTACAAAAAAAGCCGGCATTATTAAAGCATAAGGTGAATTATCCGCTATTAAAACAATCTTTCCTTCTAAAAGAGCACTACTAACTTTATCCGGTCGCTCTGTTTTTAAAATTGTTGGCAATGTATCTTTTTGGTCCCCAATTAATGTATGTAATGACTCAATATCAACCAAACCATCTATATCTAAAGCTTCTAGCTTCTTTTGAATAAATTCGACATGCTTTTTCTTGGCAATTCCTTTTATATATAGTAAAGATAACTTCGTTTTACTTTCACGCCCAATAAAAAAATCTTCATTAATCAATTTTTCACTTTTTATTCGTCTTTTTATAAGTCCTAAATTCATTACAATATTTTCGTTAAATGAATCTTTAGGACCATTTACTGATGGTTCAGAATCGGGTAGTGATACAGCCCGATATAGTTCAGCTTTAACTTCACAAACTAACATTTCTTTATCATTATAAACTAAAGCATAACCATTTAATAAATAAAAACTTATTTGTTTTCGTTCCGTTAAAATAACAATACTAGGTCCACTTACCACATCACGTAAATAAATATATTTTTGATTTAAAGCAATATTTTTTAAAATGTACTCATTTATCTTATCACTACTACAAAGACTTTCTAAGTAAACTACTTTAACATCGGCATTACTTTTATATTTTAAATCACTACTATTATTAAATTCTTTTTTTAGATACTCATACATAGCTATCACCATTTTTATTATTACCAATAATTACTAAAATATTATTTTCTATAAAATAAATAAGAAAAAATATCATAAATAGTTTATAATAAGATTGAGGTTTTTTATATGAATGACATTAAAATAGAAAAATTAGATAACCAAGGTCGTGGTATTTGTTATATAGATTCTAAAATTACTTTTGTAAAAAATGCTTTGCCTGGGGAAATTGTTAACTTAAGAATAATTAAAGAAACAAAAAAATATAATGAAGCAGTTGTTACTAAGTATTTAACAACAAGTTCTAAGCGTATTCCATCACTATGTCCCTATGCCGATAAATGTGGTGGTTGTCCTCTTCTTACTATGAATTATGAAGATACGTTATTTTATAAAAAAGAAAAATTAGAAGATATTTTTTATAAGTATACTCATCTTACGATGGACATACCTATTATTCCTAATCCTAATCCCTTACATTATCGTAATAAAATAACTTTAAAAGCTATTAATGGTTCTTATGGTTATTATGAATCTTCTTCTCATGATTTTATAGAAATTACAACTTGCTACTTAGCATCTCCGGAAATAAATGACCTTATTAAAGATTTTAAGTATTTAAATTTACAAAATGGCGAAGTAACGATTCGTTCTAACTACCATCAAGAATTATTGATTTGGTTAAAAACAACTGAGAATCCTAAGATTGACATTAATTCACTAAAAAATAATCATAAAATAGTTGGTATCATTTTAAATAATGAAACAATATATGGTGAAAATAAATTTGTTGAAATAATTAATAATTATTTTTATACCGTCTCTTATGATTCCTTTTTTCAAGTAAACCGTTATGTTTGTTCTCTTATCTTTGATGAATTAAAAAAGTATGTTAATAAAAACGAAGTTATTTTAGACTTATATTGTGGTGTTGGTACCTTAGGTATCAGTGTTTCAAAAAATGCTCGTAAAATTTATGGTATTGAAATTGTTAAAAATGCTATTTTAAATGCTATTTCCAATGCTCAAATTAATAAAGTAGCTAATGCTTATTACATGCTTGGCAATACTTCTAAAGTATTACCTCAAATTAAAGATCAAATTGATACTATAATTGTTGATCCCCCTCGTTCGGGTTTAGATAAAACTTCTTTGAATAATATAATCGCTTTTAAACCAACTAAGATTATTTATATTTCTTGTGATCCTATTACTTTAGCTCGTGATTTAAAAGAACTTTTAAATTTTTATGAAATAAAGACTTTAAAAGGCTTTGACATGTTTTCATATACTTACCACGTCGAGTGCGTGACTGTGCTATGTCGTAAAAGCCTTATGAAATAAGGACTTTGTAAAATTTCAAATCTTAAAAATTTCATATTTTTGATAATAAATTTAAAAAAATTATAAAAAAATATATAACCTAGTTTGCGTATGGTATGTTTGCCCATACTACCTTAAAGATGTCCTAATGGCATCTTTTTTTTCTGTGGACTAGGAGTAACGAATAAATTACTTATAAATTTAAACATATCATAACGAACAAAATACAAATTGTATTTTATTCGCTTTTATATCCCTACAAAAATGGGATACATAGCCATTATCAAGATGGCTAAAAAAGAAGGAGGTGAATAGATGAAAGAAGGTAAGATTATAGTATTTTCTAATTAAAATATTTTTCTAAAAATTTATGAAAGAAATATTATATTCTTCAGAAGACAACTAGTAATATTGGTAAATCTTTTTAAAAAGTTTACCGCAGTTTGCTTAGAAGGAACAATTATTATGTTATCTTGTCTTATATTTAGTTTGTTTGCCGTAATATTTTCAAGTATAAACGGGTAACTCTGGTCAGAAAATACATAGAAAAATCAATATTTAATATGATAGTTTAATTGAAACTATAAAAATTTTAGATAGGATATTAAGAAAAATAATGTGATTATGATATAATATTTTATAAAAGTTATTAAATATGACATTAGATTAGATAAATAGTAATTTGTAGAAATGGAGGATTGATTATGAAAAAGTCAATATTTACTATCTTAATGTGTGGGGTTATGG
>CAKOHV010000045.1 GCA_934086145.1 uncultured Bacilli bacterium
CTAACTGGATTGCTACATCCAGCAAGTCCTAAAGCCATAACTCCACAAAGTAAAATCGCAAATAATTTCTTTTTCATTTTCATTTCTCCTCCCATATTACTCAAACATTATTGAGTCCACAATAAATTTACTAACTTCTTGCCATTCACTCATTTGTTCTTTAGTACAATTAAAATTAACTAATCTTAATTTATCATTAACAGAAAATGCAATAATATGATTATAGATTTCTGTATCTGATCCTTGTGTTGTAAATTTCATTTCACCAATTTTATGATTGTTTCTTTCCCAAAAATTTAATTTTACATCTTTTGAATAATTTTTATAAGTCGATTCCATTGTTTTGACATATTCTTCTATCTGACTATTTTTCATTGTAACATCATTCATAACTAGTGCTACATTAATTGTTGTTTTGTCATTTGTGTAAACAAGTGATGGTGCATTTCCATTTGGATATTTAACATTAACAATTTCATCACTCATTATTTTAAATTCACTTGGAATCTTTATTTTAAATCCATCAAACATTTCATATTGTGTTTCAATGTTATTACCCTTATTAGTAGTAATGACTAATGTGTTTTCAATTTCACTTAAATTTTCAGTTTTTGTAATATTTGGTATTGTTATAATAGCCCAAACAATTAAAACTACTATGCTAATTAATAGGCATACATTTAAAATTTTTGTTTTATCTTTGTATTCTGGTATTTTCTTTTCCTTTAAATAATATTGATGTATATTTTTAATATCTAAATCGTTCTTTATATCAAGCACTATAATAGGAAGTGCTACAACAATAATTAAAAGTGTATTAATGATTGTTATATTAAATGGGATCATATTATTTATTGTCAGTATAATATTCGGTATAACTATAATTGCTAATAACAATATGAGGATCATTTCATAAACATAGTAGTTCTTAAATGCCTTATTTTCTTTTTTCATCATTTTTTTAAATTCATTTTTTTTCATTATTTTCTCCAATTTATTACTATAAATTCATCATTTACAATTATTTTAGCACTTCATTTAATTCTTCTAGTGATAATTTTTTAATTAATATGTTATTATCGTTTTCATCAATGACATACTTCATAAGTTTTTTTATGGCATCATAATAGTCTATATCACCTAAAATTCCATTATTCGTTGTACTAACAAGCATTAACTTCCATTCATCAACTTCTGTATTATCTACTTTATAAAATAATCTTGGATTTTTAGGAAAAGAAGTTAAAGTACCTTCTGTTAATACAAATACACCAAAAGGTTTACCATCTTTACCATAATAAAAATTTGGTTTACCTACATAAGCACTTTCCCAATCATTAGTTTCTTTTTTCTTAAATTTGTCAAATAATCCCATAAACATTCCTCCAATTTAACAAATTACTATTTATAGGTTTCAATAAATTTATTCAAGTTTTCTTGATGATAATTTGCCCCTTTAACCTTTTTAGCAGAGTTCATTACATATTTTGTGCCATCATTTAGAATAATGGTAATTCTTTTATATATAAAATCTTCATTTTTAATTTTTATTTTCTTAATTTCTTCTGGCTTTATATCAATATATCCATTAATATCAATTTGCATAACTCTATGGTCATCAAGTATAACGGGGATTAGACAAATTTCATTTTCATTCTTATTAACAAAATATCCACTTATATTATTTTTTTGTTTAATCACCTCAATTAGTCCTCCAACTACTCCAAGAGCTATTGGTAATACTGATTGAGGTTTGAAGGTGCCAAAGCAATAATTATATTCATTTCCAAAACGATTGATTCTTTTAAATAAATCCTCTACATTTTCAAGCACCATATACTTTTCATTATTGTATTCTTCCATATTTTTGACGCTCCTTTACAAATTACTATTTGTCTATGAGATAATTATACCACTAAAATCAATTAATTCATATCCTTTACAAATGATTTATCTTACTATTTCAATGATAAGTTATAAAAAAGAATAATCTGGAATAGAGATTATTCTTAAAAAGAGGTTTAGGGTACTGCTAAATTTACTACTTTACTACTAATTTTTACTACTAATGTCTTCTATTTCTTTATTATGTTCATTATTCCAAGTATAACATCTTTCCAACCCTATATATCGAATAATAATCCAAATTAAAGCATCATATATTTCATTAGGCTTGATATTAGAAGTTAAACAATATTTTTTTATATAAGATATATCAATAGGAAGTTCAAAAGTTCTTCCGTTATGACCTAACACTTTATATAAAAGATCTGTTGCAATATCATCACCTTCTGTAATAATACCATCAAGTTCTTCTCCTTTACCCCAAACATAATAATCGGTAATATCATCCACTTGACGAGAAAGTTCACGATATTTCTCAACAGTAATAATATCTTTTAAATTTTGTAACTGATAATTGATAGTTATTTCTAATACCTTATCTTTTTCTTTATCAGTTAACTCTTTAAACAAATTTCTTAAATCATTTAAAGATAAATTTTCTACTTCCAATACTTTTGTTAAGTTCTTAACTATTATACCTGTAAATTGTAAACTGATTTCATTTAATTTACCAGCATCATTAGTTTTAATTAATTTCATATTCTAGCTCTCCTTTTTTCTTATAAAACCTAAACCTACTTCTAGCACATATTTAAAGGAAATCTACACAAGATATTATTATAACTTACTACTCTATGGTAATGGTTAAATATTCAATAACTTATTACAATATTAGTAAGTTATTTGAAAGGATGTGAGAGTATTAAAACAACTTATAAAGCAAGAAAAATATTAGCTAATAATATTGTCTATTATAGATTAAAATGTGGTTGGTCTCAAGAGGATCTTGCCGAAAGGCTTGGAACAACTACGACTTATCTATCAACTCTTGAAAATGCTAAACGAAATACAAGCATTGATTATATTGAACACCTTTCTAATATACTAAATGTTCAGCTTTCTCAATTATTGGAAGTGCGAGATCCAATAGAGAATCACCGAATACCCAGAAGAACAAAGAATATGTAGATATTCTTTTTTAGTGCCAAGTTAATTATAGCACATTTTTTTAATATAAGATTAGTTAATTGCTCTCTACTAAGGAGCAGTATAAAATTGATATTTCCTATAAAATTATATATAGGAGGTATTCTTTGTGAAAAACACTTATGAACTATTTGCTTTAATTGGGCAAAATATGAAATCCATAAGAACAAATATTATTGGTAAATCTCAAGAAAAAATGGCAGAAGATACTGATATGAGTAGAAGTTTTATATCTCACATTGAAAGTCCTAATGTGGATACAGGAATTTCACTAGATACCCTATTCTTTTTAGCACAGAAATATAATTTTGATATTAGAAAATTTTTCGATGGTTACGAAAAACTTATGGATAAAGAAAATGAAGAAGATAGTTAAAATCTTCTTTTATTTTATGAATATAAGTATTCTTACTGACAAGTATGAAATCATTTTGAATAATCAGGATAAAAATCATTAAATAAATCTTCATCATAATCCCAAAGATTTTCTATTGGATTGTTTAATTTATGAATATTACTTTCTATTGAACTTTTGAAATATCCATATTTATTTTTTATAATGTTACCATCTTCATCTTCAAAATTTCTTTTTACTACTCTTGGAACTATATAATGAATAATACATATTAAATCTTTGTAAGAATTACCATCCATTAACAAATCTTCAAACAATTTGTCGTAATAAAATATTTGAGTATCTGTTTCATTTATATATCCCCTATCAATTAATTCTAAAGTTAAAATGTTATGTTCTTCAGCAACAAAAAAAGATGAAATTGTTTTATCATCTTTATCTATTTGTTTTTTAGTATTTATTATATTAGTATTTATTTGTGAAGTTGTTTCCACATTTGGATTATCCAGGTGTGGATTTTCCATATCTGGATTAGCTTGTTCATTTTCTAAATCAATAAAATGTGGTATTTCATATATTAAATAATTATATTCAAAATAACCTTTATCTCCTCTAACTTTTTCAATTTCTACATAATGATGTTCTTGTAGTTCTTTTAATATAGATCTGATTCCATCTCTACTCTCTTTGCTAATTGAACATAATCCTGCAAGAGAATAATCCCAATCTTCTGGTAATGATAGCATAAAAGATAATAATCCTTTTGCTTTATATGATAAATTTCTATCTCTTAAATGATAATTAGACATAACAGTATAATTTTGGTTTTTTTCTATTTTAAATACCGACATTTTAATCACCTCCTATATTTTATTGCACAAAAAAACATAGAAGTTAATCTATGTCTTTTTATTATTCTTCAGTTTCTAATTCAAGTTCAACATTATCAATTGAATAATCATTTTCAACTTCATTCATTTCTAAGTTTTGAATAAATAATGTTGCTCTAAAATCTTTAATAGATAATTCAATAGCATCTTTTAAGTCTTTATTAACACTTAATTTTAAATCTTTAACTGGTGTTTTAAGAGATACACTATTTATAGTTTTTTGTCCTCTTACTTGACTTATTATATCAATTATTGAATCTCCAATTTCCATTTCTTTGCTAAAATTAAATTCTAATGGTTTAATTTCAGTTAAATGAATTGATTTATTATCTTTATATAATTCTTGATATATTTCTTCAGTTATGAATGGGAAGAATATACTAAAGTCTTGTAATAATTTATAAAGAATTGTATAAACTGTTTTTTGCCCTGAATATCTTGGCTCAATTCCAAATTCTTCAGGTCTATATAATCTATGTTTAACAATTTCAATATAGTTATCACAGAAATTCCAGAAGAATTTTTCTAAATGGTTAAGTGCTAATCCAACTTCATATTCATCAAGATATTTTAAGAATCCACTTTCCATTTCTTGGAACTTGCCTAAAATCCATTTATCTATATATTCATAATTACTAAATTCTTTATCTTCATAATCTGCTAAATGCATTTCAATAAATTTAGAAACATTCCAAATTTTATTAACTAATTTTTTACCACGAAGTAATGTTTCATCACTAAATACTATATCAGTTCCAAGTCTTCCTGTTCCTGCCCAATATCTAACAACATCTGCTGAATATTGATTTATAGCATCCATTGGTTCAACTTTACTATTTCCTTTAGATTTACTAATTTTTTCCCCTTTGTTAGCCATAACAAATCCTGAAATCATAACATTATCCCATGGTCTTGTACCAAAATGATAGAATGATTTAACTATTGTATAGAAATCCCATGTTCTAATTATTTCAGAAGCATTAGTTCTTAAACTCATTGGTTTTAAGAATGATTCAAAATTATCTTTTTCTCCATATCTCATATTAATTAATGGAGTTACTGATGAAGTTGCCCATGTATCCATAACATCAGTTTCAGG
>CAKOHV010000046.1 GCA_934086145.1 uncultured Bacilli bacterium
ATTTTTAAATGTGGTTATCCTGCTGTTTCATTAATTGGAGTTGAGGAAGCATTAACTCCAAATAAAAATACAATAAGTAAGATTTTAGTAGATAATTATGATTATATATTTAATATCGAAATGCAATATATACAAAATGAAGATTTATGTAATCGTGGTAAATATATTTGTATAGTAGGGGTGAAAATATGAAAAAAGTAGCAGTGTTAAAAGAGACAATTAATGGTGAAAATAGAGTTATTTTATTACCAAAAGATATTGAAGATTTAGCAAAAAAATATGAAGTGTATGTAGAAAAAGGTGCAGGAGAAGCTCTTGGTTTTTCAGATAATGAATATAAAAAACACGGAGCAATAATAAAGGATAAAGAATATTGTTGGACTAATAGTGATTTTATTATAAAATATAAAGGACCAACACAAGAAGAATATAAATATTTAAACGAAAATACGAAAATGTCTGCAATATTTCATGCCGAAGGGAATTATGAACTATTAAAAGAATTACAAAAAAAGAAAGTAACAGCATATACTTATGAATTTATAGAAACCGACGATGGATATTTTCCTATGGCATATCCTGGTGGGGAAATTGCTGGAAAAATGGCTATAATGTATGCTAATTTTTATCAACAAAAACAATATGGTGGCACAGGTAAAGCGTTATTTCAAATTCGTGGAGCATCCAAGTCAAAAATTGCAGTAATTGGTTATGGAAATGTCGGCGGTGCGGCAATAAAACTTGCTTCAGAATTAGGTAATGAAGTTTATGTCTTTGGTAGTAATATTAATAAATTAAAGAAAATGAGCGTTTATATGGATGAGAATATTCATTGTTTAGAATCGACTGAAGAAAATTTAAAGAAAATTTTGCCAAAAATGGATGCTATTATAGGTGCTATTCTTATTTCAACATATGATACTGAACCTATTATAACAAAAGAAATATTTAATTCCTTAAAAGCTGGCACAGTAGTAATTGATGTAACTTGCGGATATGGTAGTGGATATATTCCAAGTATTGATAAATATACTACTTTAAATGATCCAATATATGTATCGGACAACGGAGTTGTATGTTGTAAAATCGATAATTTACCATCTGCATATCCTAAATCTACTACAGAAGCATATTCATCAAATGCAAAAGAATGGATAATAAAGATATTAGATAATGAATTACAAGGAAAAGAAAATTCTGAAGTTGTAAGAGGAAAAATATTTGATAAAGGAAAGATTAGCCATCAAGTAATAAAAGAGCATTGGGATTATTATGAAAAAAATAACATATAAAGAAAGAGCAACATTTTATATACAAGAAGTAAAAAAAGATTATAAGAAAATTAAACTATTAAAGGCAATCAAAGACAAATATGATATTACTTCTATGGCTCTATGCCCTTGTGCAAGCGGAGTATATTTAAGAGAATGTTCAAAAATTTTTAAAGAATCATATTTTATAGATATTGAAAAAACAATGATAAATATTATTAATAATCAAAAAGAACAACAAAGTATAAAAAATGTTAAAACATATATCTGTGATATGAAAAATATAAATGAATTAAAAATCGAATGTGATTGTATTTTTGCTTTAGATCAAGGAATACAATACTTAAATTATTCTAATTTTAAAAATTTTTTAGAAAATAGTTATTCAGTAACAAAATATATTGTTTTAGAACTATTTGACTTTAATTTGGGAAAAACATTAACATACTATGATTCAAAAGTTGAAGATAATAAATTTTATTTTTCTAAACAGTTTACATTTAATGACTTAAATATTAAAAGATATAATAAGCATATACATCATAAGACTCATATTGAGTTTTGGTATCAATATTTTAATAAAGATAATTTGCTTTTTGAAACAAATTTTAAATTATATAATTACGAATATAATATGATTAAAAAAATTGTAGACAAAAGTAATAAGTTTGTAATACAAGAAAAAATAGAAGATGAAAATGGTGCTTATATTATTGTTTTAAAACGAATTTCTAATAAAAAATAGAAGGGAATATATCAAAATAGTTTAATAGAACTATGAGATTAATTATGTGAATATGAATTTTGATAAGATAGACAAAGAAGAATACAAAAAACAGTTAAAATATTTTAATGATTACTATGGTTCTCCGTTTAGAGAAGGTCAGGGAACAGAAGAAATTTTAGAATTAATAAATAAATACGCTTGTGATGGTACACTAATTGATTTTGGTAGTGGTAGTAATATTTATTTTTGGTTACTTGCGTTTAAAAATATTGAAAAAGTACTTTGTGTAGATATTTCTAAAGAGGCGTTTTTTCTTAATGAACAAATTAGGAGGAAAGAGTTATATCCTAATAGTTGTGAATATGTAATAAAAAAATATGATAAAAATTTTGATGACACTCTTAAAATTCGTGTAGATTATTTAATTTGTGATGTTTTACATTCATCTATTAATAATACCATTAAATATAACAATGTATCGCAATTTGGATTGTTAGGATTATGTAGAAATGAAAAGGAATATATAAGTAATTTAAAAAAAATTTATAATTTATTAGAGAAAGACGGAACATTATTAGGAGCTAATTGGTGCTTTTCTGAATCGTATAGTAAAATGATGGGCTTTAATAATAATTATCTATCAGAAAAAATAATACAAGATTTCAGTAAAAAACAAAATTGTAAAATCTTAGTTGTGAAAAAAGTTCCAATCGCAAATGACCCAAATTATGATTCTGTGCTTATATATGCAATAAAGCATGAGTAACTATTCGAATTTAGATTTGCAAAAATTAAGGTTATATAACAATGGATTAATAGATAAGTTTGAAAGCGCTGATATGTGTGTTGAATCATTAATTGGAATACAATGCCAATATCAAAACTACGCATTAATATCTATATATAATAGAACCAATTATAAATGTAATATTTTTAGTAATAACAATTTAATTAAAAGTTGGGGGCAAAGAACAACATTACATATATATCATAAAAATGATTACAATTTAATTTCAAATTTGTATCGTCAAAGTGATAATTGGGTGTATAAATATGCTAAACATTTAAAAATAGATTATAGTAAATACTTAAATTCAATTACTGATTTTTTTTATGAAAATAATAAAAAAACAATAGAAAAATCAGAGATTCAAAATATTATACCAAAATACAAATCAAAAGAGATAATGGCATGGAGTGGGTTGCTAATTTTAGCTGCTTATCATAAAGTGCTATATGGAATTCTTAATGAAGAAGATAAAAAATTATACAAACAAAATGATATTGTTGATAGTAAGAAAATAAACTCTAATTTAATTTATAGATATTTTAAATATTATGGACCGGCAACAAGACAGGATTTCTTACATTGGTCAGGATTAAAATATAAGGAAATTAAAGAAGATTTAGATAAGTATATCAAAAAAGCAAAATATCTATCTATTGACAAAAAAAAATATTATTATGAATCATTACCAGATAGTAAAGAAGTTAAAATAAGTTATCCAATTATTCTTGGTAAGTTTGATCCACTATTAATAAGTTATTCTGATAAGGAATGGATACTAAACGGAAAAAATAAAACTCTAATTTGGAAAGCAGCAGGACAAATCGAAGGCGTGATATTGTTTTCTAAAGGATTGAAAGGAACATGGCACTATAGTTTGAAAGGAAATAAGATAATTTTTGAAATAAACGAAATTTCCCCTCTTACAAAAGGAGAAAAAAACAGATTAGAAAAAAAGTTTGTTAAAATTGGAAAAGAACTATTTCAGAGAGAAATAGTAACAGTATATCGAGGAGGTAAATAATGAAAAGAGAAGTATTTTATCCACCAATCGGAATTGCCCATGTAACTAATAAACTTAGTGATTTAATTTTGTATAAGTACAAAAATCAAAAAAAGATAATAATAAACACATCGGCACAACCTAATAGTAGTCCGCATCTAGGAACGATAACAACACTTATGACAGCTTTTGCATTAGCGAGTAAAATTAGAGATGATTTGAAAGTAGAAACGGAAGTTCAATTTGATGAATTGGAAAATAGTCCAGCAGAAACAATAGAATATAATGAAGAAATTTATTATAAAGATCAACGACATAGTTTTTATCAACAAGAATCTAAAGAACAGATTAATATGAAAAGATTTAATGAGATTTTAGAAAAATTATCAGTTTTGGCTAATATTCCTTATTCAGTAAGAAGTTATAATGAATTTCAAAAAAATAGATATATAAGAAAATCACTTATTAATATTGTAAATGACAAAGAATATTTTAAAGAACTTTTATTTCTGTCAGCATCAGATTTACATATTAGGACAATATGTCCAACGTGTGGTCTTGGTAAAAAAACTATAAAAAGATTAGAAGAAAAACATAATAAGAATGAGTTAATTTTGAAAGGATATTGTCCAATCCATGGTTTATATGAGATAAAAGTTACAGAAGAAAATGAAGAATATGTGGATATAAATACTCAATTTAGAGATTTAACTAAAGGGGTAGCGATGCTAGAGGAAGATAAGAAAAACAACACTTTAACAATTATGTTAGATGGTGGAGATTGGTCTGGCATTTGGGCTCAGCGAATGCATACTGAAGGGCTTGTTAGATTAGGTTTTAATGAATTTCCAATAAGATTTTTCGCACCAGTTATTTTAGATTGGTCTGGTGCTAAGTTCTCTAAAAGTTTATATTTAAAAAATGATGCCTATAAAGATATTAATGGAGCATTTATTAATTATGATAGTTTTATAAAATGTTATAGAGATAAAGGAATAGATATATTGTGGAAAGAAGTAAATAATTGGGTAGAAGATCCTAAAAAATTTTTTAGGAATTATTCAGTAGATTATTTTCAAATGATTATGGAGGAAAATA
>CAKOHV010000047.1 GCA_934086145.1 uncultured Bacilli bacterium
AATCATGATTTTAAGAACATCGAAAATCTTATTTTTCAGATTATACCTAGTTTATAATTTTTTATGCAATTACCTTAGTATTGATATGTCAAATAAGATTAAAATGTATAAAAAAAATAGATATTTCTATCTATTATTACTCATATTGGTAGCGAGGGAGGGACTCGAACCCCCGACATATCGGGTATGAACCGATCATTCTAGCCAGCTGAATTACCTCGCCATAAAAGTAAGCAAATTAAATATATCATAACTATAAAGTTTTGGCAACACTTTTTTGTTTTTTTTCAAAAAAAGTTATAATTTTATAAATTTTGGATTACACTTAGCTTTAAATAACTTGGAATTATAAAAGTATTTATGTATTTATTTTTTTCTAATGATACAAAAGTTATTATAGTATTAATTCACCATTAATAGTTTTATATTTTAGTTATTTAATTTAATAATATTTCTTAAGGAGGAGTTTTATTAAAATGCTATACTACTTAAGTTCAAGCAAAAGAAAAAGGTCTTGCGACCCTTTTAAAATATTAATCTTATAACATCATGAATTGTTATGTATAGCATTAAAAGTAATAACAAGGCAAAGAAGATAGTTGTGGTTATGCCTTCGACTTTTTCATCGATTTTTTTACCTCTAATTTTTTCAATTATTAAGAATAATAAGTGACCACCATCTAAAGCTGGAATTGGTAAGATATTCATGATACCTAAATTGATGCTTAAGTAAGCAATTAGATAGATAACACTTTCAATGCCGGCACTTCTTGTTTCGCCAACAACAGAGTATATTCCTACTGGTCCAGACATCGCGTTAATAGATATTTTACCAGTAAATAAATTGACAATAGTTAACCACATTTGTTCAACAACACTACCAAATTTAGTAAAAGCATATTTAACAGCACTGCCAAAGCCTTTTGTAACATTCGTTTTAGTTTGAATACCGAAGACTTTTACTTCATCCCCACTGCTATTCTTTTCAGTTTTAGGAATAACTTCATAAGTTTCTGTTTGACCATTTTGATGTTCAACAGTTATTTGGTATTTGTCATCTTTTGTCTTTAATAAAAGTAAAAGTTGGGTTTTGTCGAGTGTTTTAACTTTAGAACCATTGATTGCTTTAATTACATCGCCGGCTTTAATACCGGCTTCTTTAGCTGGATAGCCATCTGTAACATCGTAGACAACCGGTTTTAAGGAAGGAGTTCCCCAAATTAAGGCCATTGCAAATAAAAGAATTATAGCTAAAAGGAAGTTATTAAAAACACCAGCAACGAGGATAACTAATCTTTGATACCAAGGACGATTGCACATAAATTGTTCTTTAGGAATCTTTTTAGTATCATCATCTTCGTATATTTCACCGGCCATTTGAACAAAACCACCAATTGGTAAAGCTCTGATGGAATATAAAATACCATCTTTTCCTTTAATTGATTTTATTTCTGGTCCCATGCCAATAGAAAATTCATAAATGTAAACACCACTTTTTTTGGCTGTTAAGAAGTGTCCTAATTCATGAACAAAAATTAATAATCCTAAAATAAAAATGAAAAGAAGTAAATTTAATAATGTAGAAATCATTTGATCACCTTACTTTATAAGCATATTTAAAACTTGAAGAATTATGATATATCCTAGGATAATAAATGATAGGCTATCTAAACGATCAAGTATTCCACCATGCCCTGGCATGATATTAGAATAATCTTTGATATTATTTTCTCTTTTTATTTTACTGAAAAATAAATCACCTAATTGACCTAAAATACTTAAAATTAAAGTCATTATTATTAAGACAAAAATGTTAATATTAGATCCGATTATATTATAATAGAAAATAGAGGCAACAGAGGTTGCAACAAGAGAACCAGCAACGCTACCTTCAACTGATTTTTTAGGTGAAACATCAGGAATTAATTTATGTTTACCTATTAAACAACCAATAATCATCGCAAATGTATCAGTTAAAACAGCAACTAAGATTAGGTATAATAGTAGCAATTTATCAGCATTATAAATAAGAATTAAAAGATTAAAGAAAGAACCAAGGAAGGTTACAGTTCCTATTAGATAGAAGGCTTCTCTAGTCGTATATTTTCCCTTTTTATCAAAGATTGTTGGGATAGCAAGAGCTAAAGATATAAGGGCAATAGGCAAAAAGGAAATATTAGCCGAATCATACCCGACGATATAGTTGTTTAAAGTTATTAATTCGACACCAAGGAAGCCCATAACCTTAATGTAATTAGGATATGGTTTATGACTTTCTTTTAAACCTAAGGTTTCATAGTAGGCAAAAGAAGCGACGATGGCTACTCCTAAAGCCCAAGTTATTTTTCCTATTAAAAATAAAGGAATTACGATTGCTAGTGCAACAATGGCACTAATTACTCTTTGTTTCATTTTTTCATTTCCTCCAAATCTGCGATTACGTTTATTGTATTATCCAATGGCCTTAGTAAATTCTTGTTTGTTAAAACTGGGATAAAACTTTAGTAAAATAAACTTTAATGGAACTTAATGTCTAGTATGAAGTTACTGATTCATTCTTCCCTACTCGTTTTACTCAAGAAATCACTAGGCGGTAATCATTGTACAGATATTTATACATTTTTTCATCTAGTTCATCGATGTTTATTAAGCCTCTTCATAGTCTTCAATATTTTTTGATAGCAGCAACTTTTGCTGATGGCCATAATTTAACAAAATATGAAAGACCACTTTGGTATTACAGAGTTTATTTAAAAAATGATTCAAGGCTTTTTTTACATCTTCGCGAAGGTTGACACGACGATTGTCATTGAAAATGGTTGCAACATGGTCTTAATGTTGTTTATCTATTTACATCAATCCTTCTTTTGTAATTATACTATCTTACGCTTGTAATATCAAGAAACAAAAAGTTGCAATTAAATAATATTAGTTGCAACAAAAAGACACTTTTAAATGCCAAGTGCCCTTTTAGATTTTTTTAGCAATCACAAGAAGATATTTGTTTTGATATTGTTGAAAGTTTTCGTGAAAACTACAAGTTTGAAGAATTAGAATTTCATCAGTAGCATTAACATCAACATTAGTTTGATACCATGATTTATTTTTCAATTGTTGAAGATGACTAAGCCATTCTTGCTCAGTGGCAAAAGTGAATTTTTGGTAATATGACCAATCAGTTGCTTCAACATAAACTGAAAATATTTGATATTTATTTAGGCCATAGTCATCTTCTAGTTCAATATATTGATGGCTTTGATAGAATTCTTCATTATAATAATTTTCTAATTCATGAAATGGTAATGGTAAAGTTGGTGAGTTATGACTATAAATAATATTTTTACGACCATTTTGGAAGTTAGAACGAGTATCAAGATAGGTTGAACCAGCAATTGTTTTATTTTTATTAATATCATGACTTAGATAATATGTATTATCATTTCCTTGAAGAACTATTTCATTGATACTAGTTTGTGGAATGCGAACAATACCAACGATATCTGGATTCTGGTATTGTTCTTGGAGACTAGCAATTTTAGAAGTTTTTTTGTATTTATAAGGGATTGAAGCAACTAAATCATACTTTGTTACTTCGCTTTCACTTATAATTTTAGCTGAGCCTGATAAGTTACTAGCAGTTATTAAACTTACACCTGTAATAATTAAAATGCTTATTAAAAAAATTCCTATATATTTAAATATTTTATTCTTCATAATAACCCCACTGATTGTCTAAATTGTAGTATTTATCAGGGGGTTTGTCAAATTTTGTGCTATTTTTTTAGATTACTTAAGGAGAGGTTTGTATTTTAATTTTTTAGAGAATTTGGAAAAGTAAAATGATTTTTTTTAAGTCTTATTATGTGTTTTTTTTCGAATATAGAAATAATTTTAGGTTTTAAAAAACAACTAATGTTTAAAATTAGTTGTTAAAATGAGTCGATATTTATTTTTACGTTATTAATACCTTGGATGTAAGCGTGAGCTCTAATTAAAGTTTTTAAAGCATTAGCCATTTTACCATTACGACCAATAACGGTTCCCATATCATTTTCATGAACAATGATTTCAAGGATAGTTGCTTCTTCCTCGCCACCAAATTGTTCTACTTTAACCATTTCTGGTTCCTTAGTAATACTCTTTACTAAGTATTCAGCAAATTCTTTTAGGTTCATAACTACTTACCTTCTTTTTTAGAATCAGCGTATTTAGTCATTATACCTTTTTTGCTAAGTAAATTTCTTACTGTATCAGTAGGTTGAGCACCTTGGCTTAACCAGTACATTGCTTTTTCTTCATCAATTTTTACTTCGTATTCAGCAGGAATTGGGTTATAAGTACCAATAATTTCGATGAATTTACCATCTCTTGGACTACGTGAATCTGAAGCTACGATTCTATAAAATGGTCTTTGTTTAGAACCGCCTCTTTTAAGTCTTAATTTAACTGCCATTAGTATCCCTCCTTTTGTTTAGCGATACTAATATATCAAAGATCAAGAGTAATGTCAACCCAAATAAGTTGACATGTTAATCCTTTTTTAAAATGTTACCATATCATTAGTTAAAATGTTACCAATAAATAATGTATAATATCTCTTT